>NZ_JBITTJ010000007.1:0-95973 GCF_044541845.1 Streptomyces sp. NPDC085481
ACCGCCGCGGCGAACGGCGTGATCTTCGCCTCCGCCAGCGCACGGACCGTCTCCCGGAGCATCTCGTGCTCCTCCGACGGGCGATACAGGTCGAAGTCCTTGGCCATGGTCTGGGGCTCCCCTAGCAATGCTTGTGGCACTTTTGGCACTGAGTACCCTCAGCAAAACACACTCAGTGCCACGATGCTAGTGGCTTGGGCGCATGCCACGGCCCGGGTCGCCGAGAGATCCCTCACGGCGCCCGGACCGGGCGGGGAACGGCAGGACCCCCGCGTCCTGTGACGGGTGTCAGGCCCCGGGGCGCGGGCGGGTCGTCACCACGACCGCGCCGGCGAGCAGCACCACGTTCTTCACCACGAACTCGCCGACCATCGTCAGGAGCAGCGGGTTGGAGTGGTCGAACGCCACCTGCGGGGTGAGCAGCAGCACCGCGAACGTGCCGAGCAGGTGGCCGCCGAGCACGGGCAGCAGCACGCCCTGCGCCCGCCCGCTGACCAGCCAGGCCCCCAGGGCTATCTCGGCCCAGCCGAGCGCGGGGACGAACCAGCCGCCGGTGTCGAAGGGCATCACGTCGACGACGAGCTGCGCGGCCGGGCTGAGCCCGATCGCCTTGAGGATGCCGAACCAGACGAAGACGCCGCCGAGCCCGCCCCTGAGCAGCCCGAGCCCGTAGCGGTGCAGGCGCGGTGCGAGCCGGTCGAAGCGGCTGCCGGGCGGCGGTGCCGAGGGTGTCGCACGGGGCGGTCTCAGCTGCGAGGAAACGGACATGGGCGGCCACTCCAAACGGATCGGTGCGGGATCGGTGCGGTCGGTCTCGGCGGATGAGGGGGCTCCCGGAGGAGCGACCCGGGCGCGGCGGACCCGGGCCGGGCGGCGCGGGTGCGGCGGACCCGGGCCGGGCGGCAGCGGGTGCGCCGGACCGGGGTCGGCTTTCGGTCGCGCCTCGCCGGCGTGCGGCTGCTGCCTTCGCGCCGGGAGCGATACGGGGGACAGAGGGGGCAGCGATGGGGACCGAAGGGCGCGTCGTGGCGCCCCAGGGGCCGGGACCGCGTGCCGTCCCGAGGTGGCACGGCGTACCCGCTCACGGCCGGACGGCCGGGGGTCCGTCCGGCCGTGGGGGAGCGCCGATGGCCACTCACGCTAACCACTCGCCGGAGCCACGGCGACGCCCATCGCTTCCTTGCATGCCTCCGATGGAAGAAGCCGATCGGCCGTTGCCCCGCGCGATCAATTCTCGCCAGCCTGAGGTCTGTTCGATGTTTTCGATGCTCTCGAATTTTCGTTTGATCCGCTCCCGCCCCGCACCACACGCGAAGGAATCCAGGGATGTCTCAGCGACCCGTCACCCCCGCCCCGACCACACCCGCGGCCCGCGCGCCGCTCACCCGGCGGCGGGTGCTCACCGCCTCCGCCGCAGCTGCCGGCGCCTTCGCGCTCGCTTCGGGCGGTACGACGGCCTGGGCCGCCCCCGTCGAACGGTTCGAGGCGGAGACCCGCACCGGCCGCCGGGCCCCCGGAGCCGCCGCCGAGCCCAGCGTCGTGGTGCGCTGGAACCAGGCCACGATGGACGCGATCCTCGGCCGCTACCAGGCCGCGGGCAACCGCTTCGGCCCCGCCACCGTCAACGCCCGCATCCTCGCGATCGTCCACAACGCCATCTACGACGCCTGGGCCTGCTACGACCGGGTCGCCTCCGGCACCCGCTTCGGCGGCGCGCTGCGCCGCCCCCGCGCCGAGCGCACCCTCGACAACAAGAACGAGGCCGTCAGCTACGCCGCGCACCGCGCCCTGCTCGACTTCTTCCCCGAGTACAAGGTCGCCATCGACTCGATGCTGCGCAGCCTCGGCTACGACCCGGAGCTGACCGACCCGCGCCGCAACAGCCCCGCGTGGATAGGTCTGCGCACCGCGCAGGCCGTCCTCGACTACCGCCACGGCGACGGCGCCAACCAGCTCGCCACGCCGCCGTACGCCGACACCACCGGCTACCAGCCGAAGAACCCGCCGCAGACCGCCGGCGCCTTCGACCCGTCGACCGTCGTCGCGCCCGAGCACTGGACCCCGCTGATCGTCGGCGGCAAGCTCCAGAAGTACCTCACCCCGCAGTTCGCGGTGATGAAGCCGTTCGCGCTCAGCAGCCCCGACCAGTTCACGGTGGCCGCCCCGCCCGCGTACCCCTCCGTCCGCCTGACCGCCGCCGTCGAGGAGCTCCTCGAGATCAGCGCCGGCCTGACGGACGAGCAGAAGTGCATCGCCGAGTTCTGGCTCAACGACGACGTGACCCCGCCCGGCGCCCAGCAGATGTGGGGCCGCTTCGTCTCCGCCCGTGACGGCTACACCGTCGACGAGGACGCCAAGCTGTTCTTCGGCCTCAACATGGCCGAGTGCGACGCGGCGATCGGCTCCTGGGCGGTCAAGCTCGACTACGACTTCGCCCGCCCGTCCACCCTCATCCCGTACGACCGCCGCGGGCAGCAGGTCCGCTCCTGGGGCGGCCCCGGCCGCGGCACCGTCACCATGGACGGCGTCGACTGGCAGGCCTACGTGGCGGTGCCGCCGTTCCCGGCCACCGTCTCCGGCCACAGCACCTTCTCCGGCGCCGCCTCCGAGTTCCTGCGCCGCTTCACCGGCACCGACCAGTTCGGCGACTCCTTCCGCTTCAAGGCCGGCACCTCCACGGTCGAGCCCGGCATCACCCCGCACACCGACGTCGTCCTCACCTGGCCCACCTTCAGCGAGGCGGCCAGCCAGGCCGGCATCTCGCGGGTGTACGGCGGCATGCACTGGTCCTTCGACAACGAGCCCGGCATCGAAATGGGCCACAAGATCGGCAAGGTCGTGTACCGCCAGGCCCAGTGTTACTTCACCGGCGCGCACCGCTGAGCGGCTCCGCCGCAGAGGAGAGATCCGTGAGCAACCAGACCCAGACCACCCCGGCGGCGGCGCCCAAGGGCGGCAGCGGCGCCCCGCCGTTCCCGGGCGCCAAACCCGCCGTCCTCGGCACCCTCGTCACCGTCGTCTCGCTCGTGATCCTCGTGGCGCTCGGCGAGGCCACCGGTCACCTGCTGATGATCGCCCCGCTCGCCGCCACCGCGATGATCATCTGCAGCACGCCCGCCCTGCCGCCCGCCCAGCCCCGCGGGGTGATCCTCGGGCAGGTCGGCTCCGGTGTCCTCGGCCTGGTGGCCGTGGCCCTCTTCGGCCACTCCCTGTGGGTCGCCTCCATCGCCGCCGGCCTCTCCGTCGGGCTGATGCTGGTGCTGCGCGCCGTCCACGCGCCGGCCGCCGCCACCGCCGTCCTCGCCGTCCTCCAGGACCCGCAGCCGCTGCGCTTCCTGATCCTGCTCACCATCGGCAGCGTGCTGCTCGTCCTCGTGGGCCTGGTGGCCTCCAAGGCCGGCGTGATCGCCAAATACCCGACGTACTGGTGGTGAACCCGATGTCCCGCGACACCCTTCTGGTCAGCACGGAACAGCTCCAGCGGCACCTGAGCGACCCCGGGGCGACCGACGGCGAGCTCGTCCTCGTCGAGATCACCGACGGCGGCAACGACGGGGGCGGCCGCGAAGGCCGCATCCCCGGCGCCGTACGCCTCGACTGGACCGGCGACCTTCAGGACCCGGTACGCCGTGACGTCATCGGCCCGGAGGCCTTCGCGGCCCTCCTCGGCCGGCACGGCATCACCGAGGACCACACCGTCGTCTTCTACAGCGGCAACAACAACTGGTGGGCCGCGGCGGGCTACTGGCAGTTCCGCCTCTACGGCCACCGCGAGCTGCGGATCCTCGACGGCGGGCGCGCCCGCTGGGAGGCCGTCGGCGGCGCGCTCACCCGCGAGGCGCCCGAGCGGGCCGCGGCCGACTACCCCGTACCGGTGGTGGACGAGTCCATCCGGGCCCGCCGCGAGGACATGCTCGACCACATCGGCCGCCGCACCCTCCTCGACGTGCGCTCCCTCGAGGAGTACCTCGGGCAGAGCAACACCCCGCCCGGGGTCCCCGAGGACGTCGGCGTCCGCTGCGGTCACGCGCTGTCCGCCGAGCACATCCCCTGGCACACCGCCATCGACGCGGACGGCACCTTCCGCGACGACGCCGAACTCAGGGCGGCCTACGGCGGGTTGAGCACCGACACGCCGACCGTCGTCTACTGCCGGGTCGGCTGGCGCTCCGCCCACAGCTGGTTCGTGCTGCACGAGCTGCTCGGCCTGCCCGACGTCCGCAACTACGACGGTGCATGGCGGGAGTTCGGCTCCCTCATCGGCGCCCCCATCGTCAACGGCCCCCAGCCGTGGGGACCCGACCCGATCCCGTCCGTCGTCGCCCAGCGCGCCGCCACCGCCTCGGAGGTCACCGCCCGTGCCTGACGTCACCGTCTTCCGCGATGTGCTCCGCAACGGCTTCGAGCAGACCGACCTGCCGTGGGTGCCGTGGACCGAACCGGGCCGAGAGGGCGTCGAGTTCGTCGTCCTGTGGGGCCCCGGGCACGCGGGCGAGGAGGACTCCGCCTCCCTGCTGCTCCGCTTCCCGCCGGGCGCCCACGGCGACTTCCACGAGCACCTGGGCCACGAGCTGATGCTGGTCCTCGACGGCACCCTCGACCACAGCGACGGGCGCCGCTTCCACCGCGGCGACCTGGTGGTCGAGGAGCCGGGCACGCGCCACCAGATGTCCAGCGCCACCGGCTGCACCGTGCTCGCCGTGCGGGCCCGGCCGGCCTCGCCGCGCACCCCGCTGTCCGGTGAGATCACCACGGGCGTCGGCGCCGGAGCACCCTCCGACGCGGCCTGACCGCACCGCACCTCGCACTCCCGGGGCCCCACGGGCCCCCGCACCCCCGGGGCCGGGCCGGCGTCCGCCCGGCCCCGGGGCGCCACCACACGCCCGTCTCGTGCACCCCCACCGCACACCCGCACGCGTACGTACCCCCCACTCCGCATCCGCACCGTCACTGGAGACACGCCATGACCCCGTCCGCAAGGCCTCAGCCGCTGCGCAGTACGGAGACCTCCCGTCGGGTACTGCTCACCACCGGGTCGTCCGACGCGCACACCTGGAACCTCGTCCACCTCCAGCTGTTCCTGGAGGAGCACGGCCACTCCGTGCTCAACCTCGGCCCCTGCGTGCCCGAGCAGCTGCTCGTCGACACCGCCCGGATGACCAGCCCCGACCTCGTCGTGCTGTCCTCCGTCAACGGCCACGGCCACCAGGACGGACTGCGGGCCGCCCGCGCCTTACGCGGCAACAGCGACACGCGCGAGATCCCGATGGTGATCGGCGGACTGCTCGGGATCTCCCCGGAGGGAGCCGAGCAGCGTACCGCCGAGCTCCTCGAAGCCGGGTACGACGAGGTGTACTCCGACGGCGCCCACCCGACCGCCCTGCTCGCGAGGCTCGGCGAGCTGAGAGGTTCGTGTACCGGGCGGGCCGCGGCGTGATCCCGTCCGCCCAGCCCCCGCACCCCCTCCCCCCGGGAGATCTCGGGACGTTCGTCCAGGAGGCCGCCCAGGCCGGCGAACTCGTCGTCCAGCCCCGCATGGGCATGGTCGCCCCCGAGGTGATGTCCGCCGGTGTCGCGGCCGTGGCCGCCCTTCCGGAGCGGACGGTCGCCACCCTCACCATCGACAGCTACACCCGCGTCGGCGACCACGCCGCCGCCACCGCCGCCCTGCGCACCGGCCGGCCCCTCAACGGCTTTCCCATCGTCAGCCACGGGCCCAAGACCGCCGCCCGGGTCGCCGCGGCCGCCGGCCGCCGCACCCCCGTCCAGGTCCGGCACGGCTCCGCCGACCCGATGGCCATCTTCCGCACGATGACCGCCGCCGGGCTCACCGCCAGCGAGGGCGGCCCCGTCTCGTACTGCCTGCCCTACGGCCGCACCCCGCTCGCCGAATCCGTCGCCGCCTGGCGGGACTCCGTGCAGTTCCTCGCCGAGGAGAGCCGCTCCCACGGCCGGCGCGCGCACCTGGAGTCCTTCGGCGGCTGTCTGCTCGGCCAGCTCTGCCCGCCCTCGCTGCTCGTCGCCGTCTCGGTCCTCGAGTGCCTGTTCTTCGCCCAGAACGGCGCCACCAGCGTCTCCCTGTCCTACGCCCAGCAGACCCACGCCGCCCAGGACGCGGGCGCGCTCGCCGCGCTGCGGCTGCTCGCCGACGAGCTGCTGCCGCCCGCCGTGGACCGGCACATCGTGCTCTACACGTACATGGGCGTCTATCCGCGAACCGTGCCCGGCGCCCGGCTGCTGCTGCGCCGCAGCGCCGAACTCGCCGTACGCGGCGGGGCGCAGCGGCTCATCGTCAAGACCGAGACGGAGGCGCACCGCATCCCGACCGTCGAGGAGAACCTGACGGCGCTGCGGGTCGCCGCCGACGCCGCCCGGTCGGCCCGGGCACGGCTCAGGGCCGCCGGGCCGCCGGCCGGCGGGGACACGGAGGAGATCCTGGCGGAGGCCCGCGCCCTGGTCGGCACGGTCCTGGCGCTCGCCGACGACATCGGCGTCGCCCTCCTGAAGGCGTTCGACCGGGGCCTGCTCGACGTGCCGTTCTGCCTCCACCCGGACAACCGGGGCGAGGCCCGTTCAGCGGTCGCCCCGGACGGTCGGCTCCAGTGGACCGATCTGGGCGCGCTGCCGCTGCTCACCACCAGCCGGAGGACCACCCCGATGACCTCGCGACAGCTCGCCGGCATGCTCGGCAGGGTCGCCCGCGAGCACGACCTGGCGGCCGAGACCGACCCGCCGCCCGAGCCGCTGCCGCAGCCCGTGCAGCGGTGTCTGGCCGACCCCGAGCGCGAACCGCTGCGGGTGGCCTTCGCGGGCATGGGCCCGCGTGGCCTCTCCGTACTGGAACGGCTGGCCGCCCGGTGCGCCGAGCGGCCGCCGGGGCGGAAGGTGGAGGTGTACGCGATCGATCCGTACGAGGCGGGGGCCGGTCGGATCTGGCGTACGGACCAGTCGCCCTGGTTCCTGATGAACACCCCGGCCCAGGAGGTCACCATGTTCTCCGGGCCGGCGGACGCGGGCCCGCACCGGCCCGGCGCGGGCCCCACCCTCGGTGAGTGGTGGGTCGAGCACGACCCCGCGCACGCCGAGCCGCAGGGTTACGCGCCGCGCCAGGTCTACGGCCGATACCTCGCGTACGTGATGGAGCGCATCGAGGCCACCCTGCCGCCCTGCCTGACCGTGCACCGCGTGGAGGCCCGGGTGATCTGCGCCGACCGCCCCGACCGGCAGGGGCCGCACCGGCTCCGGCTCGACCGCGGCGACGTGCTCACCGTCGACCGGCTGGTGCTCGCCACCGGCCACCCCGTCAACGAGCTCGACGAACAGCA
This sequence comes from Streptomyces sp. NPDC085481, assembly GCF_044541845.1. Lineage (NCBI taxonomy): Bacteria > Bacillati > Actinomycetota > Actinomycetes > Kitasatosporales > Streptomycetaceae > Streptomyces > Streptomyces sp. NPDC085481. The sequence goes on from NZ_JBITTJ010000007.1 coordinate 7,326, forward strand.
GCGGGAGTGGCAGCGGTTCGCCCGGACCCACGCGACCCCGACCCGGCCGGTCAAGTACGTCGCCGGCGGCTCCGCCAACGAGATGCCGCTCGGGGAGATCCCGGCGGGCGCGAGCGTCGGCGTCATCGGCATGGGGCTCACCTTCTACGACGTCCTCGCCGAGCTCACCCTCGGCCGCGGCGGCACGTTCACCGAGGGCGGCCACGGACTGCTCTACCTGCCGAGCGGCAAGGAGCCGCGGATCCTGTGCGGCTCGCGCGCCGGGGTGCCGCTGCTCACCCGCGGCCTCAACCAGAAGGGGCCCGAACACCGCTACCGGCCCGTGCTGTTCACCCCCGAGCGGATGGAGCGGCTGCGCGCCGAGCACGCGCCGCTCGACTTCGAGAGCCTGGTGCTGCCGTGGCTGCTCGCCGAGGTCAACCTGGTACTGCTCGCCACCCGCGTCCGGCAGGTCCACGGGCCCGACGCGGCCCGGGAGTTCACCGAGCGGGCCGAGGAGGCGCTGGCGCTCGTTCCCGAGCTGCCGGTGCTCGAACGGCTCGCCGCCGGATACCGGATCGACCCGCGGCCGCTGACCGGGCTCGACGCGCTGGCCCGGCCGTTCGGCGGGCGCCGCTTCGGCTCGCCCGCCGAGTTCCACAAGGTGCTCACCGAGTGGCTGCGTGCCGATCTCGGCGACGCCCGCCTCGGCAACGCCGAGGGGCCGATGAAGGCGGCGGCGGACGTCCTCAGGGACGTGCGGCAGACCATCCGCAACGTGGTCGACTTCGGCGGGCTCACCCCCGAGTCGCACCGCTGGTTCCTCGCCGAGTTCGGACCCGTCGCGGCGATGGTGTCGACCGGGCCGCCGCAGGTGCGCTCGGAGCAGTTCCTCGCGCTGCTCGCCGCCGGGGTGCTCGAACCGGTGGGCCCCGGCGCCCGGTTCGGCACCGATCCCGTCGAGGGCCGGTTCTCGGTCGAGTCGGCGCAGGTGGAGAACTCGTGGGCGGCCCTCGACGTCCTCGTCGACGCCCGGGTGCCGAGCACCGACCTGGCCGCGGACCGCGACCCGCTGATCCGCTGTCTGCTCTCCGACGGGCACGTACGGACCTTCGTCAACGCGGCCGACGCGGCCGACGGGGAGGGGGAGTTCAGGACCGGCGGCATGGACTGCACGGACGCGCCGTTCCACCCGATCGGCGCGGACGGCGAGCCGGACACCGCCACCCATGTGATCGGCATCCCGAGCGAGCACACCCGCTGGTTCACCCAGGTGGGCAGCGGCCGGCCCGGCCCCTGGGGCTCGTTCACCCGGGACGCCGACGCGATCGCCGGGGCGCTCGCCGGGGCGGCGGAATGAGCATCACCGTGAACCGGCGGGCCGCCTACGCGGAGCACCGCAGGACCGCAGCGCACGAGGAGTACCGGGCCGCCCGCGACCTGCTGCTCCGGCTGCGCGGCGACCGGGAGGCGGCCACGGCCGCCTTCCGGTGGCCGCGCGCCCCGCACTTCAACTGGGCGCTCGAATGGTTCGACGTCGTCGCCGAGGGCAATGAGCGTACCGCCCTCGAGATCCTCGGCCGGCCGGGTCCGGACGGCACCGTGCCGGTCGTCGACCGGGTCACCTTCGCCGAACTCTCCGCCCGCTCGGACGAGTTGGCGGTGTCGTTGGCCGAGGCGGGGGTGGTGCGCGGCGACCGGGTGCTCATCCTGCTCGGCACCCGAGCGGAGCTGTGGGAGACCCTGCTCGGCTGCATCAAGCTCGGTGCGGTCGTCGTCCCCGGCTACCAGGACCTCACCCGCGACGAGGCCGCCGACCGGATCGCCAGGGGCGCCATCCGGCATGTCGTCTGCGCACCCGAACTCGTCCACATGATGGGCGCGTCGGAACTGCCCGGGGTGCGGATGGCGCCGGGCGTCGGGACGGCGCCGGGCACGGTCCTGCCCGGCTGGACCCCGTATCCCGCCACCCGCGACGCCGCCCGGCGCCGCCCGTTCCTCCCGGCCGGGCCGACGGCCTCGGCCGACGCCTCCTTCTGCTACTTCACCTCCGGCACGACCTCGCTGCCCAAGCTCGTGGAGCACAGCCACTCCGGATACGGCGTCGGCCATCTCTCCAGCCTGTACTGGAGTGGCCTGCGCCCCGGCGACCGGCATCTCAACCTCTCCGCGCCCGGCTGGGCCAAGCACTCCTGGTCGAGCTTCTTCGTCCCCTGGACGGCCGGCGCCACCGTCGTCGCACCCCCCGACGGCGGCCTGCCGCCGTCCGTGCTGCCCGGGGTGCTCGCCACCCAGCGGATCAGCAGCCTCTGCGCGCCGCCCAGCGCCTGGCGGGCGGTGCTCCCGTACGTGACCGAAGGCCGTGGCGCGCCCCGGCTGCGGGAGGCGACGGCGGCCGGCGAGCCGCTGACCGCCGAGGTGACCGACCGCATCGAGGCGGCCTGGGGGGTACGGGTCAGGGACGGCTACGGCCAGACCGAGGCCACCGCCCTGATCGGACGCGCCCCCGACACACCGCCCGCGCTCTCGCCGCTGGGCCATCCGCTGCCGGGCTACCGGATCGTGCTGCGCGATCCGGAGACGGGGCGGCTCGGTGACGCGGGCGAGGTGTGCGTGGACCTGACGGAGCGCCCGCCGGGTCTGATGCGCGGGTATGTCGACCTGCCGGCCCGGCCCGAGCGCACTGCGGCCGCGTTCGCGGACGGCCTGTACCGGACGGGCGACCGGGGGGAGCGGTGCGCCGACGGCTCCATCCGGCTGCTCGGGCGGATGGACGAGGTCTTCAAGTCGTACGGGCACCGGATCTCCCCGATGGAGATCGAGGCGGTGCTCCGCTCCCACCCGGCGGTCGCCGACGCGGCCGTGATCCCCTGCCGCGACGAGGAGGGCGGCCTCGCCCCGTACGCGGTGGTCGAGGCCCGTAACGCCTACCCACCGGAGCTCCTGGAGCGGGAGTTGATCGCCCTCGCGGCGAAGCGGCTCGCGCCGGTCTTCGTGCCGAGGGGCGTCGACCTGGTGCCGAGCCTGCCGCGGACGCGCTCGGGCAAGGTGCGCCGGGGTGAGCTGCGGCCCGGGGGCGGGGCCCCTTAGGCCCCTTCGTACGGAACGGACAGGCTCGGCCGGCGGATCGCCGGCCGGGCCTGTCGGGCTTGCGTCGGGGCCTGCGACGCAGCGGTCAGCGGTTCCCCGCCGCGGGGGCCGGTTCGCGGTCGGCGGTCCGGAGCAGGACCGTGGCGACCGCGCGGGCGCGCAGCGCCGCCTCCGTGGTGCCCTCGCGCAGGGCGGTGACGATGGCGCCGTCGCCGAGCAGGGCGAGCTGGCGGGCGAGGGTCTCGTGGTCGCGGTAGCCGCCGTCGGACAGCAGGCTGTCCAGGCGGGCGATGACCTTCTCCTTGTGCTCGGCGGCCACATGGTGCGCCGGGCTCTCCGGGTCGGCCGTCTCCACCATGGTGTTGATGAAGGCGCAGCCGCGGAAGTCCGCCGCGGCGAAGCGCTCGGCGAGTCCGTCGAAGAGCGCGAGCGGCAGCTCCTGCGGGTCGCGTTCGCTCGCCTCGATCCGGCCTTCGAGCCAGGCCCGCCACATGCCGTCGCGGCGCCGCAGCACCTCGACGACGACGTCGTCCTTGCTGGGGAAGTGACGGTAGAAGGAGGCGCGGCCCACTCCGGAGACGGACAGGATGCGCTCGATGCCGACGGCCCGGATGCCCTCTTCGTAGAAAAGACGCTCCGCGGCGCTGAGGAGCCGTTCTTTCGCGTTCGTGGCCATACGAAACGGTACCACTCGGTTCCGTCGATTCCGTTGATTCGTGTACTTCCTTGCGGGCCTTCCCCGGCGCCTTCCCCGGTGCTTTCCCTGGTGCCTTCCTTACCGGACTGACCGGCTCCCGTTGCATGAGACGGAACCGATCGGTACCGTCAGGATGGTACCGATCAGTTCCGTCTTTGGTTCGGCCCAAGGAGAGCTCCATGCCCCGCCTGCCCCAACTGACCGTCGAGACCGCCAACGAGGAGCAGCGCGAGCTGCTCGAAAGCACCCTCAAGCAGCTCGGCAAGCTGCCCAACCTCTACGCCGCCCTCGCCAACGGCCCGGCCGCCCTGCGCGGTTACCTCGCCATGCGCGACGCCCTGGTCGGCGGCAGCTTCAGTGCCCGGCAGCGCGAGCAGCTGGCGCTCTACATCGCCCAGCGCAACGACTGCACCTACTGCGTCTCCGCGCACACCATGCGCGGCGGCAAGGTCGGCCTGAGCGAGCAGGAACTGCTCGCCACCCGGCGTGGCGGCGACGCCGGCGACGCGCACATGGACCAGGTGCTGCGCATCACCGGCGCGATCATGGACAACGGCGGCAACGTCAGAGACGAGGCCCTCGCGGCCGCCCGCGCGGCCGGCGTCACGGACGCCGAACTGGCCGAAATCGTCGGTCATGTGGCGCTCAACGTACTGTCCAACTTCTTCAATCACGTTGCGCAACCGGACTTGGACTTTCCGTTGGTCCCGGCTCAGCTCTCCGAGTAGAGTCCTCCGCGGCCGTCCAGGGGTGCCGGGTGCGACGGAGCGTCCCGGCACCCCTTGGTGTGACCGACCGACTGGGGCGATCGAACGGGTGGCGTGACCGGCCAGCCGAGTGCCAGCTGCCGCCGGGGGGCGGCAAGGGGGTTAGACACGTGGACATCGACGCAAGAACCCTTCGAACTTTCCGCGAGGTGACCCTGACCGGGTCCTTCACCCAGGCGGCCCGCCGCCTCGGGTACTCGCAGTCCAGCGTCACGGCGCAGATGCGCGCCCTGGAGAGGCAGGTGGGCGAGCCCGTCTTCGAACGGCTGCCGAGCGGCGTGCGGCTCACCCGCGCCGGAACCGTCCTCACCGACTACGCGCGTCAAATCCTCACCCTCGTGGGCGAGATGGAGGTCGCACTGCGCCGCCCGGCCGCGAACCCGCCCCGCATGACCGTGGGCATCGTCCCCGCCCTGGCGTACGGGCAGCAGCTCGCCCGGGTGACCCACATCGGCCGCCGGCTGCTCTCCGGCGTCCAGCTCGCCCTGCGGGTCATGGGCACCGGCGAGATGCACGACGCCTTCCGGGCCGGCTCCATCGACGGCGCGCTCGTCCTCACCGTCGTCGACGCGGACGACCCGGCCGCCTTCCTGGCCGACCAGTTACGCACCGACCGCCCGGACGAACTCACCGAAGTACGGCTCCAGGAGGTCGAGTTCGTCCCCGTCACCGGAGTTCCCCGGGCCCGCGGCCGGGCCGCCGCAGGCCGCCAGGTGGTCATCGCGGACCCCGACTGTCCCTCGCAGCGATGGCTCCCCGAATTCCTCCGGCTCCGCTCGGACGGACCGCCCGAGATCCACGAGCTCGGCTCCATGGCGGGGGTCCGCGCCGCCGCCCAGTCGGGCCTCGGCTGCGCCATGCTCCCCATGGCCCTCGCCGCCTCCCCGCGCGAGTCCACCGGACTGCGCCCGCTCCCCGGTGTCCCCCGGATGCGCTGGAACGCCTCCCTCATCTCGGCCCGCGCCGACGACCGGCCCGCGCTCGACTGGGAGAACCTCACCGAGACCCTGCGCCAGGCCACCGCCCTCGCCTGCGCGATCCCCCCGGATGCCCCGGGCGACTGCGAGGACTCCGCCGTGGTCCCCGCCGCCCTCGACCCCAACCCGGGCGTCGCCGGCTGAGCCCCGCGACGGCGGCGCCCCACCCCTGAACCGGTGCCACGGCCCATCACCCTCTCCCCGGACCCACACCCCCGACCGGGCCCAAGAGGCGGGTGGTGCGCCGTGGCACCTCTCCACCCCACCCGGGTCACCGCAGCTCACGTACCATCGGACGCCGTGACGGATCGAGACAGCGGCGGGTCGGCACCCGCACCGCGCAGCAGACGGGGCCAGGGCGAGCTGGAGGCCCGGGTCCTCGCCGTGCTCCGCACCGCGCCGGCCCCCGTGCCCGTGGCCTGGGTGCAGGAGCGCGTCGGCGGCGGCCTCGCCTACACCACCGTCATCACCATCCTGACCCGCCTGCACGCCAAGGGCGCCGTCACCCGCGAACGTGCCGGCCGCTCCTTCGTCTGGACCGCCGTCGCGGACGAGGCCGGTCTCGCCGCCCTGCGCATGCGCAAGGTGCTCGACGCGGAGGCCGACCGCGAGGCGGTCCTCGCCAGCTTCGTCACCGCGCTCTCCCCGAACGACGAGCGACTGCTGCGTGAACTCCTCGGCGAGGAGGGCGAAGCGGGCCGGGGCCGACCCGAGGAGGGCGGAGACTAGCCGCCATGGGGGTCTTCGTCTTCCTGCCGCTGCTGCTGCCGCTCACCGCCTGGCCCGTCGCGCGCCTCGCCGAGCACCGGCTGCACCCGCGCACCGCGACCCGGCTCCTGACCCGCGTCGCCGCCGTCCTCGCGCTGTGCAGCACCCTGTGCCTCGCGCTCCTCATGGTCGTCGGCACCGCCCAGTTGCCCGGCAACCCCCTCCCCGATGCCTGGTCCGACCCCGAGGTCCGCGCCGCCCTCCCGTACGACGAGATCGCCGGCCGCGCGGCCATCCCGGCCCTGCTCGCCGTCGTCCTGGCCTGCCTGCACGCGCTCGCACGGCACGCCCGGGTGCGGCGCCGGGCCACCCGCGCGCTCGCGGGCCTGCCACCGCGGCCGGTGGCGGTGCTGCCCGATGACGCCCCGTACGCCTACGCCCTGCCCGGCCGGCGCCCCCCGGACCGGGTGGTGGTCAGCTCCGGCATGCTCGCCGCGCTGAACTCCGCCGAACGCCGGGCGCTCTTCGCCCACGAACGCGCCCATCTGACCGGCCGGCACCACCGGCACCTGCTCGTCGTACGCCTCGCCGCCCGGGCCAACCCGTTCCTGCGGCCGCTGCGCACCGCCGTCGCCTACACCGCGGAGCGCTGGGCCGACGAGGAGGCGGCCGGCGAGATCGGCAGCCGCCGTACGGTCGCCCGGGCCATCGGCAGATCCGCGCTGATCTCCGTACCCGCGCCGCAGGCCGGTGTCCTGGCGCACCTCGCGGGCGGGGGAGCGGCCGCGGCCGGCCCGGTGCCGCGCAGGGTCGCCGCCCTGCTCGGCCCCGAGCCCGCCGGGCGGCCCTGGCCCTCGCTGTTCACCGCGGTGGGGCTCGCCGTCTGGGCGGCGGCCTTCGGCACGGCCGTGTCGGCGCTGTCCTCGGCCAACTCGGCCGTGACGCTCTTCCTGGTGCTGCGGGCCGCGAACCCGATGTGAGGGGTGCGGCCGGCCGGTCCGGCCGCCCTACAGGTCGAACTCGTGCGGCGGCAGGTCCAGCGTGAAGCAGGCCTCGCGGACCACGGCCTGCTCGGTCTTGTCGAAGTCGCCGTCGGCGCCGCCGATCACGATGCCGATCTGTACGACCGCGCGGGCCTCGGCGGGCTTCTTCTTCGCCTTCGCGACCTCCTGGAGCACGCTCACCTTGCCGAAGTCGAAGTCGGCGGCCAGCTTGTCGAGGTTGGCGTCGAAGCGGCGCTGCAGGTCGGTCGCGTCGAAGTTCTGCAACACCTCGTTGGTGGCGATGAGCTCGGCGACCCGGCGGCGCTCGGAGGGGTCGATCGTGCCGTCGGCCGCGGCGACGAGCGCGCACATCGCCATGCTCGCGTCCCGGAAGGCGCCGCTCTTGAGGTCGTTCTTCTTCGCGAGCAGCTGGGTCTGCATCGTCGATGCGGACTCCTTGAGGCGGTCCCACAGGGCCATCTGAACACTCCAGTCGTCAGTTTCGCTTCTTGTTTCTACGACTCTGTAGAACGTACCAGGGTGGCGGGTGGTTCCTGGTGACTGCCTACGATGAGGGCGTGCCGGAACCTCAAACGCATGCGCGGACCCCCGGGGCGCCCGAACTCGCGGCCGCCGCCGCGGTCTTCGCGCTGCTCTCCGACCCCACCCGCCTCCAGCTCGTCTGGCTGCTCACCAAGGGGGAGGCCGACGTGAGCGCCCTGACCGAGGCGTGCGGAGCCTCCCGCCCGGCCGTCAGCCAGCACCTGGCCAAGCTCCGGATCGGCGGGCTCGTCCAGTCCCGCAAGGACGGGCGCCGGGTCGTGTACGCGATGCCGGACGGCCACCTCAAGCGGCTGGTGGTCGAGGCGATCAGCCGGGCCGACCACGAGGTGAGCGGGGAGCCCTGGCACGACTGAGCCGCTTCAGTGGCGATGGCCGCCGCGATCGCTTCAACATGTGCGCAATCACGCACGCGTCGGCTACGGTGGACGGGTGCTGTCCGTGCTGCGCCACCGCACCTACCGGCGTCTCTTCGCCGCCCAGGTCGTCGCCCTCCTCGGCACCGGCCTCGCGACCGTCGCCCTCGGCCTGCTCGCCTACGAGCTCGCGGGCTCCGACGCCGCCGCCGTCCTGGGCGCGGCCCTGGCGCTCAAGATGGTCGCCTATGTCGTCGTCGCCCCCGCCGCCGGCGCCCTGGCCGGCCGGATCCCCCGGCGCGCCCTGCTGGTCTCGGCGGACCTCGTCCGCACGGCCGCCGCGCTCGCGCTGCCCTTCGTCACCGAGCTGTGGCAGGTCTACGCCCTGATCGTGCTGCTCCAGGCCGCCTCTGCCACCTTCACCCCCGTCTTCCAGGCGACCGTCCCCGACGTGCTGCCCGAGGAACGCGCGTACACCGAGGCCCTGTCCCTCTCCCGCCTCGCCTACGACCTGGAGAGCCTGGCCTCCCCGGCGCTGGCCGCCGCGCTCCTCGCCGTGATCCCGTACGGCTGGCTGTTCGCGGGTACGGGGGTGGGGTTCCTGGCTTCGGCGGTGCTGGTGGTGTCTGTGGTGCTGCCGGGGGTGCCCAGAGCGGCGGGCTCGGGGGCCCGAGCGGCGAGCAGGGGCCGCTTCGGCTGCGGGGTGCGGCTGTTTCTCGCCACCCCTCGGCTGCGCGCGCTGCTGGCCCTCGACCTCGCGGTGGCCGCGGCCGGCGCGATGGTGCTGGTCGGCACGGTCACGCTGGTGCGGGACACCCTCGGTCGCCCCGCCGCCGATGTGCCGATCGCCCTCGGTGCGTACGGAGCGGGCTCGATGGTCCTGGCGCTGGTGCTGCCCCGCCTGCTCGACCGGGTCGACGAACGGAGGCTCATGCTGGGCGCCGCCTGCGTGCTGCCCGGCGCCCTCGGCACGCTCGCCCTCGGGCTCGCGGTCCGGCCGGCCGGCCTGTCCTGGCCCGGGCTGCTCGCCGTCTGGGTGCTCGTCGGCGCGGCGACCTCCGCCGTGCTCACCCCGAGCGGGCGGCTGCTGCGCCGCTCGGCCGGGGCCGCCGACCTGCCGGCCGCCTTCGCGGCGCAGTTCTCGCTCTCGCACGCCTGCTGGCTGCTCGCCTACCCGCTGGCCGGCCGGCTCACCGCCCGCAGCGGGCCCGCGCTCGCGGCCGTACTCCTCGCCGCGCTCGCGCTCGCCGCCACCCTGGTCGCGGCCCGGACCTGGCCGCGTACGGACGCAAGCGAGAACGGCGGCGGGGACATGCCCCACCGCCGTTCTCAGGCCCTGCTGACGGATCCGGCGGATCCGGTGCGGATCAGACCGCCGGTGCCGGGAAGGTCGGGTACTCGACGCCCGAGACGTGCTGGACGACCCGGATGACCTGGCAGGAGTAGCCGAACTCGTTGTCGTACCAGAGGTACAGGATCGCGTTGTCGCCGTCGACCTTGGTCGCGCCGGCGTCGACGATCGACGCGTGACGCGAGCCGACGAAGTCCATGGAGACGGCGTCGGGAGCGGTCGTGAAGTCGATCTGGCGCTTGAGCGGCGAGTGCAGCGAGACCTCGCGGAGGTAGTCGAGGACCTCCTCGCGGGTGGCCTCGCGGCCCAGGCGCAGGCTCAGGATCGCGATCGAGACGTCCGGGACGGGGACGCGGATCGAGCTGCCGGTGATCGGCGCCTTCAGGTCGGGCAGCGCCTTGGCCACGGCGGAGGCGGCACCCGTCTCCGTGATGACCATGTTCAGCGGCGCGGACCGGCCGCGGCGGTCCGCCTTGTGGTAGTTGTCCAGCAGGTTCTGGTCGTTCGTGAACGAGTGGACGGTCTCCACGTGGCCGCGTAGCACGCCGAACTCGTCGTCCATGGCCTTCAGCGGCGGAACGATCGCGTTGGTGGTGCAGGAGGCGCAGGACAGGATCTGCTCGTCCGGCTTGATCGTGTCGTGGTTGACGCCGTGCACGATGTTCGGGACGTCGCCCTTGCCCGGAGCGGTCAGGACGACCTTGTCGATGCCCGGACGCAGGTGCTTCGACAGACCCTCGCGGTCGCGCCACTTGCCCGTGTTGTCGATGAGGATGGCGTCCTTGATGCCGTACGCCGTGTAGTCGACCTCGGACGGGTCGTTGGCGTAGATCACCTTGATCGTGTTGCCGTTGGCGACGATCGTGCTGGTCGCCTCGTCCACGGTGATCGTGCCCTGGAACTGGCCGTGGATCGAGTCGCGGCGCAGCAGCGAGGCGCGCTTGACCAGATCCTGGTCGCCGCCGCCGCGCACGACGATGGCGCGCAGCCGCAGGCCGTTGCCCGAGCCGGCCTTCTCGATCAGCAGGCGGGCGACGAGCCGGCCGATGCGGCCGAAGCCGTACAGCACGACGTCGCGGCCGTCACGGGCCTCGATCTTGTTCGCCCCGGTGGCACCGGCGACGGCCTCGGCGGTGAACTCCGCCACCGACAGACCACGGTCGTCGGTCTTGTAGGTCGCGGCCAGCATGCCGATGTCGATCTGGGAGGGACCGAGATCGAGGTCGGTGAGCGCCTGCAGGAACGGCAGGGTCTCGGTGACCGAGAGCTCCTCGCCGTCGATCTGGCGGGCGAATCGGTGGGTCTTGAGAATGCTGACCACCGACTTGTTCACCAGGGAGCGGCTGTGAACAAGGACCGTGACGTCCTGCTCGCGGTGCAGCTTCCCGATGATCGGAATCATGGACTCCGCGATTTCCTCGCGGTTCTTCCAGTTTGTGAACGAGTCCTCGTTGACAGTCACAGTGCATCTTTCGAGCTAGACGGTGCTCATATGCTAACCCGACCGCCCAGGGGCCCCTCAAGGGGGCCCCGGGAGGTACGCGTCACGTCCCGCCGCCGGTGACGGCCGGACGCGCAACACCCGTCCTACGGGTGAACGGACGGCGTCGCCCCGCCGCTAGCATCGGCGGCGGCCGATAAGGCCCTCAGGCGCCGCCGTGACGGCGGACGGACGGAGGAGACAGTGACGCGACCGCGCGTGGGCGTGGCAGTACTGACGATGGGCACCCGGCCCGCGGAACTGCGGGCCCTGCTCGACTCGGTGGCCCGGCAGGACGAGCCGGCCGCCCGCATCGTCGTCGTCGGCAACGGCACCGGCTCCCTCCCCGTACTCCCCGACGGCGTCACCGGCATCGAGCTTCCCGAGAACCGGGGCGTCTCCGGGGGCCGCAACGTCGCCATCCAGGCCCTGCGCGACGCCGGCGACGTCGACGTCCTCGTCGACCTCGACGACGACGGCCTCCTCGTCGACACCGACGTCTTCCGCCGCATCGCCGACCTCTACCAGGCCGACCCCGCGCTCGGCGTCGTCTCCTTCCGCATCGCCGACGAGACCGGCGAGACCCAGCGCCGCCACGTGCCGCGCCTGGGCGCCAAGGACCCGCTGCGCGGCGGCGAGGTCACCACCTTCCTCGGCGGTGGCCACGGCCTGTCGATGCGCATGCTCGACGAGATCGGCGGATGGCCCGAGGACTTCTTCTTCACCCACGAGGAGACCGACCTCGCCTGGCGCGCCCTCGACGCCGGCTGGACCGTGCGGTACGCCCCCGAGCTGCTGCTCCAGCACCCCAGGACCAGCCCGGCACGGCACGCCGTCTACTACCGGATGACCGCGCGCAACCGCGTCTGGCTGGCCAAGCGGAACCTCCCCGCGGTCCTCGTCCCCGTCTACCTGGGGGTGTGGATCCTGCTCACCCTGGCCCGTACGCGCTCCCTTTCCGGCCTCGCCGCGTGGTTCCAGGGCTTCGCCGAGGGAGCGCGCCGCTCCGGCGGGCCGAGGCGGCCCATGCGCTGGGCCACCGCCTGGCGCATGGCCCGCCTCGGGCGGCCGCCGGTCATCTAGCGGCCGGTCGCCTGGCCGCCGGTCGTCTGTCCGCCGGCCCCTGGCCGGCCGGTCACGACGTCGGCAGCTCCTCCCGGACCGTGCGGGCCGCGGCCACCAGGTGCTCGAGGGCCGCACGGGTCTCCGGCCAGGCGCGGGTCTTCAGGCCGCAGTCCGGGTTGACCCACAGCCGCTCCGCGGGGATCGCCGCGAGGCCCGTACGGAGCAGGTCGGCGGCCTCCTCGGTGCTCGGCACCCTGGGGGAGTGGATGTCGTAGACACCGGGACCGGCCTCGCGCGGATAGCCGTGGGCGGCGAGCTCGCGGGCCACCTGCATGTGGGAGCGGGCCGCCTCCAGGCTGATGACGTCCGCGTCGAGGTCGTCGATGGCGCCGATGACGTCGCCGAACTCGGCGTAGCACATGTGCGTGTGGATCTGGGTGTCCGGCCGCACCCCGCTCGTGGCCAGCCGGAACGCCTCCGTCGCCCACGCCAGGTACGCGGGCCGGCCCGCCGCCCGCAGTGGCAGGGTCTCCCGCAGCGCCGGCTCGTCGACCTGGATCACCGAGGTCCCCGCCGCCTCCAGGTCGGTGACCTCGTCCCGCAGCGCGAGCGCGACCTGCCGGGCCGTCTCCGCGAGCGGCTGGTCGTCGCGGACGAACGACCAGGCGAGCATCGTGACCGGACCGGTGAGCATGCCCTTGACCGGGCGCGAGGTCAGCGACTGCGCGTACGAGGTCCAGCGCACCGTCATCGGCCCCGGCCGTGACACGTCGCCCGCGAGGATCGGCGGCCTGACGTACCGCGTGCCGTACGACTGCACCCAGCCGTGCCGCGTCGCGAGGTACCCGTGCAGCTGCTCGGCGAAGTACTGCACCATGTCGTTGCGTTCGGGCTCACCGTGCACCAGGACGTCGATGCCGGCCTTCTCCTGGAAGGCGACCACCTCGCGGATCTCCGCCTCGATGCGCTCCTCGTACGCGTCGCCGCCGATCCGGCCCGCCCGCAGGTCGGCCCGCGCCGTGCGCAGCGCGCCCGTCTGCGGGAACGAACCGATGGTCGTGGTCGGCAGCAACGGCAGCCGCAGGTGCGCCCGTTGGGCCGCGGCCCGCTCGGCGTACGGCTGCGAGCGGCGGGCGTCCGTGGCGGTCACCGCCGCCGTACGGGCCCGCACCGCCGGATCGCGGGTCAGCGCGGACGCGGCGCGGGAGGACAACGCGGCCCGGTTCGCGGCGAGCCGCGCGGTGATCGCGCCGGGCCCCTCGGCGAGCCCGCGCGCCAGCGTCGCGATCTCCTCCGTCTTCTGCCGCGCGAACGCCAGCCAGCGCCCCACCTGCGGATCGACGTCCCGCTCGGCCGCCGCGTCGAGCGGCACGTGCAGCAGCGAGCAGGAGGCGGCGACGTCGACGCGGTCGGCGAGCCCGAGCAGGGTCGCGAGCGTGGCCAGCGACTTCTCCAGGTCGTTGATCCACACGTTGCGGCCGTCCACGACCCCGGCGACGAGCCGCTTGCCGGGCAGGCCGCCGGCCGCCGCGAGATCCTCCAGGTTCGCCGATGCAGGACCGGTGAAGTCCAGGGCGAGGCCGTCGACCGGCGCCTTCGCCAGGACGGGCAGCGCGTCGCCGAGCCGGTCGAAGTAGGAGGCGACGAGCAGCCGCGGCCGGTCGGCGAGGGCGCCCAGATCGCGGTACGCGCGGGCGGCGGCGTTCAGTTCGGCGGGCGTGCGGTCCTGCACGAGCGCCGGCTCGTCCAGCTGCACCCACTCCGCGCCCGCCGCCCGCAGATCGGCGAGCACCTCGGCGTACACCGGCAGCAGCCGGTCGAGGAGGGTGAGCGGTACGAAATCGGCCGGGGCGTCCGCGGCCGGCTTGGCGAGCAGCAGATAGGTCACGGGCCCGACCAGGACCGGCCGGGCGGTGAGCCCGAGCCCCAGCGCCTCGGTCAACTCGCCGACCTGCTTGGCCGAGTCGGCGCTGAACACGGTGCCGGGACCGAGCTCGGGCACCAGGTAGTGGTAGTTGGTGTCGAACCACTTGGTCATCTCGAGCGGCGCCACGTCCTGCGTGCCGCGCGCCATGGCGAAGTAGCCGTCGAGCGCGTCGGCGGCCACCGCGGCACGGTGCCGGGCGGGCACGGCGCCGACCATGACGCTGGTGTCCAGGACGTGGTCGTAGAACGAGAAGTCCCCGGTCGGCACTTCCCTGATGCCGCCCTCGGCGAGCCGCCGCCAGGTGGCGCGGCGCAGCCCTGCCGCCGTCTCCTGCAACCGGTCGGCCGTCACCCGGCCGTTCCAGTAGCCCTCGACGGCCTTCTTGAGCTCCCGGTTCGGGCCCTGACGCGGATACCCGTACACGGTGGTGGTCACGGAACTCTCCTTCGCGAGTCGTGTGAAGGATCCCGGTGGACCACGGGGACGCGAAGGAGCGCGGGACACACGGTGGGTGTGCCCGACGTCGCCGACCCGCCCTCGAGGTCACCGGAATCTCCGCGCGCGGTCGTCGCGCACGGGCAGTGGCAGGTCTTCGGACTCGCGAGCACGCCCGGCCCGGCCGACGCAGACGTCGACCGGCGGACACCTACTGGCCGTCGCTTCCCGGACCCGTCTCGGGTCCAGTGCTGTGTGACGGCGGTCGTTCCCGCTCACCGCTGCGGGGCAGTCCCGGATTTTCACCGGGTTCCCTCTTACGACGCATCCCGCCTGGAGGACGGGGCGAACCAGCTGCACCGCACACCCTACGCGCCGGGTGGGAGTGGCGCGTGGGGTTTCGGGGGTGAGGGTTGCGGGGCGGACTCGGGTCGGGTGGTGGGGCGGGCGTCACAGGCCGATGTCGCGGGCGCGCAGGTCGGCCAGGGACTCCCTGCGGACGAGGAGCCGGCTCGTGCCCGCCGAGACGGCGACGACCGGCGGGCGGCCGACCAGGTTGTAAGAGGAGGCCATCGACAGGTGGTACGCGCCGGCCACCGGCAGGGCGAGCAGGTCGCCCGGGTGGATGTCCGCGGGGAGGCTGACGTCCTCGGCGAGGACGTCACCGGCCTCGCAGTGGCGTCCCACGACCGTCGCCCGCAGCGGCCCGGCGGCCGAGGGGCGGCCGATCAGCCGCGGCACGTACCTCACCCCGTACAGCGCCGGGCGCGGGTTGTCGCTCATCCCGCCGTCCACGGCGACGAAGACCCGCTCGGGGGTGGTCTTCACCGCGAGGACCCGGTAGACGGCGACTCCGGCCGGACCGGTCACGGCCCGCCCCGGCTCCACGATCAGCCGCGGTACGGGCAGTCCGGCGCCCGCGCAGCTCTCGATCAGCTCGGCGCGGACCCGGCGGGCGAGCGCGGTCAGGTCGAGCGCGGGGTCGCCCGGCCGGTACGCGATGCCGTGGCCGCCGCCGAGGTCGAGCTCGGGCAGCACGACCCCGTGGGCGTCCCGGGTGCGGGCCATCAGGCCGACCAGCCGGCGCACCGCGACCAGATAGGGCTTGACGTCGGTGATCTGCGAGCCCAGGTGGCAGTGCAGACCGGTGAGTTGCAGCTGCGGCTGGTCGAGGATCCGGGCGATGGCGTGCTGGGCGTGGCCGTCCCGCAGGGAGAGACCGAACTTCTGGTCGTCCGAACCCGTGCGGATCTTGGCGTGGCCGCCCGCGCTGATGCCGGGGGTGACCCGCAGCATCACCTTCTGCCGGCCCTTCGGGCCCACGGCGGCGGCGATCCGGGCGATCTCCGCGGGGCTGTCGATGACGATCCGGCCCACCCCGAGGCGCAGCGCTGTCCGCAGGTCCTCCGGGGACTTGGCGTTGCCGTGCAGCAGGATCCGCTCGGCCGGGAAGCCGGTGGTGACGGCCAGCTCCAGCTCGCCCGCGGAGCAGACGTCCAGACCCAGGCCCTCCTCCTCGACCCAGTGGACCAGCGCGCGGCACAGGAACGCCTTGGCCGCGTAGTGGACCTCGGCCTCGGGGAAGGCGTCGCGGTAGGTGCGGCAGCGGTCGCGGACCTCGGCCTCGTCGAGGACGTAGACGGGGGTGCCGTGGCTCTGGGCGACCTCGTCCAGCGGCACCCCGCCGACGAAGACCCGGCCGTTCGGCCCCTCGGCGGTGGACGCGGGCCAGACGGACAGGTCGCCCGCGGGGGCGGCGACCGGGCGCAGCGGCGTGACGGTCATCCCGGCGGCCCCCGTCACCGCGCGAGCGTCGCGGTCAAGGGCCGGCCGGCCGGCCCTGCGGCCCGGACCGGGTGGCGGCCGGAGACCGGTGCCGCGAGCGGCGGCGCGGCGAGCGCCGGCGCCGTCAGGGCCGGGTCGACGGTCAGCGTCTCGATGCCCAGCGGGGCCACGAGGGCGCGCAGCGCCGGCTCGGCGAGGGGTGTCCAGGGCTGGTCGGCGCCCAGGACCGACCGGAGGCGTGCCGGTGTGGTGAAGGCGACCGCCGTGCGGGCGCCGACGGGGGTGCGGAAGAGGCGGGCCGCGCAGCCGTGGGCGACCGGCCGGACGGGGACGCACAGTCGTCCGGCCGGCACCTGTTCAGAGGGCTCGGGATCGTCTCCGTACCGGGCGTGGTTCATGGTTCCTCCCCAGGAACGTGCGCCCCGGCACCGTTCGCGCCAGGGCCGTCCCCGAAGCTATGCCCGCCGCCCGCCGGTCCGGAGCTCCTCTGACGCCCTCCTGACGGGGACTTGACGCGATTCGCTCGCTCGGGGAACGAGCCGCACGACCTGCGGGTCGTGGTCGCCGTGCCGCGTCTCCACGGGTGTTGCGCAGGGCGGCGGACCGGCCTGTTCCCGTCGCCTCCCCGGGTGATTTCGCGATCACCCGGAACCGGGCGGGCCGACCTGGCACGCTTGCCGTCGTGACGTACGTCGTGACCGTGGAAACGTGCATACCGGACGGCGCTCCCCAGCTGGACGAGCTGCGCAGGGTGGGAGTCGTCGCGCTGTTGGAACGGGGGTTCGACTCCGTGGCCGGGGTCGAGGGCCCCGACGGGGTGGAGGTGGATGTGCTCGATGTCGTCGTGGGGGCCCACTCCCGCGGCGCGGTGCTCAAGGTGTTCGTCGAGGCGCCTTCCCTGGAGGTGGCGGAGGACGCGGTCGGCTCCGTGGCGCAGGAGGTGCTCGAGCGCACCGAGGTGCTGGCCGAGTGGGTGGTGGAGAGCAGCGAGGTCAAGCTGCACACCGACCTCGCGCACGAGAGCCTGGCCGCCGCCGACGGGCCGGACGCGCCGCCCAGTGACCCGCAGGCACGGCGGGCCCAGCTCGCCCGGCAGCCGGCCGACGAGCCGTTCGAGCTCGCGGAGGAGGCGCAGGATCCCGAGGGCGAGATCCGGGCCATGGCCGTACGGCTGCGCTCCTTCGGGCCTGAGGCGTTCGGGGTCGACGAGCCCGCGGACGAGCGGGGGGTGCGGCCCGCCAGCGCCGAACTGGCCGCAGGTGCCCTGGTGTACGCCACCGAGGTCCTCATCGACGAGCTGTACGACGACGTCCTGGTCCTCGCCGAGGAGGACTCCACCGTCGCCGGGTGCGAGGGCCAGCTCTGGCACCTGGACCAGCTCCCGGCGCGGTACGCGGCGACGTACGACGAACTCTTCGCCCGCCGCTTCCTGGTGACCGCCGTCGCCCTCACCACCCGCTTCACCGACGGCGGTTTCCGGCGGCTCGGCTGCCTCGCCGACGAGCTCGTGCTGAAGTTCCTCCTGGAGCAGGCGCACGTCACCCTCGACCTGTACGGCCTCCTCGACGACGAGGTCGCGACCGCCCTGGAGTGCTTCGCGGCGGGGGTCTTCGAGGGCGTGGAGTTCGAGCGACTCTACGACGAGACGGGCGAGACCGCCCGGCCGGCCGACGCTGCCGAGCCGGCCGGGACGCCGGAGGACGGAGACGAGGCGGGTGCGCCCTGGTTCACCCCCTTCGGCGAGGACCGCTACGTCCACCCCTACGCGTCCGACCAGCGCGTGGGCGAGGAGGCCGAGGGGGCGTGATCCGTCCGACCGAGCGGCCGTCCGTGGGCCTGTCCGTCCGGCGGATCGGGGCCGGACGGGCCGCCGAGGTCGACCCGGGCGGGCCCGGCTCAGTAGGCTCGGCGCGCCGCCCAGGAAGAGGAGAAGCAGTGTTCGTCAAGGTGTGCGGGCTCGCCACGACCGCCGACATCGACGTGGCCGCCGAGGCCGGGGCGGACGCCGTCGGCCTGGTGATCAGCCGGACCAGCGTCCGCGGCCTCGACTGGGACCGGGCGGTGCTGCTCGCCGCCCACGTGCCCGCCCGCGTGCGGTCGGTGCTCGTCGTCAACGACACCGCCGCCGCCGACGCCGCCCGCGCCGCCCGCGAGCTCGGCGTCGACGCGCTGCAGCTCCACGGGGCCTCGTACACCCGGGCCGACTTCGACGAGGCCGCCCGCGTCTTCCCCCGCCTGTGGCGGGCCACGTCCCTGAGCGAGAAGCCCGACACCCGCGTCGGCGCCTTCGGCGAGGACATGCTGCTGCTCGACTCGCCGCGCGCCGGGTCCGGCTCCCGGTGGGACCTGTCCCTGCTCGACACCGCCCGCCCCGAGGGCACCTGGCTGCTGGCCGGCGGCCTCGGCCCCGAGAACGTCGCCGAGGCGATCGGGCAGGCCCGCCCGTGGGGCGTCGACGTCTCCAGCGGCGTCGAGTCCGCCCCGGGGGTGAAGGACCACGACCGGATCCGCGCCTTCGTCGCCGCAGCGAAGGACGCCGCGGCGGTTGACATCCCCTAGGTGCATCGCCCTGTGAGGTGGGGGACGCGGCTGGACGGCACGACCCGGCTGAGGGCATGACCGTGCCCCGGTGGCGGGGGACGGCGCACCGGGGCACGGAACTCGGGGTGGTACGGGGGTCAGCCCGCCCGGAAGAGACGGCCGTGCCGGTCGTCCCCCCGCTCGCCCGCCGCGCGCAGGCCGTACCACAGCACGGACTGGTTGGCGGTGACGACGGGCACGTCGAGGGCCGCCTCCAGGACGGGCACCAGTGACTGGCTGCGGAAGCCGCTGCCGGGCACCAGGACCCCGTCCGCCCGCCCGCCGGTCGCCTCGAACGCGGCGACGGCCTGCCGGCGCACCTCCTCGGCGTCGATCGCCCAACGGGCGCCCTCGTCAAAGGCGTTGTACGGCGCGATGTGCGCCCACTCGGGGCCGAGCTCGAAGGGGTGGACGAACACCTCCTCGACGCCGTGCGCCGTCAGGTACGCCTCCGCGGCGCGGTGCGTCGGCGGGGTGAACCAGGGCGGCATCACCACCAGCGGGCGCCGCACGTCCAAGGCCGCCAGGGCCTCGGTGAGAGCCTGGCCCGAGGTGTAGACGGGCGTGCCGTGGGAGTGTGCGAGCGCCGCCTCGGCGAACTCGGCGTCGAAGCCGTCGCCGCCGAAGAAGCTGGGGGAGCCGAAGCAGAAGGCGATCCGGTCGACTTCGAGGCGGCCGAGGAAGTCGAGCGAGCGCCGGACGTCGGGCGCGTCCGCGAGCAGCTTCGCCGTGCTTCCCGTGTACTCGCTGTCGTCGAGCCGCGGGCACTCGAAGCGGGCCGTGTGGACGCTGGTGCCCTCGGGCGCCGTCCGCCAGATCTCCGTCTCCGGTACGGGGTCGTTGTGGATGACCAGGATCCCCAGGCGGGTCATGCGGCGGAGTCCTTTCCGCGCAGGCCCGCGAAGCCCCGCCAGCCCCACAGCGCGCCGACGGCGGCGATGGCCGCGGCGAGCAGGAAGCCGGGCAGGAAGCGGGAGTCGGCCGGCTGGTCGCCGAGCAGGATGACGAGGACGGCGACGCCGAGCGCTCCGCCCGCGTACTGACTGGTCGTCATCAGGGCGCCCGCGACACCCTGGTTGGCGTCCTCGACGTCACGGGTGCCCCCGACGAACATCGAGGTGTAGATCATGCCGTGGCCCAGGCCCGAGACGATCAGGCCGGGCAGCATGCCGGTCCAGTACGAGGTCTGGTGGACGCCCAGGGCGAGCAGCACCAGGCCGGCCGCGCCGACCGCGAAGGCCAGCGGCGTGCTCACGCCTACCCCGACCTTGGGGATGATCTTTCCGGCGATCATGTTGCCGAGGGTGATGCACACCGCGAGCGGCAGGAAGGCGATGCCCGCGGCGAGCGGTGCCATGTCGCGGTTCTCCTGGAGGAACAGCGTCACCATGTAGAACTCCACACCGGCGACGCTGGCCATGTAGAGGGCCGTCGCCCCGCAGCCGACGAGCAGGGTGCGGGTGCCGCGCAGGGACCGCTCGATCAGCGGCACCGCGCTGGTGCGCTCCCGCACCACGAACACGGCGAGGCAGATCACGGCCGCGGCGAAGGCGATCAGGGTGGAGGCCGCTCCCCAGCCCTCGCCCGCGGCGAGGGTCAGCCCGAAGACCGAGGCGAGGACGGTGGCCGTGCACACGATGGCGCTGAGCACGTTGAGCGGCTTGGCCGTGCGGACGTCAGCCTGGGCGAGGAAGCGGGGCGCCGCCAGGATGCAGACGAGCGCGAACGGCAGGTTGATGAAGAAGGTCCAGCGCCAGGACAGGGTGGTCAGCAGACCGCCCACGACGACGCCCGCGGCGAGTCCGCTGGCTCCTACCGTGCCCCACACCGCCATGGCGCGGGTGCGCTCCCGGCCGGCCTCGAAGCTGGTGTTCAACAGGGCGAGGATGGAGGGCTGCAGGGTGGCGGCGGCGATGCCCTGGGCGGCGCGGGCGAGCAGCAGTACCACAGCGCCGGACGCGAGGCCGCCGGCGAGGGAGGCCAGGCCGAACAGGGCGAGCGCGGCGACGAACAGGGTGCGCGGGCCGAGCCGGTCGGCGAGCCGGCCGCCGACGATGAGGAAGCCGGCGAAGAACACGCTGTAGGCGCTGACCACCCACTGCATGGCCGAGCCGGACAGGTGCAGGTCGGAGCTCATGCTCGGCATCGCGACGAAGATGACCGAGAAGTCCAGCGCGATCAGGAACTGCGCGGCGGAGATGGTCAGCAGGCTGCCGGTGACGCTCCGCTTTCCGGTGGAGGTGAGTGTGGCTGTCATGTCCCCTGGTCTCTACGGGTCTACTTGGGAGCGGGCAGGCTCGGAGCGGGCGTACTCGCCGCGGGCAGCGTGCCGAGGATCTCGTCGAGGGCGCCGACCGAGTGGGCGATGGTGTGCGCCCCCGCCTCGTTGAGGGCCTCCTCGCCGGCGACGCCGTACGTGACGCCGACGGCGCGCATGCCGGCCGAGCGGGCCATCCGCATGTCGTCGACGGCGTCCCCGACCACCACGCAGGCCTCCGGGCCCAGGCCGAGCCGCTCGGCGGCCAGGAGCGCGAGGTCGGGGTGGGGCTTGCCGCGGTCCGCCATGCCGTGGCAGACGACGGTGTGGAACAGGTCGTAGAGCCCGGCGGGCCTGAGGAGTTCCTCCGCGCTGGGCCGGATCTTGCTGGTGACGATGGCGATCCGGTGGCCCTCGCCGCGCAGCCGGTCGAGGAGTTCGGGCACGCCGGGGAAGACCAGCTCGCGGGCGCGCGGCACGGCCTGCTCGCGGAACAGGTGGCGGAAGAGGCTGACGGCGGCCTGCACCTCGGCGTGGTCCTCCGGAAGCTCCGTCAACTGGGCGAAGGAGGCGGCCAGTGGCCGGCCGATGGTGGCCCGCACCCGGTCGTCGGAAGCGCTGCGGCCCCGTTCGGCGAGGGTGGCGTGCAGGGTGTCGGCGATGGCGGACGGCGTGTCGAGCAGGGTGCCGTCCAGGTCGAAGAGAACGGCGCTCATGCCGCGGCCTCCTTGGCCAGGTGGCCGGCGAACTCGGCGGCCAGCGCGGTGGTCGACTTGAGCACCGACCGGTTGGCGGCGGCGGTGCGGCCCTCGGTGGCCTCGGCGATGGCCTTCAGGAGGTACGGGGTGACGGCCGGGCCGGTGACGCCTTCGCGCGCGGCACGCTCGGTGGCCGCGGCGAGTGCGTCGGCGACCTCCTGGGAGGGGATGCCGTCGTCCTCGGCGATCGGGTGGGTGACGAGGACGCTGGTGTCGTTGCCGGACCGCCAGTGGGCCCAGGTGGCGCGGGCGATGTCGCCCAGGTCGTCCAGGCGGTGCGGGTTGCGCACGCCGCTGGAGACGGAGAAGTAGGCGGGGAAGTCGTCGCAGCGGTAGCCGATGACGGGGATGCCCGCGGTCTCCAGCCACTCGAGGGTCCACTGGGGGTGCAGCATCGACTTCGCCCCGGCGCACACGACCGCGGTCCGCGAGCGGGTGAACTGGACGAGGTCGGTCGAGATGTCGTAGCTGGCGGGGGCGTCACGGTGGACGCCGCCGATGCCGGCGACGGCGAAGACGCGGATCCCGGCCAGTTCGGCGGCCAGGAGCGACGACGAGACGGTGGTGCCGCCGGCGCCGCCGCCGGCCAGGGTGAGACCGATGTCGCGAAGGGAGACCTTCGGCACCTTCCCGTACGAGCAGAACCGCTGGAGCACCTCGTCGTCCATGCCGACGAGGAGCTTGCCGTCCAGCAGGGCGATCCGGGCGGGGACGGCGCCCTGGGCGCGGATTCCGGCGTCCATCTCCTGGGCCAGGGCCAGGTTGTCGGGGTGCGGGAAGCCGGACAGGACGGAGGATTCCAGAGCCACGACGGGTCTGCCGCTGTCCAGGGCCTCCGACACCTCCTCGCCGAGTGCGAGCAGAGTCGGGTCGAATGCAGGCGCACGGTAGTGCGAGGAGGTAGTCACGAGTGTCCCCTTGTGTTGCGTGTGCTGTGCTGTGCTGTCCTTCTGGTGGAGCTGGTGGAGCTGGTGGAGCTGGTGGAGCTGGTGGAGCTGGTGAAGCGGGTGGAACGGGTAGAGCAGGTGGTGCCGTTGCCGCGGGTCAGTTGCAGCCGCTTCCGTCGGCGCGACAGACGACGCCGTCGAGCGTGACCGACTCGGCGAGCCTGGCCTGCTCGTCGAGCACCGCCCTGCGCAGCTGCGCCGTGCTCGGTACGCCCTCCAGACGGGTGTCGCCGACGAGGATCGTCGGGACGGCCTGGACACGGTGGGCTTCGGCCTCCCGCAGGGCGTCCTGGTGGCGCTCGTAGTACGTGCCGTCCTCGAGGGCCTTGCGGTACGTCGGCCCGTCGAGGCCGATCTCCTCCGCGAGGGCCACCAGTACGTCCAGCTGTCCGAGGTCCTGGTTCTCCTGGAAGAAGGCCTGGAACATGCGGTGGTTGTAGGCGTCGCCCAGGCCGTGCTCGAGCGCGAACTGCCAGCCCTCGAAGGCCAGTCGGGTGTAGGGCTGCGGCGAGACCGTGGGCAGGGTGATGTCCACGCCCAGGCGACGGGCCATCGGGTAGACGGCGCGCTTCCAGATCTCGGGCAGGTAGGGGTCCTCCGGGCGGAGGGTGGGCTTGGGCTCGGCGCGCAGCTCGAACGGCATCCACTCGATCTCGACGTCGAGGCCCTCGACGGCCTCCTCCAGCGGTCCCTCCGCCAGCATGCAGAAGGGGCACACGTAGTCGGACCAGACCTTGATCTTCACCTTGTCGGTGCTCACTGGTGGACGCTCCTTCGGTTGGCCAGGTACTCCTGGAACGGCACCTCGTGCCCCTCGACCGGCAGGTGAGTGGTCTTGATGCCCCACTCGGTCGGGTCGGCGCGGTAGATGCGGTACGAGCCGGCGTAGTCGAAGCCGTACTGGGCCGCGGTCCCGCGGTCGGCGGCGTACACGATGTGCTCGACACCGAAGTAGAGGGCGACCTGGTAACACAGGGCGCACGGCTCGCCGGAGGCGATCAGGGTCGCCCCGTGGACGGCGAACGCGCCGTGCTGCTTGGTGGCGTTGCGCAGGGCGACCACCTCCGCGTGGGCGGAGGCGTCGCGGTCCTCGCGCACGCGGTTGAAACCGGTCCCCAGGACCCGGCCGTCGTGGCGGACCACGATGCCGGAGAAGGGGATGCCGCCGGCGGCGACGTGTTCGCGGCTGATCCGGACTGCTTCTTCCACCTGCTTGGTCAGGTGGTCCTTGGCTGCGGTCGTCATGGCACGGACCTCAGACGGAGGTCACACGCAGGATGATCGCGCCGCCGATGATGGACGCGAAGGACAGCAGCCGGGCGAGGGTGATCTTCTCCTTGAAGATGATGGCGCCGAAGATCACGGTGCCGACGCCGCCGATGCCGGTCCAGATCGTGTAGCCGACCGAGACGTCCAGGTCGAGCAGGGCGCGGGACAGGGTGTAGATGCCGCCGGCCGCGGCGAGCAGGGTGAGCACGCTGGGCCACAGGCGGGTGAAGCCCTTCGTGGCGTTGGTGCCGAGCGCGAAGAGGATCTCGAAGACGATGGCGATACCGAGGAAGACCCAGGTCATGGGAAGCGGCTCTCTCTACTGGTGGAAGGGGGAGGGGGAGGGGGAGAGGGGTCGGACCGGGGAGGGAGGTCAGACCGTGGCCTTGGCGCGCTCTTCGGCGACGCGCTCCTCGGCGACCTTCTTGTTCGCGGCGATCTTGTCGGTGATCCGCAGCGCGGTGCCACCGCCGATGATCAGGACGAAGGCCAGGACCTTCCAGACGGTCATGGGCTCGTCGTAGATCAGGGTGCCGAAGATGACTGTGCCGACACCGCCGATGCCGGCCCAGACGGTGTAGCCGACGCCGACGTCGACGTACTTGAGTGCCTGCGACAGCGTGAAGATGCCGCAGGCGGCGGCAGCGGCCGTCAGCAGCGAGGGGCCGAGGCGGGTGAAGGCGTGGGTGGCCTCGGTGGAGAGGGCGAAGGTGATCTCGAACAGAGACGAGAACAGCAGCCAGGCCCAGCCGATGTTCTGGTTCTTCTGTGTCTCTTCGGCGGACACTAGAGCCTCCATTGTTGTTTGTGCGTGCAAGTTCTATAGGACCATGAAGGGCCTAAGTTCGCACGGGGTTAGCTCGGATCTTGCATGGTCATATAACCTGTTGTCAAACCCCCTTCAGAGGAGAGGTACATGAACAACGCCACCACCACGGCACCCGCACCCACCTCGGACCAGGCCGTCTGGGACCGGGTGCTCACCCTGCACGCCCGTGTGGAGCGGGAGCTCGCCAACGCGCTCCAGCGCCGGCACGGCATCGGTCTGTCGGAGTACCGCGCCCTGGAGAACCTCTCCGCCTCGCCCACGAGCGAGCTCCGCATGCAGGAGCTCGCCGACAAGATCGGCCTGGGGCAGTCCTCGGTCACGCGTCTCGTCGAGCGGCTCAAAGGAGCTGGTTACGCCTTCAAGGACCTGTGTCCCTCGGACAAGCGCGGGGTCTACGCGGTGATCACCGACGAGGGCCGGGACCGCTATGTGGCCGCCCGCGCCACCTACGCCGAGGTCCTCTCCGGGGCCCTCAACTCCCAGGGGGCGGACCCTGCGCTCGCGGCCACGGTGGCCTCGCTGCGCAGCGCCCGCCCCGTGTAATTCCGCTCCACCCAGCACACCCCCGTCCCCACGGCCGTCGCCTCCTCACCGTCTCCATCCGCCGGAGACGGAAGGGCGCGGCCTTTTTGCGTTCACGCGGCCGCAGCACGCCTTTAATGATCTTGACGTAGGTTGTTAGTTGCATGTACAAGTGGTGACCTAGGTCACAACGCGACCGGTCGGTATATGCTTGACCCTGCATGGAACTTCGGTAGTGTCTGGTTCGGCGCAGATCGGTTCGAACATGAATCGAACGGTGCTTGGCCCAGTCTTTTCCAGACCATGCGGGGGAAACGTGCCATCGCCCAGCCTTGCCCAGAACATCGCCGCACACGCCGGGCGGCGACCGTCTTTAACGGCTCTCGTACTCAACCAGGAGCAGGTGACCTACGGTGAACTGGCCGACCAGGTGTCGCACTTGTCGCGGCAGCTCAAGGCCGCTGAACTCCCGGCCGGCCGGCCGGTGTGCATACCGGCCCGGAAGGACCCGGCGACCATCGCCCTGATGCTCGCCGCGTTCACCGAGCCCCTGATCGTCCTCGCCCCTTCCGTCGAACTCGGCGACGACGCCCTCGACCGGATCTGCCGCCAGGCGCGGGTCTCGGCGAAGCTCTCGGTCACCGCCGGGGGCGGCCTCGACATCCGGCCCGTACCCGCGGACGAGAGTGCCGCGGAGGGCTTCGCCCGGCCCACGACCGACACGACCCGGCTGTTGCTGACCACCTCCGGGTCCACCGGCACCCCCAAACTGGTGCCGATCGGCACCGACGCCTTCGACGCCTTCGCCGCGTGGGCGACGGAAGAGTTCCGGATCACCGCCGAGGACAGCTCCCTGTCCTACGCTCCGCTCAACTTCGACCTGGCCCTGCTCGATGTGTGGACCTTCCTCGGTGCCGGAGCCCGGGTGGTCCTCGTCGACCGCGAGAAGGCCACCGACGCCCCCCACCTGAAGAGCCTGGTCTCCGAGGGTGAGGTCACCTTCGTCCAGGGCGTCCCGCTGCTCTACCGCCTCCTGACCGAAGGCGCAGAGGGCTCCGAGGGGCGCTTCGGAAAGGTGCGCGAGGCCGTCTTCACCGGGGACAAGACACCCCTGGATCTCCTGAAGCGTGCCGAAGAATCGTTTCCTCTTGCACGTTTCCACAACGTGTACGGGTGCACGGAGACCAACGACAGCTTCATCCACCCCGTCGACCCCGGCACCGCCGAAGGGGTCGTCCCCATCGGCCGCCCGCTGGCCGGAGTCGAGGCCGACGTCCTCGACGACGACGGCCGGCCGCTGACCGGCCCCGGCACCGGCGAACTCGTCGTCCGCACGCCCTTCCAGACCCAGGGCTACCTCCAGCAGTCGCTGAACCCCGACGTGTTCATCGACCGCGACGGCCGGACCTTCTACCGGACCGGCGACATCGTCACCCGGGACGCCGAGGGCCGCTACGTCCTCGAAGGACGTTCCGACTGGCAGGTCAAGGTGCGCGGCGTGCGCACCAACCTCCAGGAGGTCGAGGCCGTCCTCGCGCAGCACCCCGACGTCGAGGAGGCGGCCGTCGTCGCGCTCCCGGACGTCGAAGCGGGAGTGCGCCTGCACGCCCGCATCACCAAGCGGGCCGGAGCCGGCCTCAACTCCCTGAAGATCCGCTCGTACGCGGGCCAGAACCTGCCCCGCCACGCCATCCCGTCCAGCGTTCGCATCAGCGAGATCCCCCTGCCGCGCACGTCGACCGGCAAGCCGGACCGCAACAAGATCAAGGAGGAGACAAGCGCATGACCGCCGCACCCACCCGTGACATCGCCGGAGAGATCCGCGCCCACTTGCTCGACACCTACCTCAAGGGCGAGGAAGTCACCGCGGAAGACCTGCCCGGCGACTACGAGTTGATCGAGTCCGGTGTGGTCGACTCGCTGGGCCTGGTGAAGCTCATCCAGTACATCGCCACCACCTACGGCGTGCCCGTCGACGACATCGAGATCGGGCCGGACAACTTCCGCACGATCGACGCGATCACGAAGACGATCCGCGACAACACCTCCCACTGAACAGTCCCTTCTCCCAGAGGAGTCACGCCATGTTCACTCGCACGCTCGAGGACGTCACGCCGGTCGAGTGGGGCAACGGCACCAGCCACCGCCTGCTGACCGAGGCCGACAAGATGGGCTTCACCGTCTGCAAGACCCTGGTACGCAAGGGCACCAACTCCGCCCTCCAGTACCGCAACCACCTCGAGGCCTGCTACTGCATCGCAGGCTCGGGCGCGGTCGTGCACAAGGACGGCACCGTCTTCAAGATCACCGAGGGCACGATCTACGTCCTCGACGAGCACGACCCGCACTACCTCATAGCCTCCGAGCACGAGGACCTGCACCTCATCTCGGTCTTCAACCCGCCGCTGACGGGCGAGGAGAAGCACAGACTCTCCGAGGACGGCTTCTCCCAGTACTGAGCCGCACCCACGGTCCCGGCCGGGCCGCACCCACCCCGAGCACGGCCCGGCCGGGCCCGCCCGCCTGCCCGCACCAGGAAGGAAGACCGTGACCGCCGAAGTACTGCCGCCCCTGACCGACCGGGACGGCCCGCTCACCGACCTCGTCGCCCCCTATGCCTCCGTCCTCAACGCCGACCTCGCGGAACTGGACGCCGGCGCCGTGTTCTCCCGTACCAAATGGCAGGCGATCAGGGACAGCGGAATCCTGCGCACCCCCTTCAAGGAGGAGCACGGCGGCGCCGGTCGCAGCTTCACCGAGACCATGACGGCCCTGCAGGGCCTCGGCTACCACTGCCGCGACGCCGGGATCGCGTTCTCCACCTCGACGCAGATCGTGTCCCTGGCCACGCCCCTGGAGAAGTTCGGCTCCGCCGAGCTGAAGGCCCGCTACCTGCCGCGCATCCTGTCCGGCGAGGCCGTCACCGCGCACGCCATCACCGAGGAGTCCGGCGGCTCCGACGCCATGAACATCGCCACCGTCGCCGTCCGCGAGGACGACCACTACGTGATCGACGGCGGCAAGATGTTCATCACCAACGCGCCGGTCGCCGACCTCTTCCTGCTGTACGTGCGCACCGGCAAGCCCGGCCCCTTCGGCCTGACCTGCCTGCTCGTCGAACGCGACACCCCCGGTCTGGAGATCGGCGAGCCCATGGACAAGCTGGGCCTGCGCACGTCCCCGATCGGCCGGCTCACCTTCGACCGGCTGCGCGTCCCGGTGACCCAGCGGGTCGGCGCGGAGGGCGGCGGCTTCCTCGTCCTGGACTACGTGATGAAGCGCGAGATCCTCTACGCTTTCTCCATCACCCTCGGCGAGATGCGCCACCGCCTCGACACCGTCACCCGCTTCGCCAAGGAGCGCACCCAGTTCGGGCAGCCCATCGCGAACTACCAGGCCATCAGCCACAAGATCGTCGACATGCGGATCGCCGTCGAGACGGCCGCGAAGTGGCTCGCCGACACCGGGGCCAAGGCCGAGCGCGGCGAGGACATCTCGCTCGACCTGGCCTCCACCAAGATCGTCGTCTCCGAGGCCAACGTGAAGACCGCCCTGGAGGCCGTCCAGATCCACGGCGGCCGCGGCGTCCTCACGGAGTTCGGCATCGAGCGAGACCTGCGCAACTCCATCGCCGGAACCATCTACTCGGGCAGCAGCGAGATCCAGCGCAACCGCATGGCCGCCCTCCTCGGACTCTGAGCTAGGAGCTCTCCCGACATGAGCATCGCCCTCGACGAACTGCACACCCTGACCAAGCCCACGGACTTCCTCGACCACGAGTCCGACGAGGTCCAGAACTTCGTGGACTCCGTCGTCAAGGACCGGGCCGCCGACCGGCGCGAGAACGCCGTGAAGCTCTACTACGCCGTCCGTGACGGCCTCGACTACGAGGTCTACGACACCGACCTCAGCCCCGAGGGACTGCGGGCCTCCTCCATCCTCAAGGCCGGCCAGGGCTTCTGCCTGCACAAGTCGGTCGTCTACGCCGCGGCCGTCCGCGCGCTCGGCATTCCGTCCAAGCTGGTGTACGGCGACGTGCGCAACCACCTCGCCAGCCCGCGGCTGATCGCCCACATCGGCGGCGACGTGTTCTTCCACGGCCTCACCCAGGTCTACCTGGACGGCCAGTGGGTGAAGGCCACCCCGGTCTTCAACAAGCTGCTCTGCCGGCTGTACGGCATGGAGGCCCTGGAGTTCGACGGCACCGCCGACTCCCTCTACCACCCGTACGCGGGCCAGGACGGCAAGGGCGCCATGGAGTTCCTCAAGGACCACGGCTCCTACGACGACGTCCCGTACGACTTCGTCATCTCCACCATGCGGGCCAAGCACCCCAACTTCCTCAGCGGTGAGGGCACCGGCACCGTCAAGGGCGGCTCGCTGGCCGCCGAGGCCGACTCCACCGACGCCCCCGCCACCGACTCGACCGCCGGCAGATAAGGACACGTGAGCATGAGCAGCAGCATCACCTCGCCGGCCGACGGCTGGGACGCCACCACCCGTATCGGCGTCGTCGTCCCCTCGGCCGACGTCGGCCCCGAGGCCGAACTCCGGGCCGTCGCCCCCGCGTCGGTGTCGGTCCACGCCTCCCGCATCGACTTCGGCGGCATGCTGCCCGGCGGACACATGGTCGCGGAGAAGATCCCCCAGGACCCCATCGCGGCGTTCGTCGAGCCCCCGGCCGTCGACAACGCCGTCAAGCTCCTGGCCGACTCGCCGCTGCACGCACTCGTGCTCGGCTTCACCAGCTCCTCGTACGTCCTTGGCGCTGACGGCGAGCAGGCCCTCTACGAGCGGCTCGCCCCGGTCACCCGCGGCATCCCGATCACCGGCACCGCCAGGGCCGCCGTCGCCGGCTTCCGCGCGCTCGGCGCGCAGCGGATCGCGATCGTCAACCCGCCCTGGTTCGACGACAAGCTGTCCACGCAGGGCCAGGAGTACTTCGAGTCCCAGGGCCTCACCGTCGTCCACCACGGCCCCGTCGGACTCCCCTCCGAGCAGACGGCCATCACCCCGCAGAACCTGTCGGAGTGGATCCGCACCACCGTCGCCGACGCCGAGCCCGAGGCGATCCTCGTCGCCGGAAACGGCATCCGCGCCGTCGGCACCATCAAGGGCCTGGAGAGCGAGCTCGGCTTCCACGTCCTGACCGCCAACCAGGTCGTCCTGTGGCACGCCCTCCACCTCGCGGGCGCCGCCAGGACCGCGCAGTCGATCACCGACTACGGCCGTCTCTTCCACGCCGTCCCGAAGGAAGCGTGAGCCGCATGCTGCCCGCCGACGGCTACGTCGCCGTGTTCACCACCCCCGAGGGCGACGTCTACCGCACCCCACTGGTGTGCTGGCGCGAGGACGGCCCGAACGTCTACGGAGTGACCCTCCACAAGGGCGGTCTGCGCCGGGCCGAGGAGCTCCCCGGCTTCACCCGCTACGCGCCCAGGCCCGACTGCTCCTGCAACGCCGCCGAGTCGGCACTCGGCAGGCAGCTCGCGAGCCGGTAGGTACGGTCCCCGGTGACGGGGTCGGTGCAAAGGTCCCGTACCTGCCAGAAGGCCCGCCCTCTCCTCCACCGCAGTGGGGGAGAGGGCGGGCCGCACCACGTCGGGATCAGGCCAGGTCGGTCAGTTCCTCCGCGTAGACCTGCGACAGCGGCTGCGGTCCCACGTACTGCTGGCAGTTGCACTGACCCGCCTCGTACCGCACCGGCTTCCTGTTCTCGTCCCAGGCCGTCGGCACCTCGACCCGCTCGTGGCAGCGGCCCTGCTTGTCGTGCTTGGCCAGATGGTGCGTGCACCCGCACACCGGCTCGGGCGACCTGGTGGCCGCCTCCAGGGCCAGCCGCTCCTGCTTCGCCGCCTCCAGCAGCTCCATCCTGCGTTCGTGCCGGTGCTTCAGCGCCGTACGGACGTTGTCGGCCGCCCATGCGAAGCCGCCGGTCCAGAACAGGATGAGGATCACCCAGATCCAGTTCACGTGCCGCTCCTTCCCCCGATTCCCGCGTCACGCTCTCCGCGCAGTCTGGGTCGCCCGGGTGAGCCGGGCGAGAGCCGCGGTCCCGGTGGCTTCCGGGGCGTCCGCGCGTAGACTCCGAGAGGGCACGGGAGGTCGATTTGACCGGTTCGGCAGGACCCGAGCGGGCGTCCGGCGGCACCTGGGCGGAGTCCGGGTTCGCCGGTCTCGCCGCAGAGAACCGGCGGCTGCGCGCCGAGCTCGCCCGCCGGCACCTGACCGACCTCGCCACCGGCGTCCTCGCCGCCCAGCTGGGCCTGTCCACGGTCGACGCGAGCGAGCACCTCCAGGCCCTCGCGGCGGCGACCGGACTGTCGGCGCAGGACCTCGCGGCGGACGTCCTGAACGCCGTCGGCGCGCCCGCAGACCCGCTCGCCGTCCCGGACGACCTCCCACCCCCACTGGCCCGCGGGCTGCGCCGTGCCGCGGCGGCGGCCGAGACCGCCGACAGCGTCGGGGAAGGGGCGCGCACGCTCCTGGAAGGCGGGCTCGCACCGCTCGGCGCGGACAGCCTGTGGCTGTGGCGGTGCGCCGAGTCCGGAGGCCTGCGGCTCGCCGGGCACGCCGGGGTCGGGGCGACGGAGGCGGCGGCCTGGCAGTGGATCCCGCCGGCCGCCCCGGGCCCGCTGCGCGCCGCCCTGGCCGACAACGCCCCCGTATGGCTCAACGGCACCGAAGCCGCGCCGGGGGCGGGGCCCGGCCGGGCCGACGCCCCCCGGCCACCGGGAGCCGCGCAGGACCAGGACGACGCCATCGAGCTGCCCGGGGCCGGGCCCGGCGCCGCGCGGGCGGTGCTGCCGCTGCGCCGGCGCGGCACGACGGTCGGCGTCGCGCTGGTGGGCTGGCCGGGACCGGCGGAGCTCGACGGGCCGGTGCGGCGGGCCGTCGCCGGGCTGATGGACGTGGCCGTCGCCGTCCTCGACCGGCCGGACCAGGACCAGCCGGCCACCCCGGTCCTGGTGGACCTCCTCGACGGCCTCGCCCACCCCGCGGCCCTGCTGCGCACCAGCCCCACGACCGGCGCCCCCCTCCTGGAGCACGCCAACGAGGAGGCCGCCGCGGCACTCGGCGGCGTGCTCCCCGCCGATGACCGTTCGCTGCCCCGGGCCTTCCCGCTGGTCCACGGCGAGCTGGCCCGGCTGGTCCGCAGGGCCCGCCACACCCGCCACCCCCAGCGCGCCGCCCGGCTCCCCGCGGCGGTGCAGCCCGGTGCGGCGCCCGGCCCGCTCCTGGACGTGCGGGTCGTCCCCGCCGGGGAGGACCGGACCGTGCTCCTGTGGCACACCGTCTCCGACCCCGGCCTCGCGACCGGCCGCGCGGTCTCCCGGCTGCAGAGCGTCGCCACCTTCCAGGACAGCCTGACCGGCGGCGACACGGTGTGGTCGGAGCAGGCGTACGGCATGTTCGGGATGTCCCGCGACGAGGCGCCGCTGCCCCTGCTCGCGCTCCGCGGGCGGATCCACCGCGAGGACGGCGAGGCCCTGACCCAGCTGCTCAGGGCGCTGACCGAACGCAGGTCGGGCGCCCAGACGGTGCTGCGGATCGTGCTCTCCGACGGGTCGGTCCGCCATGTGCGGGTGGCGGCGGAACCGCTGCTCGAAGGGGAGACCGTCACCGGCTTCGTCGGCGTGTACCAGGACGTGTCGGCGACCCGGCGCACCGAGCTCGCCCTGACGGCGACCTTCGACCACCTCAACGCGGTCCGCACCCAGGCCGAGACCCGCCACCAGCTCGCCCTCCAGCTCCAGCAGGCGATCGTGCCCGAGGTCACGGCCCTGCGGGAGCTGCCCGGCGGCCTCGCGGTCGCCGCCCGCTACCGGCCGGCCGCCGAGGAGTACCAGGTCGGCGGCGACTGGTACGACGTCCTCCCGCTCCCCGGTGGCAAGGTCCTGCTGGCCGTCGGCGACATCGCCGGGCACGGCATCGACACTGTCACGGGCATGGTCACCCTGCGCAACGCCCAGCGGGCCCTCGCCTTCACCGGCCGGTCGCCCCGGCAGCTCATGGGCTGGCTCAACGACGTCACCCTGCGCACCGGCGGCGGGGCCACCGCGACGGCCGTGTGCGCGCTGTACGACCCCGAGGACGGCGGCCTCGTCTGGTCGAGCGCGGGCCACCTGCCGATGCTGCTCGTCCGGGACGGCCGGGCGCGACTCCTGGAACCGCCGCAGGACATCCTGCTGGGGGCGGTGCCCTCGTACGCGTACGAGGAACGGCGGACGCAACTGCGGCCGGGCGACACCCTGCTGCTCTACACCGACGGCCTGGTCGAGCGGCGCCACGACGGCCTGGGCACGGGGCTCGCCCGGCTGGTCTCCGCGGCGGAGCAACTGGCCGGCCGCGAGGGCCTGGAAATCCTGGTGGACGGCCTCCTCGCCACGGCGATGGGGGACACCGACGACGACACGAGCATCATCGCCGTGCGGGTGGGCGAATCGGGCGACAGCGGTACGGCGGACGGAGCCTGACGCCTCGTCACCTCTCCAGCCGGCTCCGGATCCTGACCATCAGCTCCGCCTCGTCCACCGGTTTCGCGAGGTAGTCGTCCGCACCCGCCGCCAACGCCCGCGAGCGGTCGCCGGGCATCGCCTTCGCCGTCACGACGATGACCGGCAGGTGCGCCCGGCCCGGGAGGCGCCGGATCTCCTCGATCGCCCGGTAGCCGTCCATCCCGGCCATCATGATGTCCATCAGCACCAGCCGGACCTCCTCGTGCCCGGCCAGCAGCTCGATCGCGCGACGGCCGCCGTCGGCGGTCAGCACCCGCAGACCGTTGGTCTGGAGTACCTGGGTGAGGGCGAAGACGTTACGGGTGTCGTCGTCCACGACGAGCACGGTGGCGCCCTCCGCCACCGTGCCCCGCTCGCCGCCGGCCGCCCCCTCCAGGGCGCCGGCCGCCCGGGCGCCGGCGACCCCGGGCGGGCCCGTGTCCGCGGCTTCGTCCGGCGCCGCGCGCTCGGGGAGGTGGAAGGTGAAGCGGCTGCCCCGGCCGGGCGTGCTCTCGACCTCGACGGTGCCGCCGAGGAGGGTGGCGACCTCCCGGCTGATCGACAGGCCGAGGCCGGTCCCGCCGTACTCACGGGAGGTGGTGCCGTCGCCCTGCTGGAAGGCGTCGAAGATGTGCCGCAGGCGGTCGGCGGGGATGCCGACCCCGGTGTCGGCGACGCGGAAGGCCAGCACCGGCCGGCCGTCGCGCAGCGCCGCGGGGATCTCGTCGGCGGGCGTGTGCTCGACGGTGAGCGAGACCCGGCCCTCCTCGGTGAACTTCAGCGCGTTGGACAGCAGGTTGCGCAGCACCTGGCGCAGCCGGGCCTCGTCGGTGGTGAGGTACTCGGGTACGTCGGGGGCCACCGTGACGGTGAAGTCGAGGCCCCGCTCGTCGGCGACCGGCCCGAAGGTCGTCCCCAGGTACTCCAGGAGCTGGGACAGCGCGAACGGCTCGCGCCGCACCTCCATCTTGCCCGCCTCCACCTTGGACAGGTCGAGGATGTCGTTGATCAGCTGGAGCAGGTCGGAGCCCGCCGAGTGGATGACCTCCGCGTAGTCGACCTGCTTCTCGGTGAGGTTGCCCTCGGGGTTCTGGGCGAGCAGCCGGGCCAGGATGAGCAGGCTGTTGAGCGGGGTGCGCAGCTCGTGGCTCATGTTGGCCAGGAACTCGGACTTGTACATCGAGGTCCGTGACAGCTGCTGGGCCCGGGTCTCCAGCTCCTGCCGGGCCTGCTCGATGACCCGGTTCTTCGACTCGATGTCCTTGTTGCGCTCGGCGAGCAGGGCGGCCTGCTCCTGCAGTTCGGCGTTGGAGCGCTGGAGTTCGCGCTGCCGGGCCTGCAACTCCTGGGTGCGCGAGCGCAGTTCGTCGGCGAGGCTGCGCGACTGGGCGAGCAGCTCGTCGGTGCGGAGGTTGGCCACCAGGGAGCTGAGGACGGCGCCGGCGCTCGTGACGAACCGGTCGAGGAAATCGCGGTGCAGCGCGGTGAAGGGCCGCAGGGAGGCGAGTTCGACGGCGCCGAGCACCTGGTCCTCGACCACGATCGGCAGTACGACCAGGGCGGCGGGCTCGCCGGAGCCGACGGCCGAGGAGACCGTCGCGTACCCCTCGGGCACCGGATCGACGAGCAGGGTGCGACGGTCGTGGGCGGCCTGCCCCACGAGCCCCTCGCCGACCCGGAACCGGCGCGGCGGATCCGTGCCGACCGGCAGCCCGTACGAGGCGGCCACGACGAGCACAGGCCCGTCCTGCGCGTCCTCCTCGGCGACGAGGAAGGCCCCGTACTGCGCCGAGACCAGCGGGGGCACCTCGGCCATGGTGAGCTCGGCGATCTCCGGCAGGGAGCGGGTGCCCTGCAGCAGCGCGGTGATCCGGGCGAGGTTCGTCTGCAGCCAGTCCTGCTCCTCGTTGGCCCGGGTGGTGGCGCGCAGCGACTCGACCATCGCGTTGATGTTGTCGCGCAGCTCGCCGACCTCGCCGGGGGCGTCGACGGTGATGGAACGGGTGAGGTCGCCCTCGGCGACGGCGCTGGTGACCTTCGCGATGGCCCGGACCTGTCGGGTCAGGTTGCCGGCCAGCTCGTTGACGTTCTCGGTGAGCCGCATCCAGGTGCCCGAGACGCCCTCGACCTCCGCCTGGCCGCCGAGCTTCCCCTCCGTGCCCACCTCGCGGGCCACCCGGGTCACCTCGGCCGCGAACGAGGACAGCTGGTCGACCATGGTGTTGATGGTGGTCTTGAGCTCCAGGATCTCGCCCCGGGCCGACACGTCGATCCGGCTGGTCAGGTCGCCCTGCGCGACGGATGTGGTGACCTGGGCGATGTTGCGGACCTGGTTGGTCAGGTTGTCGGCCATGGAGTTGACGTTGTCCGTGAGGTCCTTCCAGGTGCCGGAGACCCCGCCGACCCTGGCCTGGCCGCCGAGCTTGCCCTCCGTACCGACCTCGCGGGCCACCCGGGTGACCTCCTCGGCGAACGACGAGAGCCGGTCGACCATCGTGTTGATGGTCTCCTTCAGCTCGAGGATCTCGCCGCGCGCGTCCACCCGGATCTTCTGCGTGAGGTCGCCGCGGGCCACGGCCGTGGCGACCTGGGCGATGGAGCGCACCTGGGAGGTGAGGTTGTCGGCCATGGTGTTCACGCCCGTGGTCAGCTCGCGCCACACGCCGCTCGCCCGCGGCTGGCGCACCCGGCCGCCGAGCAGCCCCTGGCCGCCCACCTCGCCGGCGACGCGGGTGACCTCCGAGGTCAGCAGGGAGAGCCGGTCGACCGTGTCGTTGTAGACGGCCGCGATCTCGCCCAGGACGCCGTCGGATCCCTCGGCGAGCCGCACCGAGAGATCCCCGTCCCGGACGGCGGTGAGACCGGCGAGCAAGCGCCGGAGACCGTCCTCGCCGGGCGATTCACCGGCGCTCCGGGCCGCTGTGCTGCGCTCTGCCATGAGGGACCTCGCGGGAAGGGGCCCGACCGGACGGGCGCCCCACGCATCCACTCTAGGCCGTGTCCTCCGGATCAGCCCGACTCGGCCTCGCGGGGCCCTCCGGGCGCACCCGCACCTCGAACCACACCGTCTTGCCCGCGCGGCCCCGGGGCACCGAGCCCCAGCGGGCCGCCAGCCGCTGGAGCAGATAGAGGCCGTGCCCAGAGGGGCGGTTCGCATGGTGGCGGCCGTGCGGGCGGGGGCGTACCGGGCTGGTGTCGCTGACCTGGACCCACAGCGCCCCCTCGCGCCGGTCGAGCCGCAGCTCGTACGGGACACCGCCGTGCGTGTACGCGTTGGTGACGACCTCCGAGACCAGCAGCAGGGCGTCCTCCGCGGCCTCCTGCTCCGGCCCGCCCGCATCGCCGAACCACTCCCGCAGCGCCCTGCGCGTGACGTCGCGGCACTCCGTCACCACTCCCGGGCCGTCCGTGAGCTCGTACAGCAACGAGCCGGTGGTCGCCAGCTCCTCTCGCATGGCCATATGCTGCGCCTTTCCGCCGCGAGCCGTGTCAAACGCACCCGGGGCGGGAATCCTTCCCTCAGGACGCTCGACCGACGGACCGCGCCGCATGCCCCTTGAGCGCGGCGCAGGCCCATCGCCACCGTCGAAGGAGCCTCAGCCTCATGTACACGTCCGAGATCCGTTCCCCGGGGGCCGCGATGCGCCGTGCGGCGCTGGACGGGCTGCCCGAGATCGACCGGCCGACCCAGGTCTCCACGGACGAGGCCCAGACGCTGTCCGCCGCGCTCCTCGCCCGGCTGCGGGAGCTCGAGGAGGGCACGCCCGAGTACGCCTACGTCCGCAACACCCTGGTCGAGCTCAACCTCAGCCTCGTGAAGTTCGCCGCCCGCCGGTTCAGGAACCGCGCCGAGCCGGCCGAGGACATCGTCCAGGTCGGCACGATCGGCCTCATCAAGGCGATCGACCGCTTCGACGCCTCGCGTGGCATCGAGTTCTCGGCCTTCGCGCTGCCGACCGTGGTCGGCGAGATGAAGCGGTTCTTCCGTGACACCAGCTGGGCCGTACGGGTCCCCCGGCGGCTCCAGGAGCTGCGCATCGACATGGCCAGGTCGGTCGACCTGCTCGAACAGCGGCTCGGCCACCGCCCCACCCGCGCCGAACTCGCGGAGCAGCTGCACGTGCCGGAGGACCGCGTGGCCGAGGGCGAACTCGCGGCCCGCGGCTACACCGCCCGCTCCCTCGAGGGCGCCCTCGCGGACGACACCGAGCCCCCGCGCACCTATCTGCGGCACCTCGCCGAGGCGGAGGCCTCGTACGAGCTCATCGAGGACTTCGAGTCGCTGAAACCGCTCATCGCCCGCCTGGACGCGCGGGACCGCGAGATCCTGTCCCTGCGCTTCGGCGAGGAACTCACCCAGGCCCAGATCGGCGAGCGGCTCGGCCTCTCCCAGATGCACATCTCCCGCCTGCTCAACCGGATCCTCGGCGAGCTCAGAGCGGGTCTCCTGGACGACGCCGCAGCCACGGCGAACGGGACGGCCGGCTGACCTCCAGCCACACCACCTTGCCCGGGGAGCCGTCGGGTTTCGGCTCCGAGCCCCAGGCGCCGGCAAGCCGGCCGAGCACCATCAGCCCGTGACCACCGGGCAGCGCGGGCGATCGCGGGGCGCCGGCCTTGGGATGCTCGGGGTTCGCGTCGGACACCTCCACCCGCAGCTGCCCGTGCGCGTGCCGCAGCACCAGCTCCTGGGGTCCGCCGGCGTGCAGACAGGCGTTGGTGACGACCTCGGAGACCAGCAGCAGCACGTCGTCCGCGCGCTCCCGGGCCTCCTCGCTCCGCGCGGGCAACCAGCCCCAGTCGGCCAGCGCCACCGCGGTGAAGTCACGACAGCGGGTCACCGCACCGCCCGTGCCGTCCAGTACCAGGCGCCTGACCTGGGCTTCGGCGTCCTTGCTCGTCATCGTCCCTCCGCCGCCCGCGCGGCCACCGTGCGGCCGAGCGTACGGCCTTCGCGTCTACGGCTGTGAGCGTACGGCCAATCGGCTATGCGTCCGGGTGTCCGTCGGCGAGTGCGTCGGCGGCGTCGTCGTACACCCGGAACACCGTCCGCGCCCCCGTGATCTCGAACATCCGGTCCACCGGCGGGTGCAGTCCGGCCAGATCAAGCCGCCCCCCGTCCTCCGCCATCCGCAGCCGCGCCCTCAGCAGCACGTTCAGGCCGGTCGAGTCGCAGAAGCGCAGCCCCGCGCAGTCGACGACGATCCGTGCGGCCCCTTCGTGCTCGGTCAGGGCGTCCTTCAGCGGGGCCGCCGTGTCGTGGTCGAGCTCGCCCGACACCGTGAGCACCACGGTGTCCGGCCGCGGCCCGGGGCCGACCCGGACGCCGAGCCGCTCCACTAGCTCCTCAGCTCCCATGGCGCCGCCTGTTTCCTTCCCTCGTCCACCGGTACCCCCATGATCAGGCGAAGCCCAGGTTGCGGCGATCCCGGACGATGGTGAACAGCCGCAGCGTCCCGGTCAGCGCGAACAGCTGGCGCAGCTGCCGGGGGACCGGGCCGGCCAGGACGAAGCGTTCGCCGGCGAAATGGGCGGTCACCAGCTCGTGCAGGAACGACGAGTCGCCGAAGCCGACCTGCGAGATGTCCAGGACGGTACGGCGCGAGCCCTCGTGCCGGGCATCGGCGAGCGCCCTGCGCAGACAGCTCACCGTGTCGACGTCGAACTCGCCGGTCGCCGACAGCATGACGGTGCCGGGCGCGGGCGAGGGCTCGCGGACCACCCAGGCGGTGCCCGCCGGTGCCCGGTAGGTGCGCTGCTCCGGGTAGGGCGGCGACATCTCGCGGGCGCCCGGACCCGGACCGTTGCTCTCGATCATCACGGCGCTCCCTTCCGGGCTGCCGGACCTGCCCGCGGGCACGAGCGGGGCACCCTCCGTGAAGGCGGGTGCCCCGATTCGCGGGCCTTACGCGTACGCGGAGGGTGCCCCCGCCGCGTACGCCCCGGCCTGCGCGGAGGGGGCCACCCTCCGTGTACGCCCTCCCCGCGCGGAGGGGGCCACCCTCCGCTTACGCCCTCCCCGCGCGGAGGCTCAGCCCCGCCGCCCGTCCCGGAAGGCGCCGAGGATGCGCTCCGCCGCCAGCGTCGCGGTCAGCTCCCCGTCCCTGACCTGCCGCTCGACCTCCGGGGTCAGCTCCCGTACGGCCGGGTCGGCGTGCAGCCGGCCGAGCAGCTCGTCGCGGACCATCGTCCACGCCCAGTCGACCTGCTGGTCCCGGCGGCGGGCGGCCAGACGGCCGGTCGCGTCGAGGAGCGTGCGGTGCTGTTCGAGGCGTTCCCACACCGTGTCCAGACCGCTCGACTCCCGCGCGCTGCAGCTCAGCACCGGCGGCGTCCACACCGCGTCCCCGCCGTGCATCAGCCGCAGCGCCCCGGACAGCTCGCGCGCGGCCGCACGGGCATCCGTCGTGTGCGGGCCGTCCGCCTTGTTCACCGCCACGACGTCCGCGAGCTCCAGGACACCCTTCTTGATGCCCTGCAGCTGGTCGCCGGTGCGCGCCAGGGTCAGCAGCAGGAAGGAGTCGACCATGTTGGCGACGGCCGTCTCCGACTGGCCGACGCCGACCGTCTCGACCAGGACCACGTCGTACCCGGCCGCCTCCATCACCACCATCGACTCGCGGGTCGCCTTGGCGACACCGCCGAGCGTGCCGGCGCTGGGGGAGGGGCGGACGAACGCCGCGGGGTCCACCGCAAGCCGCTCCATCCGGGTCTTGTCGCCCAGGATCGAGCCGCCGGTACGGGTGGAGGACGGGTCCACGGCGAGCACCGCCACCCGGTGCCCGAGGCCCGTGAGCATCGTGCCGAACGCGTCGATGAACGTGGACTTGCCCACCCCGGGCACGCCGCTGATCCCGATCCGCCGCGCCCGGCCGCTGTGCGGCAGCAGCTCGGTCAGCAACTCCTGGGCCAGCGCCCGGTGATCGGGCCGGGTGGACTCGACGAGGGTGATGGCGCGCGCCACGAGCGCGCGCCTCCCCTCGCGTACACCCTTCACATAGGTGTCGATGTCGATGGCCATGGGCTCAGAGATCGTGCCCCAGGCCGTCCGCGAGCCGGCGCACCAGGTCCGCGGCCGCGTCCGGGATCACCGTGCCGGGCGGGAACACCGCGGCGGCCCCCATCTCCAGGAGGGTGGGCACGTCCTGGGGCGGGATGACCCCGCCGACCACGATCATGATGTCCTCCCGGCCCTCCGCGGCCAGCTCCTCCCGCAGCGCCGGGACGAGCGTCAGGTGACCGGCCGCGAGCGACGAGACGCCCACGATGTGCACGTCCGCCTCCACGGCCTGCCGGGCCACCTCCGCGGGGGTCTGGAACAGCGGGCCGACGTCGACGTCGAAGCCCAGGTCGGCGAAGGCGGTGGCGATCACCTTCTGGCCGCGGTCGTGGCCGTCCTGGCCCATCTTGGCGACCAGGATGCGGGGACGGCGGCCCTCGGCCTCCTCGAAGGAGTCCACGAGCGTGCGGGTGCTCTCGACGGACGGGGACGCGCCGGCTTCGTTGCGGTACACGCCGGAGATCGTACGGATCTGGCCCGCGTGCCGTCCGTACACCTTCTCCAGGGCGTCCGAGATCTCGCCCACGGTCGCCTTCGCGCGGGCCGCCCGGACCGCGAGCTCCAGCAGGTTCCCGGAGCCGCCGGCGGCGCGGGTGAGGTCGTCGAGCGCGTCCTGGCAGGCCCGCTCGTCGCGCTCCGCGCGCAGCCGCCGCAGCTTCTCGATCTGCTGGGCGCGCACCGAGGAGTTGTCGACCTTCAGGACCTCGATCGCCTCGTCGCCGTCCACGCGGTACTTGTTCACGCCGATGACCGGCTGCCGCCCCGAGTCGATCCGCGCCTGGGTACGGGCCGCGGCCTCCTCCACGCGCAGCTTCGGGATGCCGGCGTCGATGGCCTGCGCCATGCCGCCGGCCGCCTCGACCTCCTGGATGTGCTGCCAGGCCCGGCGCGCCAGGTCGTACGTGAGCCGCTCCACGTACGCGCTGCCGCCCCACGGGTCGATGACCCGGGTGGTGCCCGACTCCTGCTGGATCAGCAGCTGCGTGTTGCGGGCGATGCGCGCCGAGAAGTCGGTCGGCAGCGCGAGGGCCTCGTCGAGCGCGTTGGTGTGCAGCGACTGGGTGTGGCCTTGGGTGGCCGCCATCGCCTCGACACAGGTGCGGGTCACGTTGTTGAAGACGTCCTGGGCGGTCAGCGACCAGCCGGAGGTCTGCGAATGGGTGCGCAGGGAGAGGGACTTGGCGTTCTTCGGGTCGAACTCCTTGACCAGCTTGGCCCACAGCAGGCGGGCCGCGCGCAGCTTGGCGACCTCCATGAAGAAGTTCATGCCGATCGCCCAGAAGAACGACAGGCGCGGTGCGAACGCGTCCACGTCCAGACCGGCCTCCCGGCCCGCCCGGATGTACTCGACCCCGTCCGCGAGCGTGTACGCCAGCTCCAGGTCGGCCGTCGCGCCCGCCTCCTGGATGTGGTAGCCCGAGATGGAGATGGAGTTGTAGCGCGGCATGTTCTGCGAGGTGAAGGCGAAGATGTCGGAGATGATCCGCATCGACGGCTTCGGCGGGTAGATGTAGGTGTTGCGGACCATGAACTCCTTGAGGATGTCGTTCTGGATGGTCCCCGTGAGCTTCTCCGCCGGCACCCCCTGTTCCTCGGCCGCGACGATGTAGAGGGCGAGGACCGGCAGGACCGCGCCGTTCATCGTCATCGACACCGACATCTTGTCCAGCGGGATGCCGTCGAACAGCTGCCGCATGTCGTAGATCGAGTCGATGGCCACGCCCGCCATCCCGACGTCGCCGGTGACCCGCGGGTGGTCGGAGTCGTAGCCGCGGTGCGTCGGCAGGTCGAACGCGACCGACAGGCCCTTCTGACCGGCCGCCAGGTTGCGCCGGTAGAAGGCGTTGGACTCCTCCGCGGTGGAGAAGCCCGCGTACTGGCGGATGGTCCACGGCTGGTTGACGTACATCGTCGGGTACGGGCCGCGCAGGTACGGCGCCATGCCCGGGTACGTGCCGAGGAAGTCCACGTCCGACAGGTCATGCCCGGTGTACAGCGGCTTGACCGCGATGCCCTCCGGCGTCTCCCAGAGCAGATCGTCACCGCCGGAGGACCGCTTGACGGCGGCGCGCCACTCCTCGGCGCTGCCGGCGGGGGAGGGGGATCCCAGGCCGATCCCGGTGAAGTCGGGGATTCCCATCAGGACACTCCCATACGGTCGAGGGTGGCGGAGAGCACGGCGACGGCGTCGCACCCCGCGAAGACGTAGCTGTCGACACCGGCGTACGAACCGGGCCGGCCGGCCAGCGCGACATGCCCGGCGCCGGCCGCGCGCAGGGCCGCGGCGGTGGACTCGGCCTGCTCCTCGTACAGGGCGTCGCTGGAGCACAGGCAGGCTTCGCCGGCGCCGCTGTCCTCGAACGAACCCTCGCTGACGGGCTCGATGCCGCCCGCCTGGAAGAGGTTGGCGGCGAAGGTGAGCCGGGCCGTGTGCGCGGCGGCGGGCCCGAGCGCGGCCAGGTAGACGCGCGGCCGGACGCCGTTCGCCGCCAGATGCGCGTCGGAGCGGGCGCGCAGCGCCTCGTACGCCTCGTCGCGCCGGACGCGCGGCAGGCCGCCACCCGGCTCGGCGGGCGCGGGCACGCGCACCACGGGCTTCTCCGCGAGGTGCGGGAACTCGCTGACACCGGTGACCGGTTCACGCCGCCTGGCGAGGGCCCTGGAGCGCTCCGCCCAGGTCGCGGCCAGCCGCTCCCGGACGGTTCCGGCCCGCAGGGCGGCCGCCTGACCGCCCGCCCGCTCGATCTCCTGGAAGAACTCCCAGGCGGCGTGCGCGAGCTCGTCGGTCAGCCGCTCGACGTACCAGGAGCCGCCGGCCGGGTCGATCACCCGGGACAGGTGCGACTCCTCGATGAGGATGGTCGAGGTGTTCCGGGCGATCCGGCGCGCGAACGCGTCCGGCAGACCGAGCGCGTGGTCGAAGGGGTGCACGGTGACCGACTCGGCACCGCCCACCCCGGCCGCCAGCGTGGCGACCGTCGTGCGCAGCATGTTCACCCACGGGTCGCGGGCCGACATCATCACCGGCGAGGTCACCGCGTGCTGGAGCTGCGCCCCGGCCGCCGGAGCGCCGCACGCCTCCGCCACCCGCGCCCACAGCCGGCGCGCGGCGCGCAGCTTGGCGATGGTC
This sequence comes from Streptomyces sp. NPDC085481, assembly GCF_044541845.1. Classification (NCBI taxonomy): domain Bacteria; kingdom Bacillati; phylum Actinomycetota; class Actinomycetes; order Kitasatosporales; family Streptomycetaceae; genus Streptomyces; species Streptomyces sp. NPDC085481. Next base: position 51,337 of record NZ_JBITTJ010000007.1, read on the forward strand.
AGGAACTGGTCGGCGGTGGCGGCGTACCGGAACTCCAGCTGCCCGAGCGCCTGTTCCACCGTCAGACCGCCCTCGGTGAGCGCCCGCAGATAGGCGACACCGGTGGCGAGCGAGCTGCCGAGCTCCTGCGCGGCGGAGCCGCCGGCCTCGTGGTACGGCAGGGCGTCCACGGTCAGCGCCCGCAGCCCCGGGTACCCCTCGGCGCAGCGCCGGGCCAGACCGACGGCGGCGGGGAAGCCGTCGCCGTCGTACGCGGCGCCGGTACGGGCCTCGGTGCCGAGCGGATCGGCGCCGAGGTTGCCGCGCACGGCGTCGGTGCCGACCCCGCGCCGCCCGTGGATGTCGAACAGCTCGTTAGCGGCGGCCACGGTCTCGGGACCGGCGTCGAGCACGACGGGGGCGAGGTCGAGGTACACGTTCCCGAGCACCCGGTCGAGCCCGGCCGTCGGGATGCCGCCCGCGCCCACCCTCAGCCACAGCGAGGTGACGCCGTTCTCCAGGTCCGTCAGGACCGCGTCCGGGTCGGCGGTCGTGTGCCGCTGGCGCACGTCCCAGCCGCCCGCGGTGTTCCCCTCGGCCCGGCTCGCCCGGACGAACGGCGCGAACCCGGGCAGGCCGGGCTCGGGCCCGGCGTCGCCCTCGCCATACAGCGGACGGGCCCGCAGGCCGTCCTCGAGCGCGGTGGACAGGACGTCCTCGGCCTCGGTCTCCGGAACGTCCTTGCCCGACCTGCTCAGTACGCCCGCCACGAGGCGCTGCCACTGGGCATGGGTCGCTGCGGGGAATTCGGCGGCCAGCGAAAGGCCGTCGTCAGGCAGCACAGTCATGCTCGGATGCTAGGTCAGCGCGTCAAAGGAGCAGCAGGGGAAACCGCTGTGACCTTGACCTCCCCTGATCGACCTTGAACGCCGAGCGGAATCCGTGCTCATGTCAGGGGGCATCGGAAACGGGCACTCCCTCACCACGCTCGAGGACGGGCACGGCCCGCGGACGTCCCTCGGCGTCGATCGCGACGAAGGTGAGGAAGGCGGTGGCGACCTCGGCGGCGGGACCGGAGCTGTTCCAGCGCTCGGCGGTGACCCGTACGCCGACGGTCATCGACGTCCGCCCGGCCCGCTCGAGTCCGGCCTCCACACTGAGCAGGTCCCCGGCCCGTACGGGAGCGAGAAAGGTCATCCGGTCGACGGAGACGGTCACGGCGGGCCCGTCGGCGTGCCGCCCCGCGGCGGCCGCGGCGGCGTCGTCGATGAGCTTCATCATCACGCCGCCGTGGATGGTCCCGTAGAGGTTGGTGTCGTGCTCGCTCATGATGTGGGCGAGGACGACCCGGGAGTCGTCCGGGGTCTTGGCGGTGCGGGTGGTGGGACGCGTGACGGTGCGATCGGCCACGTCAACTCTCCTTCGCGAGTCGCGGCAAGGGCTCCGCGCGCACGGGATGCCGGCGCACGGGCAGCGGCAGGTCTTCGGACTCGCGAGCACGCCCACCGGGATCACCGGCGGACACCTACTGGCCGTCGCTTCCCGGACCCGTGCCGGGTCCAGTGCTGTGTGACGGCGGTCGTTCCCGCTCACCGCTGCGGGGCAGTCCCGGATTCCCACCGGGTTCCCTCTTACGACGCATCCCGCCTGGAGGACGGGGCGAACCAGCTGCACCGCCAGCCTACGACAGGCCGCTAGCGCAGCGGCTCGCTCAGTTCGACGGCCCTCAGGGCCGCTGCCAGGGCCTGCTCGTCGCCGATGTCGAGGGCGGTGTCGGTCAGTTTGACGACGTGTTCGTCGCCGTGGGCGAGGGCCAGTTCGAAGACCTCTTCGGCGGTGCGGGACCCCGGCGGCACGAAGGCGACGGGGGCGTCCGGTGCGTACATCGCGGTCACCGCGGCGGACGCCGTCCAGGCGGCGTGCAGGCTGGGTGCCCACAGGGGCCTCGGGAGGGCGGGCAGGGTGCGCAGGACGGCGTTGGGGGCCGTGGCGGCGTGGACCAGCATCGTCTCCTCGCCGTGGCCGTGGGTGGCGTAGCGGTGGGTGGCCGCCCGCACGAGTTCGGCGAGGCGGCGACGGGCCTCGTCCGGGTCCGTGACACCGGCCGCCCACACCGGCAGGCCGGTGACGCGGTCGAGCCGTGCGGGGAAGGCCCCGTCCCGCTCGGCGACGGGCACCACCGCGTCGAGGGCGCCGGCCGCGCTGTCGGCGCCGCGCAGGGGAGCGAGACCGGATACGGGGCGGTGCCGGGCCGCCCAGTAGCCGAGCCCGTGCGCGAGTTCGGCCAGGCGCGGCTCGGTCACCTCGCCGGCGAGCAGGGTGCGCACGGCGTGCCCCACCCGGATCACCGGATGCGTCGACCCGCCGTACATCCCGGGCAGCAGCCGCGGCCACCACTGCGCGAGCACGTCACGCCACGGCCGCTCCCCGATCTCCCGGCCGAAGTAGTCGATCCAGTCGGCGACCCGCCGCGGATCCCCCAGCGCGAGCCGCCAGCCGGCGTCCGTCACCGGCTCGACCCCGGCCGGGAACTCCTCCAGCTTCCGTGCGTACAGGTCCAGCCACCGGTGCACCGCCCCCGCCCGCCCCCGGGCGGCCAGCGCCTCCACGGCCATCGGCGCGTGGTTGGTCAGCCGGCCCACCCGCTCGGGCCCCGAGCCGTGCAGTCGCTGAAGTGCCTCGTCGAGGATCCCTGTCGTCTCCATGCCGGTGACGTTAGGGCGGGCCACGGGGACGACGTAACGGGCGGAGGGCGTAGGACCGGGCGCACGGGACCTAGGTCCGCGGCCCTCGGCAGGGGCTTGTCAGCGGCTCGTCACGAGCTCGTGAGGATGACGAGTTGCCGGGTCGCGCGGGTCATCGCGACATAGCGGTCGACGGCTCCTTCGATGCCGGTGCCGAGGTTCTCCGGGTCGACGAGGACGACCAGGTCGAACTCGAGGCCCTTCGCGAGGCTCGGGGTGAGCGAGCGGACCCGGGCGGTCGGCTCGAAGGCGGGGTCGCCGATGACGCAGGCGATGCCCTCGGCGTGGGTGGTGAGCCAGGTGTCGAGGATCGAGTCGAGCTCCGTGACCGATCCGCGGACGACCGGGAGGCCGCTGCTGCGGACCGAGGTCGGCACGTTGGCATCGGGGAGCGCGGCGCGGATGGCCGGCTCGGCCTCCGCCATGACCTCTTCCGGTGTCCGGTAGTTGATGCTGAGCGAGGCCACCTCGATCCGGTCGAGCCCGACCCGCTCCAGCCGTTCCTGCCAGGACTCCGTGAAGCCGTGCCGGGCCTGCGCGCGGTCGCCGACGATGGTGAAGCTGCGGGAGGGGCAGCGGAGCAGCAGCATCTGCCACTCCGCGTCGGTCAGTTCCTGGGCCTCGTCCACGACGATGTGCGCGAACGGGCCGGCCAGCGGCTCGGGATCGGCGCTCGGCAGGGCGCTCTCGTCGATCAGGCTGTCCTGGAGGTCCCGGCCGCGCAGCATCGTCACCGCGCCCTCGCCGTCGGCGTCGGAAGCGATGATGTTGTCGATGACGCCGGCCATGCGCTCGCGCTCGGCGGCGACGGTCGCGGCGTGCCGGCGCTTGCGCAGCGCCTCCTTCGGGTTGCCGAGCCGGTGGCGTGCGGCGTCCAGGAGCGGCAGGTCGGACACCGTCCAGGCCTGGGCGTCCGTACGCTGCAGCAGCCGTACCTCGTCACGGTCGAGCCACGGCGCGCACATCCGCAGGTACGCGGGCACGGTCCACAGGTCTCCGACGAGGTCGGCCGCTTCGAGCATGGGCCACGCGCTGTTGAGGGCGTCGACCAGCTCCCGGTCGTTCAGCAGGGCCTTGCGGAACTCGTCGGGCGAGACGTCGTCGCTGCCGAGCCTGTCGAAGAGGATCGCGACCAGCTCCTCCCAGATCTGGTCGCGCGCCTCGTTGTGCGGGGTGCCCGGCTCCGCCGCCTCGAACGCCTCGGCCCAGTCGTCGGCGCTCAGCCGGAGCTCGGACCAGTCGGTGGTGACCGTCATCCCCTTGGCCGGCGGCTCCTCGTAGAACGCGACGGCCTTCTCGATCGCCTTCACCATGGCGGCGGACGACTTCAGGCGGGCCACCTCCGGGTCGGTCTCGCCCGCCGCGCCGGCCCCCTCGGCGACGAGGTGGCGCACGGTGCAGGTTTGTACGCCCTCCTCGCCGAGGCTGGGCAGGACGTCGGCGACGTAGTTCAGGTACGGCTGGTGCGGGCCGACGAACAGCACGCCGCCGCGACGGTGACCGAGGCGGGGGTCGGAGTAGAGGAGGTAGGCGGAGCGGTGCAGGGCGACGACCGTCTTGCCCGTGCCCGGGCCGCCGTCGACGACCAGGGTGCCGCGGGACCCCGCCCGGATGATGGCGTCCTGGTCGGCCTGGATGGTGCCGAGCACGTCCCGCATCCGGGCCGACCGGTTGCTGCCCAGGCTGGCGATGAACGCGGACTGGTCGTCGAGCGCGGCGTGCCCTTCGAGGCCGTCGGCGGTGAACACCTCGTCCCAGTAGTCGCTGATCAGGCCACGGGTCCAGCGGTACCGGCGGCGGCTCGCCAGACCCATGGGGCTGGCGTGGGTCGCCGCGAAGAACGGCTCGGCCGCCGGCGAGCGCCAGTCGAGCAGCAGCCGACGGCCCTCGCTGTCGGTGAGGCCGAGCCGTCCGATGTACACGGGCTCGCCGTCCTCGGCGCTCACGATCCGGCCGAGGCACAGGTCGAGGCCGAAGCGGCGCAGGGCGCGCAGGCGACCGGTCAGCCGGTGGATCTCGATGTCCCGCTCCATCGCCTCCCGGCCGACGCCGCCGGGCGCCTTCCGCTCGGCGTCGAGACGGTCGGACAGCTCGGCGATCGCTTGCCGGAGGCTCTCCGCGATGGCCGCGAAGTGCTGCTCGTCACCGGCGATCAGCGCCGGGTCGGCCTTGGGGGAGAGACGGTCGGAGAGACCGAACGCGCTGGTGGTCAGGGGGGTCATGCCATCAGCTCCGAGCACATGCACTGGGTGGATCCTCATTCCCGCGGGTTCCGGCCGGTTCTGGCCTAGGCCAGTGATTCTGCGGTATGACCGGGGCCTTGCGGCAAGCCCCCCGGTGCGCTATACGTTAGGAGTGGCGAAGAGCGCGGGTTCCTCTTCGCCTTTCTTCGTCTCTCCCCTTACGGCGGCTTCGCCCCCCGTCCCGCGCGGGCTTGCCCGGTGGCCTCGCGATCGGCCGCAACGGAGGGGGCGGCCAGCAGACCCATGCCCAGGACGCCCTCGTCGCCGAGCGGATCGCCGCCTCCGCGGGCGGGCCGTTCCCCTGCGCGGACCTCGTCGGCGTGGGCGGTGCCATCGAGCAGGACGGCGCCGGCCACCCTCATGGCCACCCGCGGCAGTCCGGTGAACCGCAGGCGCAACACCCGCGTCCGGGGCGGCCCGTCCGGCTCCGCACCCCCCGGCGAGCCGGTGGCCTCCTCCCGCGTCCTGGAGCAACCATGGAGATCAGGACGCGAGGAGGAACGCCATGATCGTCGACTGCGCCCACTATCGCGACGGGCGCCGGCAGCAGCAGGGTCCGATGGAGCTGGAGCAGGCGGCCGCGTGCCGCAGCGAGGGCGGGTTCGTCTGGCTCGGCCTCTTCGAGCCGAGCGAGGAGGAGATGGCCCAGGTCCGCGGCAGCTTCGGGCTGCACGAGCTGGCCGTCGAGGACGCCCAGACCTTCCACCTGCGCCCGAAGGCCGAGCGGTACGAGGACGGCACCGAGCTGATCATCCTGCGTACCGCGCGCTACGACGACGAGCGCGAGGAGATCGACACGGGGGAGATCAGCGTCTTCCTCGCCCCGGACTTCGTGATCACCGTGCGCCAGGGCATCGCCAGCGAACTGCACGGCGCCCGTGCCCGCCTCGAACGCCGTCCCGAGCTGCTGCGCGCCGGCAGCACCTCGACCCTCTGGGCCATCCTCGACCAGGTCGTCGACAGCTACGCGCCCGTCGTCGCGGAACTCGACCGCGACATCGAGCAGATCGAGGCCACGGTCTTCTCCGGCGCGGTCGCCCCCACCGAGCGCATCTACTTCCTGCGCCGCGAGGCCACCGACTTCTACCGCGCGGTGCACCCGCTCCTGTCCGTCCTCGCCCGCCAGCTGCAGCCGGGCAAGGCGCCGCACGAGCTCCAGCCGTACCTCCACAACGTGCACGACCACCTGCTGCTGGTCAACGAGGAGGTCGCGGCCCAGCGCGACCTCCTCGCCACCGTTCTGGAGGCCAACATCGCCGTCGTCTCCGTCGAGCAGAACAAGATCACTCTCCGTCAGAGCGCGACGATGGAGCAGCTCACCATCCTCGCCAGCGTCTTCCTGCCGCTGTCCTTCGTCGTCGGCTTCTTCGGGCAGAACTTCGCCTGGCTGGCCAACCACATCGACAGCTTCACGGCCTTCGTCGTCGTCACCGCGATCGGCCTGCTGCTGCCCTGCCTGGCGCTGTACGTCTGGCTGAGCCGCCGCCACCGGGCACGACCGTCGATGCCGAGACCGGCGGAGATGCGGTCGGTACGGGACGCCCCGCCGGAGGTGGCGGACGCGGGCGACGGATGAACCTCAGGCCCCGGCGGCGTCCAGGCGGGCGAGCTGCTCGGCGGAGAGCGTGAGGTCCAGGGCGGGCAGAGCGGCCTCGTACTGCTCCAGGGTGCGCGGACCGATCAGGGGTACGGCCCGGGGCGAGGTCTGGTGCAGCAGCCAGGCGAGCACCAGCTGATTGGCTCTCACCGCCGTCGCTGCCCGGCCGGTCCCACCAGCAGTAGCAGTTGGCGGTGTCCAGGAAGGTGCCCCCGGCCTCGGCGAACCGGTCGAGCATCGCGACCGACGTCGGCTCGTCGGTCGTCGTGCCCATCAGCATGCAACCGAGCCCGATCTGACTGACGTGCTCCCCGGTACGGCCCAGCTCGACCTGCTTCATGTGACTTCCCCTCGCGGTCCGTTCGTCCGGCAGCCCGAGACGCTAGACCTTGGAGCGCACACGAGCGCAAGGGCCGCGCCACCGGCCACGGGCGGCCGCCCTGTCGTCCCCCTCTCACAAGGCCCGGTCGTACGGATGGAATCCGCGCCCGGTCTTGCGCCCGAGCAGCCCCGCCTCCACCATCCGCAGGAGCAGCGGCGGCGGGGCGTACAGGGGCTCCTTGAACTCGTCGTAGAGGGACTCGGCGATGGAGGCGACCGTGTCGAGGCCGATCAGGTCGGCCAGCCTGAGCGGGCCCATCGGGTGGGCGCAGCCCAGTTCCATGCCGTTGTCGACGTCCGTGGCGGAGGCGAAGCCCGACTCCGTCATCCGGATCGCCGAGAGCAGGTAGGGGATCAGCAGGGCGTTGACGACGAAGCCGGCCCGGTCGCGTGACCGGATGACCGTCTTGCCCAGGGTGTCGGTGGCGAAGGCCGTCACCGCGGCCGCTGTGGCCGTCGCGGTGTGCAGGGTCGTCACCACCTCCACGAGGGGCAGCACCGGCACCGGGTTGAAGAAGTGCAGGCCGACGACACGGTCGGCGCGCCCGGTGGCCATTCCCAGGCGCATGACGGGGAGCGAGGAGGTGTTGGTGGCCAGGACCGCGTCCGGGTCGGCGACGATCTTGTCGAGGGCGGCGAACACCTCCGTCTTGATGTCGGGGTTCTCGGTCACGGCCTCGACGACCAGTTGGCGGTCCGCGAGATCGGCGAGCTCCGCCGTGGTGGTGATCCGGTCGAGCGCCGCCTCGGCGGAGACGCGGTCGAGCTTGCCGCGCTGCACGGCCCGTTCCAGGGATACGGCGATCCGCTCGCGGGCCGCGCGGGCCGCCGGCACGGTGGCCTCGCAGACCACGGTGTCCAGCCCGGCCCGCGCGCAGACCTCGGCGATCCCCGCGCCCATCTGCCCGCCGCCCACGACGCCCACGCGCCGGATGTCCGGGGCGCTCATGCCTGCGCCTCCGTGGTCCGCACGAGATGGCGGGTGTAGGCCAGCGGTGTGAAGAAGAGCGGGAGTTCGTTCGCCAGGGCGGTCTGCTCGAAGAGCTCCCGCACCTCGTCCAGCGCCGCCCACGGGTGCGCGGCACCGAGTGCCGCGAGCTCCTCGTCCAGGACCCGCAGCACGGTGTCGCGGTCGAGCACCCGGTGCCGCAGCCACTGCCAGATCTGGACGCGGGCGATCTCCGCGGTGGCGGCGTCCTCCATCAGCCCGTACAGGGCCACGGCTCCCTGCCCGCGCAGCCACGCGTCGAAGTAGCGCAGGGCCACCGCGATGTTGGTCCGCACGCCCTCCTCGGTCGGCGGGCCGCTGACGCGACGCACGGAGAGCAGGTCCGCGACCGACACCTGTACGTCCTCGCGGGTCCGGTCGAGCTGGTGCGGGCGGTCGCCGAGCACCCCGTCGAAGACCTCGCGGCAGACCCGTACGAGACCCGGATGGGCCACCCAGGAGCCGTCGAAGCCGTCCTCGGCCTCCCGCTCCTTGTCCATGCGCACCTTGGCGAGCGCGGCCTCGTGGGCGGCCGGGTCCTTGCTCGGGACCTGGGCAGCCATCCCGCCGATGGCGTGGGCGCCGCGCCGGTGGCAGGTGCGCACCAGGAGTTCGGTGTACGCCCGCAGGAACGGCGCCGTCATCGTGACCATCGCACGGTCCGGCAGCAGGAAGTCGGTGCGGTGACCGAAGGTCTTGATCAGGCTGAACAGGTAGTCCCAGCGCCCTGCGTTGAGGCCCGCGCTGTGCTCGCGCAGCTCGTAGAGGATCTCCTCCATCTCGAACGCGGCGGTGATCGTCTCGATGAGCACGGTGGCGCGCACGGTGCCCCGGGGGATGCCGAGCAGGTCCTGGGCGAGGACGAAGACGTCGTTCCACAGCCGCGCCTCGTACCGGTTCTCCAGCTTGGGGAGGTAGAAGTACGGGCCGTGGCCGGCGTCGATCTGCCGCTGCGCGCAGTGGAAGAAGTACAGCCCGAAGTCGACCAGCGGCGCGGGCACGGGACGGCCGTCGAACTCCAGGTGCTCCTCGTCGAGGTGCCAGCCGCGCGGCCGGACCACGACGGTCGCGGGGTTCTCGCCGAGGCGGTACTCCTTGCCCTCCTCGGTGGTGAAGTCGATGCGCCGTTCGACGGCGTCGAGCAGGACGACCTGGCCGCCGATGACGTTGTCCCAGGTGGGTGCGGTGGCGTCCTCGAAGTCCGCCATCCACACGGACGCGCCGGAGTTGAGGGCGTTGACGGCCATCCGCCGGTCCGGCGGGCCGGTGATCTCGACCCGGCGGTCGGTCAGACCGGGTGCGGGCGGGGCCGTTCGCCAGGACGTGTCGGCGCGGATGGCGGCGGTCGCGAGCGGGAAGTCGAGCGGGGCGCCGGTCGCGAGGCGGATGGCCTGCCGGCGGCGCTCCTTCAGCAGGTCCCGCCGGCGGTCGCCGAACGCGTCGGCGAGGCGGCCGACGAAGTCCAGGGCGGCGGGGGTGAGGATCTCGTCGTGGCGGTCGCCCGGGGCCGCGAGGACCCGGAGGAGGCGGGGCGGGGCGCTGGTGGGCATCGGGTTCTCCTGGGACGGGAGGGAGAGGAGAGGGGAGGGGAGGGATGGGGAACGGGGGCGGGCGGACGTGGTGCCCGCCCCCGTTCGCAGGGGAGGCGTACCGGTGGGCGCCTAGTGGAACTGCTCCTCCTCGGTGGAGCCGGCCAGCGCGGTGGTGGAGGAAGCCGGGTTGACGGCGGTCGAGACGAGGTCGAAGTAGCCCGTGCCGACCTCGCGCTGGTGCCTGACGGCGGTGAAGCCCTGGGCCTGCGCGGCGAACTCCCGCTCCTGGAGGTCGACGTAGGCGGTCATGCCGTGCTCGGCGTAACCCCGGGCCAGGTCGAACATGCCGTGGTTGAGGGAGTGGAAGCCGGCCAGGGTGATGAACTGGAACTTGTAGCCCATGGCGCCGAGTTCGCGCTGGAACTTGGCGATCTGGTCGTCGTCCAGGGCCGCCTTCCAGTTGAAGGACGGCGAGCAGTTGTACGCCAGCATCTGGTCCGGGTGGCGGGCGTGGATCGCCTCGGCGAACTCGCGGGCCTGCGCCAGGTCCGGGGTGCCGGTCTCGACCCAGATGAGGTCGGCGTACGGGGCGTAGGCCAGGCCGCGGGCGATGACCGGGGCCATGCCGCCGCGGACCCGGTAGAAGCCCTCCGCGGTGCGCTCGCCGGTGACGAACTCGGCGTCGCGCTCGTCGACGTCGCTGGTCAGCAGGGTCGCGGCGAGGGCGTCCGTGCGGGCGACGATCAGGGTCGGGACGTCGGCGATGTCGGCCGCGAGACGGGCCGCGTTGAGCGTGCGGACGTGCTGGGAGGTGGGCACGAGGACCTTGCCGCCGAGGTGGCCGCACTTCTTCTCGGAGGCCAGCTGGTCCTCGTAGTGGATGCCCGCCGCACCGGCCGCGATCATGGCCTTGGTGAGCTCGAAGGCGTTGAGGGGGCCGCCGAAGCCGGCCTCGGCGTCGGCGACGATCGGGGCCAGCCAGTCCGTCGTGTCCGTGCCGCCCTCGGCGGTGGCGATCTGGTCGGCGCGCAGCAGCGCGTTGTTGATCCGACGGACCACCTGGGGAACGGAGTTGACGGGGTAGAGGCTCTGGTCGGGGTACGTGTGCCCGGCCTGGTTGGCGTCGGCGGCGACCTGCCAGCCCGACAGGTAGATCGCCTGGAGCCCGGCCTTCACCTGCTGGACGGCCTGCCCGCCGGTCAGCGCGCCCAGCGCGTGGACGTAGTCGAGATCGTGCAGCTGCCGCCACAGTCGCTCGGCTCCGCGCCGGGCCAGCGTGTGTTCCTCGCGGACGCTGCCCGAGAGCCGGACCACGTCCTCCGCGGAGTACGTGCGCTCGATCCCCGCCCAGCGAGGGTCCGTCGCCCAGCGCCGCGCCAGTTCCTCGGCTGCCTTCGTCGTCGCTGCCTGCGCCATGGTGGTCTCTCCTGTGAGGTGTCTGACTCTGTGAAGATGTGAAAGGGAGTGGGGGGTGTGTACGGCCCGCCGGAGCACCGGCCGAGGCGACCGGGTCCTTACGACGTCAGGGCATGAGCCGTGCCCCGGTTTCTGCTTCCTGCCTGCCTGAACGGCGGGCCGTGGCTCGACTCTGGCACTGGCACCCAGTGCCATCAACCATGGCCGGATGCCAATTTCTGTGAATCCCGCACCCATGATTTGCCAAGTCTGCGAAGCCCTCGACGGGCGAGAACTGACCTAGGGTGTGGGCAATGCCCGTCAGGAGGGGAGTGGTCGGCCGTGAGCAAGATCTACGCCGGCGCGAGACTGCGCCGGCTGCGCGAGGAGCGCCGGCTCGGCCAGGCCGAGCTGGCCAAGGCGCTCAGGATCTCGCCCAGCTATCTCAACCAGCTGGAGAGCGACAAGAGACCGCTCACCGTCTCCGTCCTGCTCCGCGTCACCGAGACGTTCGGCGTCGACCCCGAGTTCTTCTCCGAACGGGACACCATCCGGCTCCTGGCCGACCTGCGCGAGGCCCTGGCCGACGACCTCGACCGGGGCGTGCTCTCCGCCGCCGACCTGAAGGACCTCGTCTCCCGCCTTCCCCACGTGGCCACGCTCCTGCTGGAGCTCGGCCGGGGACACCGCACCCTCACCGAACGCCTCGCCGGACTGACCGCCGGGCGCGGCGACACCCTCACCCATGACACCGCGCGCACGCCGCACGAGGAGATCCGCGAGTTCTTCTACCGGCGCCGCAACTACCTGGACGACGCCGACCGCGCTGCCGAAGACCTCGCGTACGAGATCGGCGTCCGCCCCGGCGAGGTGCGCCAGGCCCTCGCCACGCGGCTCGACGAGCGCCACGGCGTCCGGGTCACCGGCGACGCCGACCGCCAGCTTCACCGCTACGACCCGGACACCCGGATCCTGCACCTCTCGCCCCGGCTGCGCCCAGGCCAGCAGGCCTTCCGCATGGCCACCCAGCTCGCCCTGCTCGAGCACGACGACCTGCTGCGCGGGTACGCCTCCGAGGACTACGAGGAGGGCTCGACCACCTGGTCGCTGGCCCGCATCGGCGTGGCGCACCACTTCGCCGCCGCGCTCGTCCTCCCGTACCGGGTCTTCCACGCCGCTGCCGAGGAGACCCGCTACGACATCGAGCGGCTCACCGACCGCTTCGGCCTCGGCTACGAGACGGTCTGCCACCGCCTGAGCACGCTCCAGCGCCCGCGGCTGCGCGGCGTCCCCTTCTCCTTCGTCCGTGTGGACCGGGCCGGCAACATGTCCAAGCGGCAGTCGGCCACCGGCTTCCACTTCTCCCGCGCCGGCGGCACCTGCCCCCTGTGGAACGTCTACGAGGCCTTCGCCGCGCCCGGCCGCATCCACGTCCAGGTGGCCGCCATGCCCGACGGCCAGCGCTACCTGTGGACCGCCCGCACCGTCACCCGGCATCGCGGCGGGTGGGGCGAACCCGGCAAGAGCTTCGCCATCGGCCTCGGCTGCGAGGTCCGCCACGCCGGCCGCCTGGTCTACTCCGACGGCCTCGACCTCACCAACAAGGCCGCCGCCACCCCGATCGGCATGGGCTGCCGCGTCTGCGAACGCCTCGACTGCCCCCAGCGAGCGGTGCCGCCGCTGGGCCGCACGCTGGCCGTGGACGAGAACGCGGGCACGTTCGTGCCGTACGCGGTGGAGGACGGCCGGGCGGGGTGACGGCCGGGCGGGGTGACGGGTGGTCGGGCGGGGTGGCGGCCGCCCGGGGTGGCGGGTGGTCGGGCGCGGGTGGGGCCGACGGGTGGATGCTGGCGCCGCACCGACGCGACGGGCCGAGTCCTTCTCCTCGCAGCGTGCGTGAGACGGCGCGCCGACGTCAGCCCCGCTGGAAGAACTCCACCTCCGCCAGGGCGATATGGCGGCCCTTGACCAGCCCCGCCGCTGCGTCCAGTGTCAGCCGGATCGTCGTGACGTCACTGATGCCCGTGGGGAAGGTCTGCGGACCCGGCTTGTCGCTCAGCGAGAGCTTCTTGACCACCTTCCGGCCGTCCCGCGCCGTCACCTCCATGTCCACCTGGAGAGCCCGCCCCTGCCGCGCGTACTCCTCGGGCGACGACGAGGCGCCGTTGGTGATGATCACGTCGACCAGGCGGAAGGGCTTGGCGAAGGTGTACGTCACCGATGCGCCGGGGCCGGGCGCGCCCCAGTAGCGGTTGCTGAGCCCGTCCGTGGTGTCGTCCGCCGGGTGCCCGGGCGACTGGGCGCTCGCCTCGACGCGGGTCGGGGTCACCGCCTTGGCCTTGCCCAGCTTGTCCCGGGTGTCCTCGATCAGGTGGCGCCCGGCCGGCAGCAGCAGGAAGCCGCCCGCGCACAGGGCGAGCACGACGGCCAAAACCACCAGGAAGCGCGTCAGCCGGCCCGAACCCGCCCGCGTACGGCGACGGAACGGCCAGACCGTCCGCCACCACGGCAGGGGAGCCTGCGCGGTGGCGGGCGTCAGCGGCGCCGCGCAGCGGCGGCAGAAGCGGCGGTCCGGCGGGTTGGGCGTACCGCACGCGGGGCACGGCACGCCGGCCACGTCATCGCCCACGACCGCCGGCCGTACGACGGGTCGCGGCGCGACCGCCTTCGCGGGCTGCACGGGCGCGGGGTCGGCCACCGGTGCCGCCGCCGGCCGGGCGGCCACCCGCGGGCTGACGGGCGCCGGGGCCTCCGCCTCCGGAGCGGCGGGCGGCCGCGGCGCCGTCTCGGGCCGGGACAGGGCGGTGGTACGCGGAGGACCGGGCGGCACGTGCGGCGCACGCTCCCGGCGGCGCGACCAGCGGCCGACCTGGCCTTCCCCACGGGCGGGACCGGCTTCGGGCGGCGGTGTCGGGGACGCCTCGGGCTCCGCCGCAGAGCGCCCCGTCGGGTCGGCGTGGGCGGCGGGACCCGCCTCGGGCTCCGTCGCCGGCCGCCCGGTCGGGTCGGCGTGGGCGCGGGAGGGGGAGTCCGCCGGCCCGGTGGCCGCGGCCCGGTGCGCGCCGCGCTCCGATTCGCCGCTCTGCGGGCCGGGGCGGCTCCAGGAGCCGCCGTTCCCCGTGCCGTTCCGGGGCGAGGTGCCCTCCGCCCCGCCGCTTCGGGCGCTCCGCGCGGTGGAGCCTCTCGCGTCACTGCTCGCCCGGCCCGGGCGGCCGGCGCCTCGCGCGTCAGTGCCCTCCGACTCGGCGTCACCCCGGCCTCCGGCCGCGGTGCCTTCCGCCGCGCCGCCGTCCGCCGGGCCACGGCGGGCAGCGCCGGTCGTGTCGCCGGTCCCCGAGCCCCGTGGCGCGGTGCCCACCGCGTCGCTGCTCCCCGGCCCCGGGGCCGTACCGCCCCGCGAGTCGCCGTCGCCCGAGCCCCGGACCCCGGTGCCGGCCGAGTCGCCGTGCACCGGCTCCCGGGCCCCAGCGCCTTCCGGGGCGCCGTCCTCGGGCCCTTGGGCCCCGGGCCCGGCCGAGTCGCCCCGCGGCCCCCAGTCCCCGGCGCCGTCTGCTCCGCCGACCTCCGGGTCCACGGGCGTCGTGCCGCCGTTCGGCGCCGGCGGCCTCGTCGGCCCCGCACCCGGGCTGGTCGGAGACCAGCCCAGATACGCGCCGCAGTTGCCGCAGAAGTCGTCCGCCGGGCCGTTGGACGCCCCGCATGCCGGGCACTCACGCAACGTCGTCACCTTCCTCGAGCGCTGCCGCCGGCGGGCCCGGCAGGACCTCGACGCGGCAGACCGTGTGGACCGGGCACAGGGTGCGTACGAGGGCGCGGACCCGGTCCGCGTCCACCGGCCCCTCGCGGTCCGGCCAGACCCGTACCAGGACCTCGTCGGCCGGTGGCGGGGGCGGCTCGGCGCCGGGGGTGTCGGACCAGGTCGCCCCGCCGTCGCCGCTGACGTCGGCACGCACGCCGAGGACCAGGTGCAGCGCCTCGACCAGGCCGCGCCGGGTGCCGCGCCGGCGGTGGAGTTCCACCGCGCGGGCCACCGCCTCGCGGCGCAGCGCCAGCGGCCACCGGGGGTCGTCGACGCCGCCGACCCAACTGGCCAGCCAGGACAGGAAGTCGGCGGGGGTCACGCGGGGGTCGAGGTACGCGGGGAGGTTGTCCAGGGTCGTGAAGACCGGGGCCAGGACGGTGTCCAGGCCCGCCGTGAAGCGCTGGGCGAAGTCGTCGTCGGCGTACAGCGCGGGCAGCTGCTCGCCGATCGGGTGCCGGCTCGGCAGGCCGGGTACGGCGGCCCGGCTCATCCGCGTACCTCCGGCTCCGCGGCCGTCACGACCACCTGGTGCTGGTACGAGAAGACCAGCGTGCCCGCGCCGATGTCGATCCGGTCGACCGGAGCACCGCGCCGCCCGGTGAGGGGATCGGCCGCGAACAGCCGGATCTCCTCCACCAGGACGTCCCCGATGGCGCGTTGCAGGACGCCGAACACCTCGCCGTACTGCACGGGCCGCCCGAACGGCCAGCCGGTGCCGTCGGGACCGCCGTGCAGCGGGTTGAGGTGCCGGAACAGTGCCGCCAGCGCCGCGTCCCGCACCCGGTCGGCGTCCGCGGCCGGTGCCGACAGGCGGGCGACGACCGTGACGCCCTGGTAGACGGGCGGCTCCACGACGAGGCGGGTGCCGATCAGGCGCCGTTCGTCGAGGGTCGCGGTGATGGTGCCGAGCACCTGGCCGGAAGGGATGAGCTGCTCGAAACGGAGCCGGTCGCCGTCGTCGGCCACCGCGTCCGGCACCACCAGGACCCGTACCGCGCCGGGCTCGCCGTCCACTGCGGGCAGACAGCGGACCCGGCGCACGGACGGCGCCGCCTGACGGGCGATGATCTCGTAGTCCTCCGCGGTCACCGCGCGCTCCTGCATGCGCAGCGTCTCCGGCGCCCGCAGCTTGGCGTTGTCGATCGTCTCGCCGGCCACACCGCCGCGCGCCGCCTCCCGGTTGGTGACCTGGGCGACGTACGGAACGGAGCTGCGCAGTACGGAGATGGCGCCGCGCGCGACATTGCCCGCCGGGCCGCCACCGGTGCGGTAGCGGGTCACACGGATCTGGGATCCCTTGGGCGGTACGGCGCCGCAGGGGCGCAGCGTGCCGTCGGCCTCGCGCAGCACCGGCGGGAAGAGGAACTCGCCGGTGGTGGCGTCCACGCGCACGTGCCGGTCCTCGGGTGCCGATCGGCCGAAGTGCTCCACCACGTCCCAGCGCTGCCACCCCTCGGGGGAGGACACCTCCACCACCGGCGGCTCTCCGTCGAGCAGGACGGGCGGGCGGCCGAGCCGGAAGGTCTGCCCGGCCACGCCCTCGGACGCGCCGAGCGGCACGTCGGTCACCGTCTCGGCGTGCTCCACGGTCATGGTGCCGCCGACGGTGAAGACGGCGGCCTCGCGCACGGTGGGCGACTCCGAGTAGAACGGCTGGCCCGGCTCCGCCTCGGTGACCCGGCAGCGCAGCCAGCCCGCGCGGGTCCCGCCGATCACCGAGGCGGTGTGCCCGGCCGGCACGTAGACGATGACCTCGCCCGGCCGGTTCAGACCTCCGGTGCTGTCGGTGCCGGTCTCGCAGCGCTGCCAGCGCCCGCCGTCCCACGCCTCCCACACCAGCGGGGGCTGGCGCGGGTCGACGCCGACACCCTGGACGCGGCTGTCCAGGCGCACCGCGACCACACAGCGCGGCACCGCAGCAGGCAGGCCGAACAGCAGCGCGTCGCCGGGCTCGGGCGCCCCCTGGAAGCACGGGATGTCGCGGCCCTCGGCGAGCCAGCCGGTCCGGTCGGCCTGCTCGCCGCCGTGCGGTGCGGTGACCAGACGGATCAACTCGCTGGGCACGATGCGCAGTTCGCCGGCCGTGGCGAAGACCACGGCCTCCTCGGTCTCGCCGGCCGCGGTCGTCACCTCGGTGCCCGCCGGCAGCGCCACCGCTTCGGGCTGCGGCGCCGAAAGCCAGAAGTCGACCTCGGCGGATGCGGCCGACGGCGGGAACAGCTGGATGCCCAACAGGTCGAGGAACGCCAGGTAGTTCTTGTCCGGGACCCGGTTGAGCCGGTAGAGCAGCTGGTCCACGAGGTAGGCGAACGTCTCGATGAGGGTGACGCCAGGGTCGGAGACGTTGTGGTCGGTCCACTCGGGCGCGCGCTGCTGCACGTACCGCTTCGCCTCGTCGACGAGCTGCTGGAACCGTCGGTCGTCCAGGTTGGGGGAGGGCAGGGCCATCAGTCCGCGACCATTTCCTCGGCCCCCTCCTCGGAGGGGATCGTGTAGAAGGGGAAGACCAGGTTGCGCCGGTCGTTGGTGGTGCGCACCGTGTAGTGCACATCGATGTAGAGGGTGCCCGCGTCCACGGAGTCGAAGGCCACGACGACCTCGTCCACCGCGATCCTGGGCTCCCACCGCTCCAGCGCCTCGCGCACCTGCTGGGCCACCCGCCCCGCGGTGTCGCCGTCGCCGGGCGCGAAGACGTACTCGTGGATGCCGCAGCCGAACTCGGGCCGCATCGGCCGCTCGCCGGGCGCGGTACCGAGGATCAGGCGGATGGCCTCCTCCAGCTCCCGTTCCCGCTCGACCATGGCGATCCCGCCGGTCGGCCCGACGCGCAAGGGGAACGCCCAGCCGCGTCCGATGAACCGCTCGCTCATCACACGCCCCCGATCAGCACGTTCATGGCGCCGGTCAGGATCATCGCGCCGCACGAGGTCTGGTCCCGGGCCTTCGCGGCCGGCAGCCCGCCGATGAGCACCGTGCCCGAGGCGAGCCCGGCCGGGTTGGGCATGATCACGTTGCCCGGCCCGAGGGCCGCGTGCGGCGGGACGACGCAGACGTGCAGGCTGCCCACGACGGCGGCGGGCTGCCCGCCGATCAGCACGGTCGCCACCTTCGCGGCGGCGCCGGGCGGCGGGGTGGCGATCCGGCCGCCGTGGTTGGTGGGGTCGCCGGTACGGGCTGCGGCTGGCATCGGACGCTCCTGAGGACGGGGGCGAGGGGCGAGGGCGGGTGCGACGGAGAAGAAGGCGAGGGGCATGGGCGGGGCCTCAGTTGATCCGGACGAGGCGGGCCTTGAGGACACCCAGCAGGCCGCCGTCGACGGTCACGTCCGACTTGCCGGTCACCCGCACCGACCGGCCCCCGATGCTGACCCCGTCGGTCCCGTCGATGTCCACCTGGCGGCCGGTCACCTGCACGGTGCCCCGCCCGGCGTCCAGCGTGATGCCGCTCTTGTCCAGGAGCACGGAGGTCAGCGGACGGTTCCGCCCCGCGTACACGGTCAGCTCGATCCGGTCCCGGCGGTCGTCCATGCGTACCTCGAGACGCTCGTCGCCGGTCACCAGGCGCAGCCCGGACGGGCCGGGCGCCGCCGCGTCGAGCAGCTCCACGCGGTGCCCCGAACGCGACACCACCGAGCGGCGGTTGACCTTCCCGCTGGTCTTGTCGATCAGCGGCACGTCGTGCGGCGAGGGCTTGTCCACGCCGTTGTAGAGCCCTCCGATGACGTACGGACTGTCCAGCAGGCCCTGCTCGAAGCCCACGAGGACCTCGTCGTTGACCTCCGGGCTCACCACGCCGCCGCCGCCCTTGCCGCCCCACTGGACGGTGCGCACCCAGTCCGTGACGTAAGTGTCGTCCAGCCACGGGAACGTGAGCCGTACCGCGCCGCGCTCCGAGCCGTTCGGCTCGCGCACGTCCGTCACCACGCCGATCGCCAGACCGGGGATGCGCGGGCCGCGCCCCGGCGCGTTGGCGCCGGTCACCAGGCCGGTCAGGGAGCGGTCCGGGCTGGCGCTGACCCAGACGGTGGTGCGGTAGCCGCCGTGCGGCTCCAGGACGTGCTGCACGGCCGTCGCCGTGTACTTGCCGGAGAACGCCTGCCCGACGTTGCCGAGCGCCACGGGCTTGCCCGCCCGCAGCAGCGGATTGCCCTCTGCCACCGCCTCCAACTCGCCGAAACCGGCACTGACCTGGTCCGCCGCCGCCTTCGCGACCGCCGTCGTCTCGGCCTGCGTACGGTACGGGGTGTCGGTGACGGCCACCGTCGACCTGCCGAAACGCGCCGCGAGCTGCGGACTCAGACCCGGCACCACCGTGTCGCTGACCACGGACGGCTGATCGGCGACCAACGGCCGCTTCGTCGTCACGTCCCAGCCGCGCACCTGCACCTTCGAGGCACTGTCGGCAGCCGACAGCGCGGCCCGCAGCGCCAGCAGGTTGCGCCCGTACTCCAGGACCATCGGGTCGCGCGTCGCCGACGTCGACGGGGCGGGCGCACCGGAAGCCTTCGTGGGCCTGGTGAACTGGAGCACCCCCTTCTCGTCGACCCGCACCTGCGCGCCGCTCTCGCCCGCGAGGTACTGCAGGAAGTCCCAGTCGGAGACGTTCGCCTGGGACAGCTGCTGGTACGTCACCGGCGCCGCCTCCACCTTCCCGACGGTCAGTCCGGCGCCGGCGGCCACCTTGCGGACGATGGCGGCGGCCGTCATGTTCCGGTACGCCACGACCTTGCGGCCGCGCTGGAGGCGGTGGGCCTTGGAGTAGGCGCGGACGACGGTGAAGGAGCCGGTACGGTCCCGGTCGATCTCCAGGGCCGTGACCTCGCCGTTGAACAGCCGCTCCCGCGCCTGCCCCTTGACGGTCACCACCGAAACCCGCAGCGGTGTGCCGATCGTGATGCCGGTGGCGCGCAGGAACTCGTGGTCGGGGTCGCGATAGGTGAGCACCGCCGTGTCCGGCAGGCCCACGTTCTCGTCCACGACACAGCTCACCAGCTGCGCCGCCCAGATCTGCGGCAGTTCGCCGGGCGTCTCGATGATCGGGTCGGCCGCGAACGACCGGCCTCCGGATGCGCTCGGGCTCACCGTTCCTCCTCGTTGTCACCGGATTCGTGGTCCCGCATGGCCGGCACCACGAGCTCGGTGCCCGGGACCAGGGCCATCGGGTCGTCGATGCGGTTGGCCTCCGCGATGGCCCGCCAGGCCGTCGCGTCGCCGTACTCGCGCCAGGCCAGCATCGCCAGGCTGTCGCCCGCCACCACGGTGTGCGTGCTGCGGGCGGTCCGCGC
Source organism: Streptomyces sp. NPDC085481 (assembly GCF_044541845.1). Classification (NCBI taxonomy): domain Bacteria; kingdom Bacillati; phylum Actinomycetota; class Actinomycetes; order Kitasatosporales; family Streptomycetaceae; genus Streptomyces; species Streptomyces sp. NPDC085481. The sequence goes on from NZ_JBITTJ010000007.1 coordinate 71,282, forward strand.
TCCGGACGTCGGGTTCTGGCCGGCCGGGTCGACGCTCGCCTCTTCGATGGACAGCGAGCAGGTGGCCCGCAGCGGCTTGCCGTCCACGTCGAAGAGCGTGTACGACACCGACAGGCTCGACAGCACCCCGTCGAACGACGTCGTCCGCGCGCTGCCCCACTCGAAGCGCACCCAGGGGCTGGCCGGCTTCTTGCGGCCGAGGCTGGCCGGCGTCGGCACGCACGCCTTCATCAGCTTCTCCACCGCCTGCTCCACCGAGTTGTCGTGCTTGGCGGTGGCGTCCAGGAACACCTCCAGGCTCAGCGTGCGCGGACCGCTGCCGACGAACTCGGGCAGCGCCGACTGGCCGGCCATGCGGGAGGGCGTGCGCCGCCACTCGGTGTTCTTGCTCAACTGGAGGGTCGACGGGTTGAACTGGAGGTCGAGCCGCGCGAGCGTCCCGCCCGGCTTGGCCCCGACCGAGGCCGGCGGCTCCTTGAGGGTGAGCTGGGCCCTGGCGCGGCTGGCGCGTGCCGATGAGGCCATGGCGTGGACTCCCTTCCGGAGCGGGCGAGGACGACGAGAGGAGACGGGGCGGGGTGGGTCAGCAGGTGTCAGGAGGGCAGGAGGCCCGCGTGGGCGATCTCCAGGGTCTCCACCGCCGCTGCGGAGTTGGCGGGATCGAAGGACGGGCCCTGCCAGCGCACCGGGACGATCCCGAACACCTGCCAGCTGATGATCCGGCTCAGATCGGGCCGCAGGGCCACGATCTCGCCGTCCTTGGGTTCCACCCGCCGCAGCGTCTCGTCCAGCCAGCGGCCGATCTTCGCCGTGTCGGCGGTGACGGGCCGGGTGAGCGTGATGTTCGACCAGGTCACGCGCCCCGGCAGCTGCCAGGTGAAGCCGTTGTTGCCGCCCTCGGCATAGCTCTCCATCTCGACCTCCGCGCCCATGCCCGAGCAGGTGTGGAAGGCCCCCAGGTCGTTGCCGCCGATGGCAAGGCGGAAGAACACGCTGGTCGCGAAGATGTTGTCCGTCATCTGGTCCGTCGTCCGTCCGTCATCCGTGTCTCGTTCGTCCGTGTGCTCAGCGGCGCCCGTCGAAGGGCCTGCCCGCGCGTTCCCGGCCGCGCCGTAACTCGGTGCGCAGCAGGCGGGCGACCGGATCGAGCAGACGGCGTGCCAGATCGTCCAGGTCGAGATCGGAGCCCTGGGGTGCGGCATCGTGCGGGCGCTCGGGCCGGGCGGCGGAGGGTGCGGTGGTCCCCTGGGTGGTGGCCGTGTGCCGGCTGCCGCGCGTCGCGGCCGGGGCGGTCCGGACGCCGGCCGGTCCGCCGTGGGTGGCGTCGGCGGCGCGCTGCACCGGTGTGCCGGCTGCCGGTGGCCCGGGAGGGGTCGGTCCGGTGCCGGCGGCGGGCATCCGGGGCCGTACGACGGGGACCGGCTGCGTCGACGGGGCCGCCGTGGGCGGCCGGACCACGAGCGGCGGGGCCTGCGGGCCGGTCACGGGCAGGGGCGAGGCCGCGACCGGCGAGGGCGCCGGCCTCGTGACGTGCGCGGGACGCGGGGCGTGGCCGGGGGAGACGGCGGCGGTGGCGGTACGCGCGGGCGGCGGCGTGCTCGTCGCTCGCTGGACCTGCGGGGTGCCGGGCGCTCCGGGCGTGCCGGGCGCTCCGGGCCAGCGTGCCGCGACCACGGGGCGGCTCGCCTGGCGCGGGGCCGGGGCGGCCGCGCTCCCCATGTCGCGGGTGCCGAGGTTCAGGGGCCGTGCCGCGAGGAGTCGGAGGGTGCGGGCCGCGAAGGGGGCCGGGGCGTGGGGCGTGTGGTGCGGTGTCCCGCTCCGGTCGGTGACGGCTCGGGCGACGACGAGCGGAACCGCGCGGCCGCCGCCGGTCGGTGCCGAGGTGTCGGCACGCCGGGGGGCGGAGGGCGTGCGCGGCACGTCCGCGAGGTGCCCGGCGGCGGGCGCGGTGCCCGAGGGTGTCGCCGGGTCGGGAGAGGCGGTGGCCCGCTGCACGAGCGGGCGTGCGGAGGACACGGCACCCGCCGCAGTGTCCGCTGCTTCCCCGGTGCCCTCGGCGGTACGGCGCTGCACGTCACCAGCCCCAAGCAGCGGCGCGTGGCCGGCCGGCTGGGTGGACGGGCCGGGAGGGGGCGTACCCGGTCGGGTCGGGCCAGGTGGGGCCGCGAGCGCACGCTGGATGTCGGCGGCGGACATGGGACTCGCCGGGGGAGCGGGCAGCGCGGCGCTCGGCGGCAGTGCGGACAGGGGCTCACCGAGCCCGGTGCGCACGCGGGGAGTGGACCGCCCGGGGCCCGAGCCGCGGGTCGTCTGGGGCTGGGCCGCGGACTCCGCCGGGGCGGCGCTCCCCGCGCGGGGCTGCGGGGACGGCCGCGACCCACCGCTTTCGGGCCTGGTCGCGGCCTCGGCCGAGGACTCCGCCCGGCGCTGGACCACGGGCATCGTCGGGGCGGGAGCGGAGCCGGGCGCCGAGGTGCTGCGGCCCGACGGTACGGCGGTGGAGGGCAGTTCGGTCAGCGGGGCGCCGAGCGGCGCACGGCTCGCCGCGCGCGGTACGGGCGGGTCCGGGGTTGCCGGGGTCGGGGGCGTGGCCGTCTGCGGGTCGTGGGACGAGCCGCCCTCGTAGGCCGCGGGCACGGCGGGGCGCACGACGGACACGCGCCGCCTGGGCGTGGCCGGGACCCGGGCGACGGTCAGCGGACGGCCGACCGCCCGCGGCCGTACCGCGGCGTGCGCCGCGTCGGTACGGGGCGTACGGGTGCCCGGGGCCTCCGGGGCGGACGCGGCATGTCCGGATCCGGAGCCGGCGCCGGATCCGGACGTGCTCGCCGCAGTCCGCCGCCTGCCTCCTCCGGTTCCCGAAGTGCCGGTGGCGGACCGCTGGACGGGCGGGGTGGACGCCGCGGACGGACCGGAGAGGGCTCCCGTCGAGGGCGTGAGCTTGCCGGATCCCGAAGTGCCGGTCGCGGCCTGCCGAGCAGGCGCGTCGGACGCGGCGGATGGTCGGGACGGGGTTCTTGCGGAGTCAGAACCCGCTCCGGAGCCCGGCGTGTTCGCCGCTGCCCGCTGAACGGACGGATTCGACGCCGGGTTACGCCCAGCGGACCCACCCCGGGGCGTGGCTGTCTCGGCCGAGGCCGCCGGCACCACCGCGATACGGCGGATCAGCGGGAAACCCGGAGGCGTCGGCGCGCGCCCGGGCGCGGCAGGGGACACCGCGGTGCCGCCGCCCGTCGCCTCGGCCCGCTGCCCCGCGGGAGCCGGCGTGCCGAGCACCGCCGCCGAGTGCGTGGAGGTGAGTCCACGGGCACCGGGCGCCGCACCGGGCAGCCCGGCTTCCGTCGCGCTCGACTGCCGTCGCTTGTCCGCGTGGGTGTCCCCCGCGTCGCCACGGACGGTGGCACGCGCGACGACAGGACCCGGCGCGCCGCCGGCGCGCGAGCGGGCGCCGTCACGGGAGGGCGTCACGACGTTCGGCAGGGACCGGCCCGCGCCCGCACCGGCTGCGGAAGCACCCGACCCGGACCCGCCACCGCCCGCCACGGACCCACGCGCGCCCGCCCCGGACGCGCCCGCCCCGGACGCGCCCGCCCCGGACGCGCCCGCCCCGGACGCGCCCGCCCCGGACGCGTCCGGCTCCACGACCGGCCCGCGCCCACCCGGAGACTTCGGCCCGGACGACACCGCCCCGGGCGACGAGACGGCGTCCGGCCGCACCCGCCGCGCGATCAGCGGGGTGGCGCGCTCCCGCGCGGAACCGGCGGAAACAGGAGCCGACGGCTCCGCCGTCCCGGCCGCGCCGTCCGCCTCGTACGGGCGGAGCGCACGCAGCAGCAACGGGCCGCCGCTGCCGGGGCCGGGCCGGGCGGCGGCGGGGCGGGCGACCCCTCCGACGAGGCCGGCCGGGGCGGACGGCAGCACGGCGTGCGCGAGCCCGGTGTCGAACGAGGGATCGCGCCACGCGGCCAGGCGGGACCGGAAGACCAGCCCGTCGCTGACACTGATCGGGGCGCGCGACACGGTCAGCGAGGGCGGCGCGGTCATGCGCCAGCCGCCGTCCCAGTCGCCGGGCACGCCGGCGCTCCGCGCGGCGGCGGCGTCCCCGGGCGCGGCCATGCCGTCGGTCGACGTGTCGGGGGAAGCCGCCCGCCGGGCGGCCGTGGCGTCCGGCACGGCGGCACGCCGGCGCAGCCTGTCCCGCCATGCCATCTGCTCAACCGCCTTCGTTCACACGGGTGTTGATTCGAGCGATCTCGGTGACCCACTCCTGGCGCTCGCCGTGGGTCAGGTCGAGGATCTCCTCGCGCGGCCAGTGGAAGTGGTAGGCGATGTACGCGATCTCCTCCCGCAGCCGGGGGAGTGCGTACGTCACGATTCCCCCAGGCGCCCACCGGAGAGGTCGACCTCGAAGCCGCCTTCGCAGTGCGGGCAGGTGACCGCCGCGCGGGTGTGGCCCTCGCTGTTGACGCGCCGGTAGAAGTCCTGGAGGAACGCGACGTCGGTCGCGTACATCCGCTCCACGATCCCGGCGTGCACGTCGGTGATGTTGCCGAGCCGGGTGATCACCTGGCTGAGCAGCACCACGCTCAGGTACGCCGGGTTCTCCTTGACCCGCAGGTCGATCTGCGGGCGCAGCTCGTCGCGGGCGGTGGCCAGGCGCATGGCACCGTGCCGGTGCACGGTGCCCGCCTCGTCCACGTACCCGCGCGGCAGCTCGAACTCGAACTCGGTGCGCAGCCCGTGGTCCTCGCGCGGCGCCGGAGCGGCGGCGGGCGGTGCCGCCGGCTGCTCCGGGGCTTCGGCGGGGGCCGTGAGCTGCAGGATCTCGTCCAGGTTGCCCGCCGTTACGGTACGGCGCCTCATTCGACGATGATCTCCTCGAACACGATGGTCACCGACTCGGTGGCCGCGGACGACTCGCCGGCCTTGAGGGACGGGCCCTCCCACTTGGAGGCCCAGCCCTGCATCAGCTGGATGCGGCGCACGGTCGCGCCCGTGGTGTCCTTGATCTCGATGGTGAGGTTCTGCCGAGCGGTGTCGACGGCCCCGTTGTTGAGGGTCTCCTTGATCCACTTGGTGAACTCGCTGCTCTTGTCGAGTCCCCGGGTGATCGTGACCTCACCGGCCTGGCGGGCGCCGGGCTGCTTGCGGATGATCTGCTTGCCCTCCGCACTGACCTGGCGGACCTCGACGACCTCCTCCTCGACGGTCAGACCGCTGATCTCCTGGATCGACTCGACCAGGTAACCACCGAGCTGGACGCCGAAGATATGGGTGGAAAGAGCATCGCCCTCTGCCATGACTGTCCGTCACCTTTCCTTGCTGTCGCGGCTGTTCTGAAAGCTGTCACACCGAACCGAGGCGGCGGCCGCGGGTCACTCGTCGACGAGGCTGGTGCTGTCGGAGAACTGCGCGAGCCGGAACACCACGAACTCGGCCGGCTTGACGGGCGACACGCCGATCTCGCAGACCACGCGGCCCAGGTCGATCGACTCCTGAGGGTTGTTGTCCCGGTCGCACTTCACGTAGAACGCCTCCGCCGCCGTCCGGCCGAACAGCGCGCCGCGACGCCACTCCTCGGTGAGGAACGCGGTGACGTTGCGCCGGATGCTCGACCAGAGCCGGTCGTCGTTCGGCTCGAAGACCACCCACTGGGTGCCCAGGAGGATGGACTCCTCCAGGTAGTTGAAGAGGCGGCGCACGTTCAGGTAGCGCCAGGCCGGGTCGGAGGAGAGGGTACGGGCGCCCCAGATCCGGATGCCCCGGCCCGGGAAGGCCCGGACGCAGTTCACGCCGATCGGGTTCAGCAGGTCCTGCTCGCCCTTGCTCAGGCGCAGCTCCAGGTCCACCGCACCGCGGATCACCTCGTTGGCGGGGGCCTTGTGCACACCGCGCTCGGCGTCGCTGCGCGCCCACACACCGGCGACGTGACCGCTCGGCGGGACGACCGTGTTGCGCCCGGCGGCCGGGTCGAAGACCCGCACCCACGGGTAGTAGAGCGTGGCGTAACGGGAGTCGTAGCCCGCCTCGTCCATGCGCCAGGTGCGCACCTGCTGCGCGGAGAGCCCGGGCGGGGTGTCCAGGACGGCCACCCGGTCGCCCATCTGCTCGCAGTGCGAGATCACCGCGAGCTGCACGGTGCGCACGCCCTCGGCGTCGATGTCGCCGCGCTCGTAGGCGCTCATCAGGTCCGGCACCGCGACCATGGTGATCTCGTCGATGGTCTCCAGACCGGCGAAGCCGGTGCGGGCGCCGGCGTCGCCGACGTACTCGGACGGGTCGAGCCGGGCGACGTCGCCGCGTCCCGCCGGAGCGGGCGCGGACGCGGCGTCGGGCACGGCCACGGTCTGGTTCACGGGCCGGGTCTGGCCGGCGTTGCGCTGCTCGCTGACCTCGATCAGCTTCGAGGGGCGGGCCTGGGCGACGAGATAGCCCTTGACGCTCTTGCGGATGGACGCCTCGTAGGTCTCCACCACCTGGTCGCCCTGGCGGACCAGGACCTTGAAGCGGTCCTCGGGCGGGTTCTCCCCGTCCGCGTCGGCGATCTCCACGGACACGCCGGTGATGCCGGGACGGGCCGCGAACAGGAAGCCGCCGAGCTCGACCGGCTCCGCCGCGCGCACGCCCGGGCGGCCGCCGGCGGCCTCCGGGGCGGAGGCGCCCTGGGCCGGGCCGCCGATGCGGACGACGTACGCGGCCCCGCCGCCGTTGGCGAAGTACCCGTAGACCGCGTGGGCCAGGTAGGTGCCGTCGGTGAAGCCGCCGAAGTGCTGGGTGTACTGGTCCCAGTTGGTGACCAGCGTCGGCTCGTGGAACGGCCCGCTCTGGGCGAACCCGACGAACGCGGCGACCGCGGTGCCGACCCCTTCGATCGGGCGAGCACCGGACTGCACCTCCTCCACGTACACGCCCGGGGTGAGGTACGTCGGCATACTCGCTCCTTCGTGTCGCTGTGCTGCGTTCGGGTGTTGCGTTCAAGTCCGCCCCCAGCCTCTCCGGCCGCCGTCACCGACGGCAGGTGCGCGCGGACCTGGCCGGGGGCAACCCCGCTGCCTTCCCGGGCGCCCCCGCCGTACCCTCCAGGCAGCCCGGCCTGCACCTCGGCCGGCGGCGGCTTACCCGTGTGTGACCTGGGGCAGGTACGGTCCGAACTCGCCCTCCAGGACCAGCCGGCCGAGCTTGCGGTACTCCTGCGCGATCGCCGTCACCAGCTGCCCCATGGCCAGCGGCGTGCCCTCCGCGGCCGCCAGGTAGGCGGCGGTCACCGCGCAGGACCGGATCGAGCCGCCGGCGAGCTCGAACCGGTCCGCGCAGAAGCCGAGATCGAGGTCGTCGGCCCGCGGCAGCCGCTCGCCCAGGCACCGCTCCCACAGGGCGAGCCGCTGGGCGGCGTCGGGCACCGGGAAGTCCGCGACCACGTCGAGCCGGCGGGTGAACGCCTCGTCCAGGTTGGCCCGCAGATTGGTGGTCAGGATCGCGATGCCGTCGAACGACTCCATCCGCTGGAGGAGATAGGCCGACTCGATGTTGGCGTGCCGGTCGTGGGCGTCCTTCACGTCCGAACGCTTGCCGAAGATGGCATCGGCCTCGTCGAACAGCAGCACCGCGTTGACGGCCGACGCCTCGGTGAAGATCCGCTCCAGGTTCTTCTCGGTCTCGCCGATGTACTTGTCGACGACCGTGGACAGGTCCACCACGTACAGGTCCATGCCCAGGTCGGCCGCCACGACCTCGGCGGACATCGTCTTGCCGGTGCCGGAGGGACCCGCGAACAGCGCGATCACCCCGCGCCCCCGCCCGCCGCCGGGGCGCATGCCCCACTGCCCGAGCACCTGGTCCCGGTGGCGGGCGCGCACCGCGAGCTCCCGCAGGCCCCGGTGGGTGGGGGCGGGCAGCACCAGGTCGTCCCAGCCCACCGCGGGCTCCACCCGGCGGGCGAGGCGGGCCAGCCCCGCGCTGTTCTGGGCCCGTACGGCGCCGCGCAGGTCCCCGGACGAGACCGGCCGGCCGTCCAGCGCGGCCGTGCGCACCGCGGTGCCGGCGGCGCGCCGCAACTGTCCGGCGTCGAGACGGTGCGCGGACACGGACCGCGCGAGCGCGTCGGCCTCGCCCGCCTCACCCGCCTCACCCGCCTCGTCCGGCTCGCCGCGCGCCCCGGCGGCCCGCTCCAGCGCGTACCGCCAGCGCGTCGCGTGCCGCTCGGGGGACGGGGCCGCCACCGCCAGGGTGACCGGGGTGTCGGCCGCCCAGGAGGGCTCCCAGCCGCCCGCCCCGTACGTGAAGAGGGGCACTCCCCGCAGCACCGTGCACATTGTGCGCAGGAGGCGGGCCCGCTCGTCGGGCTTGTCGGGCAGCTCCTCCACCGGTCCGAGCAGCACACCGGCGCCCGTCAGCCGGGCCTCGCGGGCGACGGCGCGGGCCAGTTCGGGCGCGCCACGGGTGTGGTGCGGGAACGCGGCCGCCTCCAGGGCCAGCGGGCGCAGCCCGCCCGCGCGCAGAGCGGCGGCGGCCAGGCCGACGGCGTCGCCGCCACGGGTCCGCAGATGGACGTGGCCGGTGCCGCTCCCGGCCGCGGCGGCGGCCCGGCGCAGCTCGGCCGGGTCGACGGCCGGGTCCTCGGCCGCCTCGCCGAGCACGTCGGCAAGACCCGGATCGGGCGAGGCGTCGCCCAGCAGGTGCGCCGTGACCCGGTCCGGTACGGCCAGCACCCGTGAGAGCGGCGGCCGTTCGGGCTCGGTGACCTCGAGGAGGCCGCCCGCGAGGAGCGGTGCGGTCGGGGCGAGCCGGAACCGCGCGGCGGTCGTCCCGGAGTGGCCGCACAGTTCGAGGGCGAGACCGACGGTGGGCCGACGGCGCGTCAGGTCGTCGTTGAGGTAGCCGTAGAGCCGCTCGAAGCGGGCGTCCAGATCGGGCGCCATGGCGACCAGAAGCAGATCCACGTCCAGCGGCGTCAGCGCGAAGCGCGCGGCGAGCACCTCGAGCGGCGAACCGGGCGGGGCGTCGGCACCGGCGAGCGCGGGCAGGCCGGGGCCGTCCGGCGGGTCCAGGATGCGGGCGACGGCGTCGGGGGTGAGGTACTGCCCCCGGTAGGGGTCGTCCGGATCCGGATCGACCGCGCGCCGCAGCGCCACTGCCTGCCGCACCCGCTGCTCGACGAGCCGGAGGCGCTGCCAGAGGTACGGGAGGGGCTCGGCCTGCGCCGGGCCTTGGCCCTGGGCCTGGCTTTCGCCCTGGGCCGTGCCTTGGCCCTGGGCCGTGCCTTGGCCCTGGGCCGTGCCTTGGCCCTGGGCCGTGCCTTGGCCCTGGGCCGTGCCTTGGCCCTGCGCCGGGCCTTGGCCCTGGGCCTGGCTTTCGCCCTGGGCCCGGCCTTGGCCCTGGGCCGGGCCTTCGCCCCGCGCCTCCGCCTTGGCCCGCCCCGGCCGCGCCGACCGGATGGTGTGTGTCACGGCTGCCGTTCCCCTCGCCGGCGGCGCGCGGGAGCGGGCCGCCGCTCCCGCGGGCCGCCGAAGCCCTCCTCGTGTGCCGGCTCGCTCACCTCGGTGTAGCGCAGGCGGCGTGCGCCGTCGGTCTCGCCCGGTTCGTCCCGCTCGGCCCTGGCCCTCGGTACGGAGCGCATGACGAGCCCCTCGGTGACCGGCGGGCCGGCGACCCGGCTGATCCCCGCCAGCGGAGCCCGTACGCGAAGCCCGAGGGAAGGCTTCAGCTCGCCGCCGAGGGCCGACCACACGTCGGAGGCCGCCGGCGCGTCGAGGCCGGTGCCCCCCGCGTCCACCGGCACGATCAGCCCGAGATCGGCGAGCGTGCCGGTGAGCAGGTGCGGGGGCAGCGTGTCGGTGGCCACCAGGAGGGTCAGCACCTGGGAGAGCAGCCGGTGTTCGTCCTGGGGCCGGCCCGCCCACGCGGTGACCAGGTACGTCAGCTCGAACCAGCGCGGCGGGGTGCGGCGCGCGACGACGAGGCCGGCCTCGTCGTACACCTCGCCTCCGCCGCTGCCGCGCCGGGTGTGGTCCTCGCGGATGTCGTACAGGAACACGCAGACCGTGGGCGCGCTGCGGCGCGCCGCCCACTCGCGGGTCGGCGCGTCGAAGACCACCTCGACGCCCGACACCTCGAGACCGGACTCCGCGAGCAGCCGGCGCAGCGCTTCGTCGACTTCGTGGATCACCGGCGGGTCACCACGTCGGGCGGCTGGATCGTGCCGCTGACCACGAGGAAGTCGGTCTTCACCGGGGAGAAACCGGGGCCGCTCGCGGTGATGACACGGGGGCCGGTCTGGTCCTTGGCGAGGATCAGGAGCTGGCCGATGAACGTGCCGTCCCGCAGGGGAACCGTCGGCGCCGCCGCCGCTGTGATGCCGGGCTTCCAGGTGAACCGCACCGGCACGCCGGGCGGGAAGTCCTTGCCGCGCACCGAGGTGACGAAGCCGGGCTTGCCGATCGCCGGCACCGCGACGATCCGCGGCTGGAGGATGCGCAGCCGCTGCCGGGCGGTGTTGTCGCGGAGGTCGGCGTCCGTGCCGGTGGTGGTGAGGGTGCCGGTGACCCGGCTGGTCAGTGCCTTGTCCGGGTCGAGGACGACCCGGAGGACGGTCCGGGCGCCCGGTGCCAGGTCGGGCAGCGCGCACACCCAGTCCCGGTCGCAGCCCGGCGGCCGCCCGTTGTGCGGCACGCCCGCGGGCAGGCCGATGCGCAGCCGCAGGCCGGTGGCGAGGGCGTTGCGGCCGTTGCGGACGGTGTACGTGACGACGACGCGCCCGCCCACGTAACCGGGGTTGGGCTGTGCCGTGACGCTCACCCCGGGGCCGGCCTTGGGCGCCGGCGGTTCGGGCCGCGGCGGCGCGGTCGTCGGCGGGGCGGTCGTCGGGGGCGCCGTGGTGGGCGGCGTCGGGGTGGTGGGGCTCGGCGTCGGGGGCTCGGGAGCCTCCTCCACCGGCACCACGGTCCGGTCGGCGTTGTCGCTGGGCCGGGGGTCGAGGACGGTGCCGGTGACCGACCATTCCACCGGCTGGTCGCCGGGGGTGAGGCCGGTGAGGGTGACGGTCACCGGGACGGTGGTGCCGGGCGGCACCACGCCCAGGGCGCAGGTCAGCGCCGCCGGGTCGCAGGTGGCGCCGGGCGCGTCGAGTCCGGTGACCGTCAGGCCCGCCGGGGGCGCGACGGTCAGCCGGGTGCCGGGCGAGGCCGCCGGGCCGTTGTTCACGACGTCCACCCGCACGGTGCCGGGCTCGCCGACGCTGAGCGGCGGCACGGTGTCGGGTGCCTGGACCGCGAGGTCCACGGACTGCTGGACGGCGGGCTCCTTGTGGCGGCCCGGGAGGTCGGTGGTGAGCCCGACGAGTTCGCCGGACACGAGGTCGAGGACCTTCAGCTTCTCCGGGGAGTTGACCTCACGGCCGGGGCGGGCGCTGAGCACCAGACCCTTGCCGTCGGCCGTCCAGGCGGCGTCTCGGGGCTGGAACGGGCCGGGATTCCGCGGCAGTTCGCGGCCGCAGGCGCCGGGGAGGTCGCGCGCGGAGACCGGCAGCAGCACCCGGCAGTCGTCACCCGACGGGGAGGTCAGGAGGATGCCGTTCCGCTCGTCGATCCGGCCGGCGCCGTTCTTGCGGTTGAAGGCGACGGTCAGGCCGTCCGGGGAGAACGCCGGGCTGTCGTCGATGACCTGGCAGCTGCCGGGGCAGATCGTGGCGCTCAGGTCGCGCTGCCGGCCGAGCTCGTTCACGGGCACGGTCCAGACGTGCTTGTTGCCACCGCGACCGTCGATCACGTGGTTACGGGTGAAGGCCAGCGTGGTGCCGTCGGACGACCAGGTCGGCTGGGCGTCCTGGCCCTGCACCTGCCCGGCCGGCGGGGTGACCTCGCCGGTGATCGCGCCGGTCGCCACGTCCGCGATCAGGATCCGGCTGGGCCCCGCGGCCCCGCCGACGCCGCCCGGCGAAGTCCGGGTGAACGCGAGGTACCTGCCGTCCGGGGAGAACGCCGGGTCGGTGTCCCAGTCCTTCTCACCGCGGCCCGCGAGCGGTAGCGCCGCCTCGTTGGTGCCGTCGGCGTCCACCATCCAGATCCGCTGGATCCGCGCCGTGGGCGGGCCCTCGAAGCGGGTCACCACGATCCTGCGCCCGTCGGGCGTGTAGCTCTGCCGCTCGGTCCACGGGTCGGACCCGGCGGCCGGCTGGAACAGCGGGTCCTTGGCCGGGTCGGTGTTGGTGTCGGCGGCCGGGTCCTCGTTGAGGAGGGTCAGGCCGAGGTCACGGGGATCGGCGCCGTCCATCCGGGCGTCCTGCAGGGTCACCTCGTGCGGCTTGGCCGCCGAGATGCGCTCGACCACGACGCCGCCGCCGTCCAGCGGACCCAGCCAGGTGGGCGAGCCGACCTCGCGGCTCTCGCTGAGCACCACCTTGGGCGTCTCCGCCGAGTGCGCGGGCACCCGGAAGACGTGGTCCCAGTCGCCCACGCAGTCACAGGTGCGGTCCGGACTGAGGAACAGCAGACCGTCCCCGTCGGGCAGCCAGGCTGCCCCGTGGGTACGCCAGTTCGCCTGCGCGCCGGCGAGCAGCGGCCCGTCGCCGCGCCCGTCGGTCCACCGCAGACGGGGCCCCGAGGAGCCGGTGGCGGTGTACGCGACCAGGTCGCGGTTCTCCGCGTCGTCGACCGGGTTCCACACCGGCTCGGTGGCCCTGCCGTTGGCGGGGTCGGTGACGCGGGTGGCCTCGCCGCCCGCCAGGGGGCGTACGTAGACCTGCGGCCCGGCCAGCGGGTCGCGGTCGCTGGAGTACGCGAGCCGGCCGCCCTCCGGCGAGACCGTGGGGTGGACCTCGTCCTCGGGCGTCTCGGTCAGCCGGGTGAGCCCGGTGCCGTCGGTGCCGACCAGCCACAGGTCGCGCTGCCGGCCGCCGGTCCCGGACGAGGCCGAGTCGAAGACGACCGACCGGCCGTCCGGCGTCAGGCGGGGGTTCGCCACGTCCATGCCGTTGGTCAGCCGGCGCACCGCGCCGTCCCCGGCCCGCAGGTAGACCTGCGGGTCCTTCTCGTCGCGGCGGCTGGCGAAGACCAGCCGGTCGCCGAGCGCGGCGGGCTGGACGTCCAGATGCGCCGGCCCTTCGCCGAACAGCGGCGTGCTGGAGACGTCGCTGGCCACCTTGCCCAGGCTGCGATGGCGCGTACCGGCGTACGCGATCCTGCTGTCCCCCGAGTCGGCCGCGGCCTTGGTTCCCGCCTCGGCGTCGTCCGGGCCGGTGGCCGCCGTCACCGCGAGCAGAGGGATCAGCAGCAGCAGCGGCGCGCCGACCCTCCCCCAGCGGTGTCGCCGACCGCCGGAGCCACCCGTGCTCATCACGGTCCACCTCACAGTCCGGTGCAGCATCACGTACAACCCCGCCACTCTGCGGCCCGGCCCCCGCGACCGACAGGGCCGCGGGGCCGTCCCCGGGGGAAGCGCCGGTGCGCTTTAGGGCAGTGGCGGGGCCGGTCGGCGCCGCCGCCGGCCGGGGCGGCCGCTCCCGCCCGGCCGCCCGTACGGTCAGATCAGCCCGTTGCGCAGGGCGTAGCCGACCGCGTGGGTGCGGTTGCGCAGCTGCAGCCGGGTGATGACCTCGTGCAGCACGTTCTTGACGGTCCGTTCGGAGTACGAGGTCTTGCGGGCGATCTCCGCGGTGTCCAGGCCCTCCGACACCAGGCGCAGCATGTCCGCCTCGCGCGCGGTCAGGGTGGACAGGGACGCGGCGTGCGGGTCGAGCGCCGAACGCTGCAGGCTGCCGACGTGGTCGAGGAGCTTCGCGAGCAGGTCGCCGGGCAGCACGCCCTCCCCGTTCGCGAGCGCCAGGACCAGGCGGAGCAGCCGGTCCTGGTCTGCCTCGGCGCGCCGCAGCACCGCGGTGACCCCGCATTCGATGGCGCGCTGCAGGGCGTCCCCGGACTCGAACGTGCCGACCACGAGTCCCGTGCGCGTACGGGAGTTGTGCCGCAGCCGGGACAGCAGGGCGGCCGTCTCGTCGTCCACGCTGTCCACGGCCACGAGCGACACGAGCGCGCCGTCGGCCCCGGTCGTGTCGACGAGCTCGATCTCGGGTCGCTGGCGCAGCTGGTGGACGACCCCGACGTGCAGGACCGGGTCCGATGCGTACACGGCCACGCTGACCCGCCGGCCCGGGACGCCGGAGGGCGTCCACGGCGAGGCCGCGGCGAGGTCGGACGTCTGGGGTATGCCGGTGCCTGAGGAGGCGACCGGGCCGTTCATCTGAGCGCAGGACATGGGTGTCGGTTCCTCTTCCGTGAGGCGCAGGGCCCCCGATGCGGGGGCGAGATTCAACAAGTGGTGGTGTAGGGGGAGTTGAGGAAGCCTCCAAGGGCATCAGGGCTGCCCGGGGCCTTGCCCTCGCGTCCATGGGGGGAGGACGGTCACCGTCATAGCGTGGTTGTGTGACGTCCCCAGCAGCCTCTCCCAGCCCCGGCGCGCCCGGCCTCGACATCCCGCGGGTGTCGGTGACGCCCGGCGGCAGCGCCCTCACCAGCCTGACCGTTCGCAACGACGGCGACATCGTCGAGGCGTACCGCCTGGAAGTGGTCGGCGACTGCGCTGCCTGGGCCACGGTGGAACCCGAGCGCGTCTCGCTCTACCCCGGTACCTCGGAAACGGTGACGATCCGTCTGGAGCCGCCCCGTTCGCCGCAGGTACGGGCCGGAGACGTGCCGCTCGCCGTGCGCGTGCTGCCCACCGAGCACCCCGAGGCGGTACGGGTCCCCGAGACCACCGTGCACGTCGAGGAGTTCCGTGAGCTGCGGACCGAGCTGGCGCCCCGGCGCCGTCGCGGCTGGCTCCGCGGCCGCTACCGGCTCGCCGTGCGTAACGAGGGCAACACCCCCGTACAGGTGGGCTTCAAGCCCGGACAGCCGAGCGAGGACCTGAAGTTCGACTTCCGCCCCGGGACGCTGAAGCTGGAGCCGGGGGAGTCGGCCGAAGTGGTCCTGCGGGTCCGCGCAGGCCGGCCGGTGTGGTTCGGATCGCCGACGACCTGGCCGTTCACCGTGGAGGTGACCGACGCCCGGGACGGCGAGGACGCCGAGGAGCCGCAGGACCCGGGCGCTGTCCGGGCCCCGCTGGACGTGGAGTTCGTGCAGATACCGATCTTCCCGACCTGGCTGCTCGCCCTGCTGGCCGCCCTGCTCGCGCTGCTGCTCGCCTGGTTCCTGCTGGTGCGCCCGGCCGTGCGCAGCACCGCCAAGGAGGCCGCCGACGAGGTGGTCCAGAAGCGGCCTACGCCCACGGCGGACGCGAACCGGCAGCCGCCCGGCACCGGCGGCGACGAGCAGCCGGGCGGCGGAGGCAAGAGCGCCCCGCCCAAGAAGGGCGGCGGAGGCGGCGGCACGGGAACCGGTGGCGACGGCGGGGGTCAGCAGAGCTCGGCCACCATCGACCTGCAGACCGGCAGCGGGCAGACCAAGACCGGTACGTACACGGTGCCCGCGGGCAAGGCCTTCGGGATCACGGACATGGTCGTCGCCAACTTCCAGGGCGACGAGGGTGTGGTGACCATCGACTTCGGTGACCGCAAGATCACGACGATCGCGCTCGAGACCTTCCGCAACCAGGACTACCACTGGGTCACCCCCATCCGAATCACCGAGAGCCAGACCGTGACCGTCCAGGTGACCTGTGCGAAGCCGGGCACCCCCGCCACCGGGCGTCGGGCCCAGGAGTGCCACGAGGTCCTCAACGTGAGCGGGGTGCTCAGCGACATCAGGTGAACCAAGTGGCACAGACATCGTCGGTCACTTCTTCACCTTCGCAAGGGACCCCCTCCTTCGCTGTCCGGAAAGCGATTGCCCGCAGAGTCGACTGAACATCCCGATATCGGCCGTATGTTCTAGAGCCGGAGTGCGCCTGATCGGCGAACTCCGGCCCTTTCGCTGTACGTTACGGAGTAGGAAGAAAGTCCGATTTTCATACGCTCGTGTTCAAGTCATGGCGTGAGAGCGCTCTCGGACGCGACGACGTCACGGAGTGGGGACCTTCAGAACTCCCGGTGCCGGCATGCCCGTTCGGGCAGCGAAATCCCCGCTGCAC
Source organism: Streptomyces sp. NPDC085481 (assembly GCF_044541845.1). Lineage (NCBI taxonomy): Bacteria > Bacillati > Actinomycetota > Actinomycetes > Kitasatosporales > Streptomycetaceae > Streptomyces > Streptomyces sp. NPDC085481. The sequence continues at coordinate 87,341 of NZ_JBITTJ010000007.1, forward strand.
CCCGAGCCGGCCTCAGCGCGGGGAGATCCCCCCGGCGTAGACGTTGTCCGGGGTGGCCACCGCGGTGATCGCCCGGGCGAGCAGCGTGGACGGCTCCTGGCCCTCGTGAAGGATGTCGGTGTTGAGGATGAGGACCAGGGTGGCCTTCTGCGACGGCAGGTAGACCGTCACCGTCTCGTACCCCGGCAGGGAGCCGTTGTGCCCGATCCAGCCGTTGGCCTCGAAGATGCCGAGGCCGTAGGTCAGACCGGGGAAGCCGGTCGGCAGCAGCTTGAGCCGCTGTGCCTGGGTCTCGGGGCTGAGCAGGCGTCCCGTGGCGAGGGTCTCGGCCCAGCGGCGCAGGTCGTGCAGGTCCGAGATCATCGCGCCCGCGGCCCAGGCCCAGCTGGGGTTCCAGTCCGTGGTGTCCTCGACGGCGCCGCTCAGGGTCTGGTTCGTGTAGCCGTGCGCGTGCGGCTCCGGGAACTCGGCCCCCTTCGGGAGCAGCGTGTGGCGCAGGTGGGCCGGGCGCAGCACCCGGCGGTGGACGAAGTCGGCGAGCCGCTGCCCGCTGACCTTCTCGATCACCAGGCCGAGCAGGAGGAGATTGGAGTTGCAGTACTGGAACTGCGCGCCCGGCGCGAAGTTGTTCGGGTGCCGGTAGCCGTACGAGAGGGCCTCCCACGGGTTGAAGGCGCGCTTCGGCTCGCTCAGCAGGTCGTGGATGAAGCCCGGGTCGGAGGTGTACGGGAACAGGCCGCTGCGCATCTCGGCGAGGTGGCGCAGGGTGATCTGGTCGCCGTTGGGAACGCCGCGGACGTAGTCGGAGATCGGGTCGTCCAGCCCGATCCTGCCGTCGTCGACGAGCTCGAGCAGCGCGGTGACCGTGAAGGTCTTCGTCTCGCTGCCGATCCGGACGAAGGTGTCGGCGAACATCGGCCTGCCGGTGGCGGTGTCGGCGACACCGGTCGCGCGCAGGTAGCACCCCTTGCCCGGCATCCACAGCCCGGCGACGACACCGGGGATCCCTGCCTGCGTACGGACGTCCTCGATCGCCTTGTCGAGCCGGGCGGTCAGCTCGGGACCGAGCCCGTCCGGCGGGCACTCGTCCCTGTCGTGCCGGCCGACGTCCGCGGCCTCGACGGACGTGGCGGGCGCCGCCGCCATCGGGGCCAGCACGGCGGCCACGAGCAGCGCCGCGGTGAACAGCCGCCGGCAGGGGATACGTCGCATGTCGGGGCGCCTCTTCCCATCAGGAACTCGGACGCCAACAGCACCACCTCCACCCCCGCCGCGGGCCACTCGCCCGGCACGTGCTCCGGCGAGTCCACTCGTTCGGCGTCGCACCCCGTCCGGCTCACTCGATGGTGTGGACTTCCCGGGGCGCGTGGACGAGAGGTGCGGTGGCCAGGCCGGGAACGGGCGCTGCGGCGACGCACGGCGGGCGTAGCGCGCGTCCCTCGGATTCCCCCGCATGTCGCTCCCCTCTTCGTCGTCTGCGCCGCCGCCCGGACCGGCTTCAGCCTGCTCCTGGTCTTCGTCCTCGACCGCCCCTCGCCGGCGAACTCAGCGCGAGCCCGGCGCCGTACAAGGAGGGAGTCCTGGAGCGCTACTGGCCCCCGTGAGCCGCTCTCCCGAACACCGGCGGGCGCCCACCGCAGCTCCGTAGACTTCGACATGTGCCTGACAGCACCGGCACCGCACCACTCCCATGAACGGCACCACACACCGAAGGGGGCGATCAGCGCATGACCAGGCCTGAGAGCGCGGGACACGACTACGACGTCGTCATCAGCGGAGCCAGCCTCGCCGGCAGCGCCGCGGCGATCCTGCTGGCCCGACGCGGTGTCCGCGTCGCACTGCTGGAACGTCGCTCGGACCCCCAGGCGTACAAGGTCCTCTGCACCCACGCGATCACGGCCAACGCCTACCCGGTGCTGGACGAACTCGGCCTCATACCCGATCTGGAGAAGGCGGGTGCGGTCCGCAACGAGGCGCGCTGGTACACCCGTTGGGGCTGGATCGTGCCGAAGGCCGCGCCCGCGGGCCCCGAGCTGCCGTACGCGTACAACATCCGGCGCAGCACCCTCGATCCGCTGATCAGGGCCCATGCCGCCCGGACCCCTGGCGTCGATCTGCTCCTCGGTCACCAGGTGACCGGGCTGGTCAGGGAAGCCGGGCGAACGGTGGGGGTGCGCGCGGCGACACCGCAGGGCGAGCGCGAGATCCGGGCCCGTCTGGTGGTCGGCGCCGACGGCAAGGACTCCGCCGTGGCGAAGTTCGCCGGGGTGCCCGCCCGGAGTTTCGAGAATGGACGGTTCGGCTATCTCGCGCACTTCCGCAACCTTCCGCTGCACGGCGGCATCGGTCAGACCTGGTTCCTCGAGCCCGACATGGCGTACGCGTTCCCGAACGACGACGGGGTGACCGTCCTCGCGGTGCTGCCGGACAAGAAGCGGCTGCCCGCCTTCCGGGAAGACCTGGAGGGGAGCTTCCTCGAGTTCGTCCGCGCCCTGCCCGAAGCGCCTCCCGTCGACTCGGCCGAGCGCGTCTCGAAGATCATCGGCACCATCGACTACCCGCTGCACAGCCGCAAGCCGACCGCACCGGGCGTCGCGCTCATCGGCGACGCCGCGCTGACCAGCGACCCCCTGTGGGGCGTGGGCTGCGGGTGGGCCTTGCAGTCCGCGCAGTGGCTGACCGAGGCGGTCGCCTCGGCCGCGACGGGCACGGGAGACCTCGACAGGGCGCTCGCGGCGTACGCGCGGACGCACGGGCGACGGCTGCGCGGCCACCAGCAGCTGGCCGTCGACTTCGCGAAGGTCCGTCCCTTCAATCCCATGGAACGGCTGATCTTCTCAGCGGCGGCGCGCGACGCGTCGCTGGCGCGGCACATGTACCTGTTCGCCTCCCGCCTCATCGGCCCGCTGCGCTTCCTGAGCCCCGTGGCGGTGGCCAAGGCCGCGGCCGTCAACTTCAGGCATCGCGGGGCCTGATCATGCCCGGCGGACCACGAGCCCCTGTTCCGTGAGCAGCCGCACAACGGGTGAAGCTCAGTGTGGAGCCGGCCCTGCGGGCGACAGTGCTCCCTCCAGGGATCCGTACCGGGATCCGGTAGGCGGGAGCTGGGCCATGTCCGGGTGCCGTCGGCGCCAGTCCGCGTAGACCGGGCTGGCGGCACACGTGTCCAGGTATCCGGCTGCCACCGTGCGCAGGATGTCGTCGCCGTGGGAGGCCAGCGGGCCGTCACGGTGCCAGGCCAGGACGTGGCGGTACCAGAGCGGGTTTCCCACGAGGGGGCGGACGGCGACGCCGGGGGTCTGCGAGAAGGTGGCCTGGCAGAGGCTGACCGCCAGGCCCGCGCGGACCAGCTCGATCAGCTGGCGTCCTTCCGCCTCGTGCGGGGCGGAAGGACGGCGGCCGGTCAGGGCGCACACGGAGGACCAGTACTCGCGGGTGCGGTCTCCGTCGGGCCGCGGCATCGCCCAGTCGTGATCGGCGAGTTCGGTCAGGGACACGGCCTCCTTGCCGGCCAGCGGGTGGGTCGCGGGCAGCAGGGCGAAGACGGGCTCGGTGACCAGGGGGGTGAGGGTCACCCCGTCGCGCGGCGGCAGGCCCTGCTCCGGGTGGTCGCCGAGGACCGCCGCCTCCAGGCGGCCGGCGGCGAGGTCGTCCAGGAGTGTCACGGGGGAGTAGTGGCACCGGGAGGTCACCTCGGCCTCGGGCAGCAACGTCCTTATGGCCAGGATGAGATGGCCGACGAGGGGAGCGCCGACCGATCCGACGCGGACCCCGTCCGGGGCCGCCAGGTGGCGGGCCGCCCGGGCGGTGTCGGCGAGGAGTGCGTCGATGCCCGGCAGGACGGCGTGGGCACGGGCCAGCACCAGCTCACCGAAGGCCGTGGGCGTGGCTCCGGCCCGTCGCCTGTCGAAGAGGACACCGCCGAGCATCGATTCGATGCGGCGCAACTGCGTGCTGAGGCCCGGCTGGGTCATGGACAACGCGGCGGCGGCCCGGGTGAGGCTGCCGGCCTCGGCGATCGCGCACACCACCCGCAGGTGCCGTACCTCCAGTTCCATGCCGCGCATGTTATGGAGCGACGACAGCTTTCGGACAGGAGCCGGTTCCCGTCAGTCTTATGTGAAATGTCACACACGACAACGGGAGGTTGTGCATCCATGAAAGCCATCCACTGCCTGGCGGCCCCGCGCGGGCTGCTCGCTGCCCTGGCCGCCGCACTGCTCCTCCTCCTGCCGGTGGCTCCTCCTGCCGGCGCCGCTGACAGCCCGTCGGCCTGCGCCCTGCGCGGTACCACCGGCTGGACGGACGAGGGGCACGACACGGACTACTCGGTGTTCCGGCGTCCCGTCGGGACGGTCAAGGTCGGCATGGTCTTCGTGGACTTCCCGGACGCGCGGGCCACCGAGGCCCCGAGTGAGGACTCGGCGCAGATCACGCCCGGCGCCGACTGGCTGTGGTACGCCTCGTACGGCAGGACCTGGCTCGCGATCGACCAGCATCAACGGTGGGTGCGCATGCCTCGCGCCTCCACCGACTACGGCTTCGCGCGCGGCCTGACCCACGAGACGCACGAGGCGTACATCAGGGACGCGGTGGCGGCCGCCGATCCGTACGTGGACTTCTCCGGGTACGACATGGTGTACGTCGTGCCGACGCGCAACGCGGCGGCGATCTCCTTCACACCCACGTACGTGTACGAGCCGGGTACGGCGGGTGTGGTGGCCGACGGCCGCCGGGTCAGGTGGGCGGTGACCTTCGGCCAGGACATGTGGCACTGGGGTGCCAAGCTGGTCGCCCACGAGACCGCACACACCTTCGGGCTGCCCGACCTTTACGCCTTCGATGCGGGCAGCGACGCCCACCGCCTCGTCGGCGGGTGGGACGTGATGGGCCTGATCGGCGGCCGGGGCTCGCAGTTCTTCGCCTGGCACTCCTGGAAGCTCGGCTGGACCGGGGACGGTCAGGTCGTGTGCCGGGCCGCGAACGGCAGCGACACCGTGTACCTCACGGCGGTCGAGTACGGCAGCGGCACCAAGATGGCGGTGATCCGCACCGGCCCCACGACCGCGTACGTCGTCGAGTCCAGGCGCGGGATCCAGGCTGACGCGGGCTCCTGTTCGACCGGCGCCCTGATCTACCGGGTCGACACCTCCGTGCAGACCGGCCACGGGCCGGTCAGGGTGATGGACGCCAAGCCGGCCGCTCCCGCGGGCGGCTGTCGCCCGCTGGACGATGCCCCGTTCTGGGCCGGCGAGTCGTTCGTCGATGCGGCGGCCGGGGTGCGGATCGACGTGCTCGCGGCTGACGGCTACGGCGAGACCGTACGCATCACGAAGTCGTAGCAGCGGCACGGGTGCGGCAGTGCCCCGGCTCCACACATCAAGGAGCCGGGCACGGCTCGGGGTGAGTCGGTCTCCATAGCGCGGAGCTATGGGTAAGCGGGGGCTCCACAGCCACCGTTGGCCGCGCCATGCTGTCGTGCAATGTCACACGTCACCATGCGGCTCTGACGCCATGCGCGGCCGCGAAAGGGACCCATGAATCCTGCGTACGCGACCGTCGACCACGTCTTCACCGTTCCCCTGGACCACACGGCCCCGCACGGTCCGACCATCCGGATCTTCGCCCGGGAGGTGACCGATGCGCGCCAGACGGGCCGGCAACTGCCCTGGCTGCTCTTTCTGCAGGGCGGACCCGGCGGCAAGTCGCCCAGGCCGTCGTACGGTTCACCCGGCTGGCTGCCCCAGGCCCTCAAGACCCACCGGGTCCTCCTCCTCGATCAGCGCGGCACGGGCCGCTCCACCCCGGTCACCGCCCGGGCGGCATCCCGCATCGGCTCACCGGCACGGCTGGCCGACCACCTCCGCCACTTCCGCGCCGACTCGATCGTCGCGGACGCCGAACTGATCCGCCGGCAGTTGTGCGGCGACGAGCCCTGGGAGACCCTCGGCCAGAGCTACGGCGGCTTCATCACCCTCACCTATCTCTCCCAGGCCCCAGAAGGTCTGCGGGCGTGCTACGTGACCGGCGGCCTGCCCGGCCTTTCGGCCACCGCCGACGACGTCTACGCCCGCACCTACCCCCGGGTGCGGGACCGCGTCCTCGGCTTCTACTCCCGCTACCCCGACGACGCCGCCCGGCTGCGGGACATCGCCCGCCTCCTGGCCGCCACCGATGTGCGCCTGCCCGACGGCGACCGGCTGACCCCCCACCGCCTGCGCACGCTCGGCCTCGCCCTCGGCATGGGCGACGGCTTCGAGCGGATCCACTGGCTCCTCGACGAATCCCTCGACGACGAAGCGAGGCCGACCGACACCTTCCTGCACCAGGTGATGACACTGACCGGCTTCACCGACAACCCGCTCTTCGCCGTCATGCAGGAGACCCTGTACGGCCAGGGTGCGGGGCCGACGGGCTGGGCGGCGTCCAGGGCCATGGCGGCCTTCCCCGAGTTCGCCGAGGACGCCGACCCCCTCCTGCTCACCGGAGAAATGATCTACCCCTGGATGTTCCGGGAGATCAAGGGCCTGCGCCCCTTCGCCGACGCCGCCGACCTGCTCGCCGAGCGCCCCGACTGGGCACCGCTGTACGACCCTCGCCGCCTCGCCGCCAACCGGGTCCCGGTCGCCGCGCTCGTCTACCACGACGACATGTACGTGGACGCCGGGCTCTCCCTGCGCACCGCGCGGGAGGTCGGCGCCACCCGGGTTTGGGTCACCAACGAATGGGAGCACGACGGCGTCACCGCCTCGGGTGGCCGCGTGCTGTCCCGCCTGATGGACCTGGCCGCGGGTCGCGCGTAGGACCTCGCGGCCTGCTCCGTTCCACCCTCCCCCGTATCCCCTCACCTGCCCCTGACGGGAAGCCATGACCGACGCGCTCCACCGCCTGCGTCCGCTCGCCGCGGCCGCCGCCCTCATCTCCTGCCTGTCCGCCCCCACGGCGTCCGCAGCTCCCACGGCGTCCGCTGCCGCTACGACGTCGGCGGCTCCTATGGCGTCGGCTGCCCTCTCGGCATCCGCTGCCCCCGGCTCGCCGTCGTCCCCTGCCGCCGGCTGCGGCCTCCCAGGCCGGACCGGCTGGACGGACGAGGGCCACGACACCGACCGCACCCAGTTCCAGCCCGCCACCGGAATCCGCCGCGTCCTGACGCTGTACGTGGATTTCCCCGACGCCCCGGCCACCGACTCCACCGAGCCGTACGCCGCTCACCTCGCCCCGGCGGTCGACTGGATGAGACGTGCGAGCTACGGTCGTCTGCGGCTGGACAACACCCCACTGCACCGCTGGATCCGGATGCCCGCCGAGTCCACCTCCTACGGATTCGCGCGCGGCCTCACCTTCGAGGCCCACGAGAAGTACCTCCGCGACGCGATCACGGCCGCTGACCCCTACGCGGACTTCTCCCGCTACGACACGGTCTACGTCGTCCCCGCGAGGACGGCGACCGCCATCCCCTTCTCACCGACCTACCTCTACGATCCGGCGGCGACCGGCATCACCGCCGACGGCACCCGGCTCAAATGGGCCGTCACCTTCGGGCAGGACATGTGGCGCTGGGGCCACAAGGTTGCGGCCCACGAGACCGCCCACACCTTCGGGCTGCCCGACCTGTACTCGTTCACCGGCGCCACCCACCAGCACGTGGGCGGCTGGGACGTCATGGGCAACATCGCCGGCCACGCGCCGCAGTACCTCGGATGGCACTCCTGGAAGCTCGGCTGGACCCGTGACGACCAGGTCGCATGCCTGCCCGCGTCCGGTCGCCGAACGGTACGGCTGACCCCGGTGGAACGGCCCGGCGGCACCAAGATCGCCGTAGTGCGCACAGGTGAGACGACGGCATACGTGGCGGAGTCCCGCCGCTCCCAGGGCAATGACGCGGCCGCCTGCTCCACCGGCGTCCTCATCTACAAGGTCGACTCCGCCGCCCGGACCGGCGAGGGCCCGGTGCGGATCACGAACGCGAACCCGAGCACGCCTCCTCCTCCCGGCTGCAGCCCGCTGGACCTGGCCGCGTACGCACCGGGACAGAGCTTCACCGACCCCGCGTCCGGCGTGCGCATCGACGTCCTGACGGGCGGACGGGCCGGAGACGTGGTGCGGCTGCGCAAGGAGTGACTCCGTTGCCGGGTAGGCCACCGTCCACCTGACTCCCGGGGACGCACCACGTCGAGCGCCTCGATCCGGTCACCAACGGCTCGGTACGACCCGTGCCGCGAGACCGGGCGGCCGTACCCGACCCACGGATGCACCATCCCAAGTGGCGGGGAGACAGACGGCAGCTGACGGTGGGACATGTCGCCGCGCGTGGGAAGCCGACAATGGGTCAGCTGACGCGGGCGATGAAAGGAAGTCATCGATGCGCTCTGCCCGCATTCTCATCGCCGCGACAGCCGCGGCCGGCACCCTCGCGATCGCCGCACCCGGTGCGTACGCGATCACCGCAGGAGACTGGGACAAGGAGAGCTCCTCCCAGAGCCACGACCGTGATCACGACAAGCCGAAGGGTGGCATGCACACCGGTTCGGGTGCGCTGTCCCTGGTCAGCGGGGACGACTGGTCGAAGGACAAGGAGAAGGACGAGGACGGGAAGAAGGACCACGACAAGCCGAAGGGTGGCATGCACACCG
>NZ_JBITTJ010000007.1:96071-384339 GCF_044541845.1 Streptomyces sp. NPDC085481
CGGTTCGGGTGCGCTGTCGCTCGTCAACGCGGACGACTGGTCGAAGGACAAGGAGAAGGACGAGGACGGGAAGAAGGACCACGACAAGCCGAAGGGTGGCATGCACACCGGTTCGGGTGCGCTGTCGCTCGTCAACGCGGACGACTGGTCGAAGGACAAGGAGAAGGACGAGGACGGGAAGAAGGACCACGACAAGCCGAAGGGCGGCATGCACACGGGCGGGGGTGGTCTCGCGGGCACCGGTACGAACGTGACCGGCGCCGCGGTACTCGCGGGCGGACTGGCCGCGTTCGTCCTCTACCGCCGTAGGAAGGCCGCCGGCTCCGCCTCGTGACGCGCTGCCGACGCACCGGCCGTCGTCTCCGGGCGACGGCCGTTCCTTCCTCCCTTCTTTCCTTCCTTCCAAGCTCCCTCCGCTGCTCCCCTCCGCGTCCGAAAGGTGCCCCCGGTGACATCCCGACCCGACCCCCATACAGGCGTGGCGACGGCACGGCGCCTTCCCCGGTGGGTCGCACCCGCGTCGTTCTGGACGGTCGTCGCGGCAGTCCTCATGCTCGTCTTCGGGCCAGGACTATTCGCGGATGAACTTCCCGCACCGGCGAAGTCGGCGGTCACCGCGGTGCCCGGCGCTGCGCCGGAAGCCGCTCCGGAGGTATCCCCGCCGGTGTCGACGTCCGTCCCGCCGAGGAGTCCGGCGTTGCGGCGTTCGGCCCCTGTCCGGCTGAAGATTCCCAAGATCGGCGTGGACGCGCCGTTCACCGGCCTGGAAATCGGCTCCTCCGGAGCCCTGGACCCGCCCCCGGCCGACGACACGAACCTGGTCGGCTGGCAGAGCTCCGGCATCTCGCCCGGTGAGCGGGGTACCGCGCTCATCGCGGGCCACCTCGACACCGTCACGGCCCCTGCCGTCTTCGCGAGGCTCCGCGAGCTCGAGCCAGGAGACCGCTTCGAGGTCAGTCGCGCCGACGGCACCACCGCCGTCTTCCTCGTCGATTCCGTGGAAAGCTTCCGCAAGGACGACTTCCCCGACCAGCGGGTCTACGACGACACCCCCGACGCGCTGGTACGACTCATCACGTGCGCAGGCGCGTACGACCACTCAGCGAAGGACTACACGCAAAACCTCGTGGTCTTCGCCCACCTCGACCAGGAAGCCTGACGCGGCGCGTCCGATTCTCCCCGGGAACCCTCTCCCGGACCGACCAGCGAAGGACCCCGGCGGTGCGCCGGGGTCGCAGCCCGTTCTTGCCCTGCCGACGAGGCACGCGACATCCACCCGCGACGTACGTAGTGACCCGTGGACATCCGCGTCTTGGCGGGCGATCCGGAGATCGCGGCACCGTGGACCGCAACGCGGGGCCACGTCGCGGCGCGTACTGAAGCCGGTCAGCCGGCGAAGCCCGGGACCACCAGGCCGGACTCGTACGCGATCACCACCGCATGGGTCCGGTTCTGCGCGCCGAGCTTGGTCAGCACATTTCCGACGTGCGTCTTGACCGTCTCCAGGCTCACCGTGAGGGACTCCGCGATCTCCGGATTGGAGAGCCCGGTGGCCATCAGGCGCAGCACCTCCTCCTCCCGGCTGGTGAGGGCGGCCCGCGGCAGGGCCTCTGCGGAGCCCAGCGGGCGGGGGGCGACCATGCGGCCCAGTGCGGCCGGGAAGAGTACCGCTTCGCCCGCCGCCACCACCCGGACCGCTTCGGCGATCCGGCGGACCGGGAGGCGCTTGAGGACGAAGCCGCTGGCGCCCGCGCTGAGGGCCGCTGTGACGTAGCCGTCGTTCTCGAAGGTGGTGATCACCACGACCTTCGGCGGTTCGGCCGCTTCGGCAAGGAGTCGGCGGGTGGCCTCGATCCCGTTGAGACGCGGCATCCGGACGTCCATCAGGACCACGTCCGGTCGCAGCATCCTCGCCCGTTCGACCGCCTCGACGCCGTCGGCGGCCTCGCCGACCACCGTGATCCCCGGCTGTGCGGCGAGCAGCATGCGCAGGCCGCTACGGGTGACCTCGTCGTCGTCCGCGATCAGGAGGGTGACGGAGGGGCTGCTGCCGGAAGGCAGGGTCGTGCCCTCGCCCTCGTCGGATCCGCTCACGCCGACGCCCGTGCCGGCAGGCGGCAGGCCAGCCGCCAGTGCTGCGTCCCGTCCGGGCCGGCCCGGAATTCGCCGTGCAGCAGCCTGACGCGCTCGGCCAGTCCGGGCAGACCGTGGCCGGAGGTCGGGAAGGTACCCGGGCCCGGGCCCGGGCCCGTACGCGCCCCGGTCGGGTTGACCACCGTGAGATCCAGTCCGTCCGGTCCGGCCGCCACCCGGACCTCGATCGGGCCGCCCGCCCCGTGGCGCAGCGCGTTCGTCAGCCCCTCCTGGAGAATCCGGTACGCCGCCCGGGAGAGCGTCCCCTGCACCTGCGCCAGAGCGCCCGACAGCTCCGCTTCCACCACCGCCCCCGCGTGCCGCAGGCGGTCCAGCAGTTCGGGGAGGTCGGCCAGGGTCCGGGCCGGCGCCGTCCCCGACTGTTCCTCGCGCAGCACTCCGAGCACGTAGTCCAGGTCCTCCAGCGCGGCCCGCGTCGACTCCTCGATGCTGCGCATGGCGGCCCGCGCCGCCGCCGGGTCGGCGGAGAGCACCTCGCCGGCCACCGCCGCCTGGATGGTGGCCGCCGTCAGCGTGTGCCCGATCGAATCGTGCAACTCGTGGGCGATCCGGTTGCGTTCGGCCAGCAGCAGTTCCCGCTCGGCAGCCAGCGCGAGCCGTTCGGCTGCCGACGGCCCCAACAGCCGTGGCGCCGACCACCGCAGGAGCTTCGTCACCATGGCGCAGACGGCCACCGCCAGCAGGATGCACACGGCCGCCACCACCCAGCTGCTCCACCCGCCCGAGACCCGGACCGACGTGCCGAACAGACTCGCCCGCGCCTCGCCGCCGAGCCAGTTCCCCGGCAGGGAGAGGCCCATGATGAACAGCACCCCGCTCGCCAGCGCCCCCGCCCACCCGACGGCCACGTGCAGCACCAGCCAGAGCGGGGTCCGCCAGTGGTCGAGGCCAGGGGAACCAGAAGTGCGGCGACCGGCCACGGGATTCGGCAGCGGCACTCGCAGCAGCCGGCGGGCGGACACGACCAGCGCGCGCCGGACGGGGCGCGCCAGTCCGACCACGCCGACCAGGACCGCCCAGACGAGCAGGACCAGGAAGAGCTGCACGCTTTCGGGAGCGGATCGCCACGACAGCGCCGGCAACAGGGCGAACGGCAGCAGCGGAAGGCTGGCCAGCGCGCCGCAAAAGGCGAACAGCACACCCGAATACGTGGAGCCGCGCAACAGCGGCCGAATTCCCCTGATCATGGTCGCCAGTATCGCCGGGCAGCCCACCGGCAGCCTCCCCCGATCGGGGGAGCGATTTCTCCCGCCTTCCCGCGATGCGTCACAGGCCCCTGGAAACCAGGATCGTGCTCCATCGAACGATTCCTCAGGAGTTGACTCATGCGAGCTCAGACACGGCAGGGCTTTTCCTCCTCGACCCGGCAGCACCACGGCGGCAGGCGGCGACGAGCCGTGTCGGCCGCGGTGGCTGTGGCCATCGGCGTCATGTCACTGGGCGCCCTTGCCCCGCCCTCCGTCTCTGCTGCTGTTGCTGCCGCAAGGCCGGGTGCCGTCCAGCGGAGCCTGAACGGGCTGGTGCGTGACGACGGCATGCCTGCCGCGCTGGCGAGCGTCCAGGGCGGTGACGGCCGCACCCGCACGTACACCGCGGGAGTCGGCGACCTGACCACCGGCTCGAAGGTGCCCAGGGACGGCCAGGTACGGATCGGCAGCAACACCAAGGCGTTCACCGCGGTGGTGGTCCTGCAGCTGGTCGGCGAAGGGAAGGTCGGCCTGGACACCACGGTGGACACCTACCTGCCCGGCCTTGTCCGAGGGGAGGGGATCGACGGACGTAACATCACGGTCCGCCATCTCCTCCAGCACACCAGCGGACTCCCCGACTACGGCGCCCACGTCGACGACGACGAGATCAGGAACCGGTACGTCGAACCCCGCGACCTGCTCGACATCGCCCTCCGGTACAAGGCCGACGCGGCTCCCGGGAAGACGTGGGGATACAGCAACACCAACTACGTCGTGGCCGGCCTGATCGTCCAGAAGGTCACCGGCCGCCCCCTCGCCGAGGAGATGGACCGGCGCATCATCAAGCGCATCGGGCTGCGCCACACCTACTTCCCCACCCCCGGAGAGATGACCATCCGAGAGCCGCATCCCCAGGGCTACCACCGCAATCCGGCGGACGGACCGCTGCGCGACTTCACCGAGATGGACCCCTCCTGGGGCTGGGCGGCAGGCCAGTTGATCTCCACCAACTCCGACCTCAACCGCTTCTTCACCGCGCTCCTCGCCGGCCGCCTCCTCCCGGCGGCCCAACTCGCCCAGATGCGCACGACGGTACCCGCCGGGCCCTCAGGCCTCCGCTACGGGCTGGGGCTCACGAGCAGGCCGCTGTCGTGCGGCGGCGTCTACTGGGGCCACGGCGGCGACATCGCGGGGTACGAGACCCGGGGCGGTGTCACCGACGACGGTCGCGCGGCCAACGTCGCGGTCACGAGCATCCCGACGGACGATTCGGCCGCGCAGCACGTGAAGGACGCCGTGGACAGGGCCCTGTGCGGATGAAGCGTGCACCCGGCGCCCCGGAGCCCCGATCGATGATCCAACGATTCCTCAGGAGTTGACTCATGCGTGGACAGACACGGCAAGGGCTTCGCTCGCCGGGCCGGCGGCAGGACACGCGGCGACGTGCCCTGCCCGCCGCGGTGGCGGTGGTCATCGGCGTCATGTCATTGGGCGCCCTTGCCCCGCCCTCGGTCTCCGCTGCTGCTGTTGCTGCCGCAAGGCCGGATGCCGTCCAGCGGAGCCTGAACGGGCTGGTGCGTGACGACGGCATGCCTGCCGCGCTGGCGAGCGTCCAGGGCCGTGACGGCCGCACCCGCACGTACACCGCGGGAGTCGGCGACCTGACCACCGGCTCGAAGGTGCCCAGGGACGGCCAGGTACGGATCGGCAGCAACACCAAGGCGTTCACCGCGGTGGTGGTCCTGCAGCTGGTCGGCGAAGGGAAGGTCGGCCTGGACACCACGGTGGACACCTACCTGCCCGGCCTTGTCCGAGGGGAGGGGATCGACGGACGTAACATCACGGTCCGCCATCTCCTCCAGCACACCAGCGGACTCCCCGACTACAGCAACTACCTCGGGGACGACGTGCGGTACTACGCCCCCCGCGAACTGCTCGACACAGCCCTCCAGCACCCGGCCGACTTCGCTCCCGGGACGAGTTGGAAGTACAGCAACACCAATTACGTCGTGGCCGGCCTGATCGTCCAGAAGGTCACCGGCCGCCCCCTGGCCGAGGAGGTGGACCGGCGCATCATCAAGCGCATCGGGCTGCGCCACACCTACTTCCCCACCCCCGGTGACGCGAGCATCCGGGAGCCCCACCCCCACGGCTACCTCCGCAGCGCGGCGGACGGACCGCTGCGCGACATCACGGAGATCGACCCTTCCTGGGGCTGGGCGGCAGGCCAGATGGTCTCCACCAACTCCGACCTCAACCGCTTCTTCACCGCACTCCTGGCGGGCCACCTCCTGCCCCCGGCCCAGCTCGCCCAGATGCGCTCCACCGTCCCCGCCGAAGCGACCTTCGGCCCCGGCGCCCGCTACGGACTCGGACTCGTCAGCAGGCCACTCCCGTGCGGCGGTCTCTCCTGGGGCCACGGCGGCAGCTTCCCGGGATACGAGACCCGGGGCGGCGCCACCGACGACGGCCGTGCCACCAACGTCGCGGTCACCATGCAGCTCACCGACAAGGCGGGCCGCAGGAAGCTCGAACGTGCCGTGGACACGGCCTTGTGCCGCTGAACCCCGCCGGGGGCGTTCCGTGAAAACGACCGATGGGCCCGACATAAGCGCCCCAGTCGCTGGTGCGCGCGGCCAGTTCGGCGAAGACCTCCTCCTCGTCCCGTCCGGTGGCCAGCATTTCGCGGGCCTCCAGGACCAGATTGCCCTCGCCTTCCCCATGGCTCATGGCCCGAGGCCATAGCGATGCTCGAATGCGGCAGGCCGGGTGGGGGACTTGAGTGAACGTCTGCGACGACGGCGCTGGATTCAGCGGCAGAGCTCCATGACGGTGTCATCGAAGTCGGGGAACTCCTGGGCCGCCAGCTCGATCACGGCTGCCGCCGACCGGCGCTGGTGCGGTGCGAATCCTTCGGCGATGGCTGCCAACTCCGGGTTGGGGTATGCCTTCCAGTCGGGCTCGTACGAGGTGGCGGCTTCCCAGGGGCCGAAGCCGTCGGCCAGTAGCCACAGGAAGTCGCCCAGGTCGCGGGCGACGACACCGGTCTCGCCCTCGGACCCGAGGAAGACTATGGGCTGCTCGGACAGCGGCCGACTCGGGCGGATCAGCCAGAACGCGGCGTACCCGCCCGTGCCGTCCTGCCCGAACACGCGGAAGGCGCTGCCGTCCACTTCACAGTTCCCCGTCCATGCCTGGAACCAGTCGGTGGTCTCAGCGGCGGAGAGGAAGGCCGGGAAGGGCTCGAAGTCGACCCCCTTTGTCCCTTCGGCATAGTCGAATCGAACGGCCATCGCAGTGGCGAGCGCGTCGGGGAACTGCCGGTCATCGGTGGGCGTCACGGGGACAGGCTAGCCAGGGGGTCGGACAGTGGTGGTCCGCAGGCAAGATCCAGGTCGTTGGACAACTGCTGGCCTGTAGTTGTCCCGCGAGACAGGACAGATCTGGTCGCGACGAACGGGTGGCACAGCAGATGCTGTGCCACCCTCGGCTGTTCAGGCCGGGTTCAGCAGTCGTAGCGGTGGGTGTACGGGGTGTCCGGGCAGGCGCGGCAGACGAAGAAGTACATGCCGCCGAGGTCGCCCAGGACCATGTCGTGCCCGAATGTGTCGAGGACTACGGGGTCCACCTCGGCTCGCCAGGACGGGGTCGCGGCATGGTCCTGGCTGGGGTTCCGCTCGTCCAACGGGAGCCAACGGCCCACGCCCGCCTCGGTCGCGGTGACGCTGAGCAGGTGCTCCATGCGCGTGCCGCAGCCCGCACAGTCAGGCCAGTTCGGCCGCTGGGTCCAGCTCGGATAGCCGCCGACCTTGCTCTGCTGGGTGGTGGCCACCTCGAAGTAGTCGAAGCCGCGTTCCTCTTGCAGGGCCTCGAAGCGCTCACCGAGCTGCTCCTTGAGTCCGTCCGGCAGGTCCCAGTTCGGGTATTCCACGGCTGCTGTGGGGGACACCGTGCACGGGCGGGGCAGGTAGTCCTCCTCAGCGGTGTGCGGGCGGGGCGGTTGCTCGTCCGTGGCGTCGGTGGCCGTCAGTGCCGTGTTGCGCCAGTGGAGCTGGGGGTTGGCCGCGTACTGGTCGTCCTCGTGGACGAGCGGGCACCACAGGATCTGCAACAGGTCGGTGCCGGTGGGGAAGACGAGGCCGGGCACGTCCCGTGCGTACAGCTGGACCACCGGGATCATCGCGACCGGCTCTTGTCCGACGGGCGCGGCGAGTGGCTTGTAGTGGTCCGGTTCGGTGCACATCGGCCAGGGCTCGCTGGCCGGCCACAGCAGGGGCCCGCCGATGGAGCTGTCGCCGGGGCGCGGGTGTCCGGCCCGGGCGTAGAGGAGGGTGACCTCGCGGGCCGTACCGGCCAGCTCCGGAAAGACCGACTCGACGTCGAAGGGGATCGGCGCCAGCGGCCGCGGTCCTGTCGGCCGAGCCTCCTCGGTGCCCTGCTGTATGTGCCCTGACGGCATGGGGTCTCCCTCTGCAGGTCGTCGCACGCCGCCGACCCTAGCCCCCGCCTCCGACAGCGGTACCGCCCGCACCTCGCGCCCGGTGTCTGGTCAGTGGGTGACGGGTTGCGTGCGCGGTTTCGAGAGGGCGACGCGATACGTGCGGCGGACGTGCCGCTCCTGGCATCACGGCCGATCGTTGCCTGATCGTCGACTCGTTACCCTCCGCAGGCGCGCGCTGTCGAGGGGGTCGGGTGGCACCAGAGGGTCGGCGCCAGGGTGCGGGGGAGTGCCCTGCCGGATTGCCTGGCGCATTCTCCCCGGATTCTCCCCAGGAGACCCAGCGGTCTGCTCTCGACGTTCGCGCTGACTAAGTGGATGAACCGTAGTGATGTGCCGGCTAGAGCCAGTCGCGCTTCTTGAAGATGACGTACAGGCTCACACAGACCACGGCCATCAGCAGGATCGCGAAGGGATTTCCGCCCGCCCAGTGCAGCTCCGGCATGTTGTCGAAGTTCATGCCGTAGATGGTTCCCACGAGTGTGGGTGCAAAGAGGATGGCCGCCCACGAGGAGATCTTCTTGAAGTCCTCGCCCTTATTGCGCTGACCTGCGCAGATGACTCCGTTGGCTGGCCTGACCTGCGGCTTTGCTCCTTTCTGGAGCTTCACAGTGACGCGCCTTTACGCGGTCGATTCCCCCCCAGCCGCTCCCCAAGGGGCCTTCATTCTCCCCAGGTTCTCCCCAGCGGCAGGTGGTGGTGGGGGTGGATCGTGGCTGGTCAGAGGGCGGGTTTCGGGTGCTGCTCCCGTCGCGCACCGTAGTCTCGCGGGTTGGCAGCCGAAGGCCGTTGCCTGGTCCAGCACCGGGTGGTGAGGCGGCGGCCTGGGTCGACTACGTGTACTTCGCCCTGTCGGTCATGACGACGTTCGGTACGACGGACGTCACGGTGATGTCGCGGAGATGCGCCGGACGGTAGCGGCCAGCGCGCCCATCGCGTTCGTCTGCAACACGGTGATCGTGGGCGGCATGGTCGCGGCACTGGACGGCGGGCAGGGAGCCTGACCGGACGCTCTCGACCTCGATGGTGTGGGGGCGGTGGCCGGAGCGTCCGCGTCGTGCGGTCTGACCCGGCCACCGCCCTTCGTGCTCAGGGGGTGAGCACGAGGCGGATCGGGTCTCCGATCTTCTTCTCCAGCCGGGCGACGGCGTCCGCGGCTTCGGCCAGGGGGACGTGGGCGCTGACGGAGGGGCCGAGGTCGAGGCGTCCGGCGGCGGCCAGGCCGACGAGCTGTTCCACGTGCTCCGGCTCGGAGCCGTAGTGGCCGCGGACCTGGTTGACGTTGAAGCAGAATCCGATGCTGTCGGCGATCGTGACCGGCTCCGGGGTGAGTCCGGCGAGGACGAGCGAACCGAAGGGACCGAGGACCGACGCGGCCTGGGCGCGGGCGGCGCCCACGCCGGCGAAGTCGAACGCGACGTCGAGGCCGCGCCCGGCCGTCGCCTCCCGCACCGCCTCCGCGAAGTCCGGGGCGAGGGGGTCGAGGGCGACGTCCGCGCCGAAGAGGAGGGCCCGCTCGCGGGCCGAGGGCAGCGGGTCGATCGCGATGATCGGGGCCGCGCCGACCATCCGGGCAAGCCGCACGGCGTGGGCGCCGAGGCCGCCCGCGCCCCAGATGCCGACCGACTGGGCGGGGCGGACCGCGCCGGTGCCCACGATCGCGGCGTACGGGGTGGAGACCGCGTCGGGGATGATCGCGGCCTGGTCGAAGGGCAGGTCGTCCGGGATGGGGAGCAGAGTGCCCTCGCGGGCGATCGTGTACTGCGCCCAGCCGCCGTCGTAGTCCAGGCCGCGGGTGAGGGGGCGGTGGCACAGCATGCGGCGCAGGCAGCCGCCGCAGTCGCCGCAGGCCTCGCCGGCCTGGAGGACCACGCGCTGTCCGGGCGTCCAGTCGCCCTTCACGTCCGGGCCGAGGGTGTGGACGACTCCGGCGACCTCGTGGCCGAGGGTGACGGCGCCCGCCTTCGTGACGGCGTCGGTGGGGAAGAAGGGGCTCAGGCTGCCGTCGATCAGATGGATGTCGGACAGGCAGACGCCGGCGGCCCGCACCTCCACGAGGACCTCGCCCGGGCCGGGGACCGGGATCGGGACCTCTTCGACGGCGAAGGTACGGGTGTCCAGGCGCAGCCGCCCGGCCAGCATGGTGTTCATGCGGAGACCTCGATGTGCTCGGTGGAAGAAGCGCGTGCGTAGCTCAGGCGCTCGACATGGTCGACTGACCGTGTCGTTCAACCGTGTCTATTGACGAGGTCGCCTGTCAAGCCGCTCCCGCCGGACGTTCGCGGGGCGCTCCGAGTTCCGCCCTGTGACTGTGTCATTCAATACAGTCATACGACATGTTCACTCGACAAAGTCGTATGTATGTTGGTTGGTGACTGCTGGAGTGCAACGAAAGGCACGCTCATGACTCAGGTGTCCGTAGGCGCGGCGCGGGCGATCCCCGAGCGCCCCCCGCTGCCCCTCGTAGGCCACGCGTTCAACGTTCCGGCGGGCGCGGACTTCCTGGCCTACCTGCTGAAGGAGTTCAGGGAATTCGGGCCCGTGTACCGGCTGCGGCTCTTCGGGAGGGACACCGTCATGGTCGGCGGTCTGGACCTCGTGACCGAGCTGTCGGACGAGACCCGCTTCCGCAAGCACGTGCACGCCGACCTGGTCGAGGTCCGGGCTCTGGCCGGCGACGGTCTGTTCACCGCCTACAACCACGAGCCGAACTGGCGCAAGGCCCACGACATCCTGATGCCCGCGTTCTCACTCGGCTCGATGCGCAGCTACCACGCCCCCATGCTTCAGGTCGCCCGGTCGCTGATCGGCAAGTGGGACCGGCTGGCCGGGGTGCAGTCGGTGGACGTGCCCGACGAGATGACGCGGCTGACCTTCGACACGATCGGCCTGTGCGGCTTCGGCTACGACTTCGAGTCCTTCCGCCGCGACGACCTGCACCCGTTCGTCGAGGCGATGGCCCGGGCTCTCGTCTTCGCCCAGGAGAAGGGCGAGTCCATCCCGGGCTCCGAACTGTTCAAGAGGAAGAAGGTCGAGCAGTTCCGCGCGGACATCGACCTGATGACGGAGCTCGTCGACGACGTGATCAGGGAGCGCCGTGCCTCCGGCGACACCAGCACGGACGATCTTATGGGGCTGATGCTGCACACGAAGGACCCCGTCACCGGCGAGCTCCTGGACGACGTCAACATCCGGCACCAGGTGATCACCTTCCTGATCGCCGGCCACGAGACCACGAGCAGTGCGCTCTCCTTCGCCCTGTACTACCTGACCAAGCATCCGGAGGTGCTCGCCCGGGCCCAGGCCGAGGTGGACGCCCTGTGGGGCGACACCGAATCCCCGGATCCCCGGTACGGCGACATCGGCAAGCTCACCTACATCCGCCAGGTGCTCAACGAGAGCCTGCGGCTGTGGCCGACGGCGCCCGCGTACGCCGTCGAGCCGATCGAGGACACCGTCATAGGCGGCAAGTACCCCGTACGCAAGGGCGAGTCGCTGATGGTGATCGCCTCGGCCCTGCACCGCGACGCGGCCTGGGGAGAGAACGTCGAGCTGTTCGATCCCGAGCGCTTCACTCCCGAGCGGGAGGCGGCCCGTTCGGTCCACGCCTTCAAGCCGTTCGGCAGCGGAGAGCGGGCCTGCATCGGGCGCCAGTTCGCGCTGCACGAGGCCACCCTGCTGCTGGGCCTTCTGGTACACCGCTACCGCCTGATCGACCACACCGACTACCAGATGAAGATCAAGTCGACGCTGACGATCAAGCCCGACGGGTTCAGCCTGAGGCTCGCCCGCCGCACCAGCGACGAGCGGCGCCTGCCCGCCGCAGCGGCGGCGGACCCCGCCGCGAGCCGGACCGCGGCCGTGACGCGCCGGGCGAGCGGCACCGCGCTGACGCTGCTCCACGGTTCCAACCTCGGCACCTGCGCCGGCATCGCCCGCGACCTCGGCACGGACGGCGAGGACCACGGCTTCGCCTCGGCCGTCTCCCCCCTCGACGCGTACACGGAGAGGCTGGCCGGCTCCAAGGGCCCCGTCGTCATCGTCGCCGCCTCCTACAACGGCCGGCCGACGGACGACGCCGCCGAGTTCGTCGCCTCCCTGGAGAACCTCGCCCCCGGCTCGCTCACCGGGCTGCGGTACGCCGTCCTCGGTGTCGGCGACCGCAACTGGGCCGCCACCTACCAGCGGATCCCCACCCTGATCGACGAGCGTCTGACCGCCGCCGGCGCCGTCCCGCTCCTGGAGCGCGGCAGCGCCGACGCCTCCGGTGACTTCGGCGGAGTGGTCGACCAGTGGACGGAAGACCTGTGGAAGGCACTCCTGGACGAGTACGGCGAGGCGGTCGCCGGCGAAGCGGCCGGCCCCGCACCGGAGGCGGAAGGGGAAGGGCTGTACGAGCTTGAGGACACCTCGGAGTCGGTCCTCGGCGGTCTCGCCGAGCGCCACGGCGTCCAGCCGATGGAGGTCCTCGAAGCGTACGAACTCGTCGACACCGACCACGAACTGGGCCGCTCCAAGCGGTTCCTGCGGCTCCGGCTGCCCGAGGACGTCACCTATCGGACCGCTGACCACCTGGCCGTCCTGCCCAGCAACCCCGAGGCCCTCGTCCAGCGCGTCGCCGACCGCTTCGGCCTCGACCTGGACCGCACCGTCCGGCTGCGCGCCCGCCGCCGGAGCCGGGGTGCCCTGCCCGTGGACCGGCCGCTGACCCTTCGCCGCCTGCTCACCGACTTCGTCGAGCTCCAGGACGCGGCCACCCGGGAGCAGGTCGCCGTGCTCGCCGAGCACACCGAATGCCCGCCCGAGAAGCAGCCGCTCACCGCGCTCGCCACCGCCGATCCCGAGACCTTCCGGGAGCAGGTGACCGTCGCGGGGCTCAGTGTCCTGGACCTCCTGGAGCGCTACCGCGCGTGCGAGCTGCCCTTCGAGCGCTTCCTGGAGCTGCTGCCGGTACTGCGTCCCCGGCACTACTCGATCTCGTCGTCCGCCGCGGCCCGGCCCGGCGAAGCCGATCTGATGGTGTCGCTGCTCGCAGCGCCCCACCGGTCGGGCGAGGGCGCCTTCCGGGGCATCGCCTCGCACTTCCTGCAGACCGTGAACGCGGGCGACGTGATCCAGGCCCGGGTCCTGCCGTGCAGCGAGTCCTTCCGCCTCCCCGAGGACACCTCCGTACCGGTGATCCTGGTCAGTGCGGGCACCGGCCTCGCGCCTTTCCGCGGCGCGGTCCTGGACCGCCACCACACGGGCTCGACCGGCACCCTGCTCTGCTACTTCGGCTGCGACCACCCGGACGTGGACTTCCTGCACCGGGAGGAGTTCGAGGCGGCCGAGGCGGCCGGCGCCGTCAGCATGCGCCCCACCTTCATGCACGCGCCCGAGAACGGCGCCCGCTTCGTCCAGGAGCGCATCGCCCGCGAGAGCGAGGAGGTGTGGTCGGTCCTGGAGGCCGGCGGACGCGTCTACATCTGCGGCGACGGCCGCCGCATGGCACCCGCCGTACGGGAAGCGTTCATGGCGATCTACCGCGAGCGGACCGGTGAGAGTGACGAGCGGGCCGAGGCGTGGCTCGCCGCGCTCGTAGGATCCGGACGCTACGTCGAGGACGTCTGGGCCGGCTGACCCTCACGCAGAAACGGTGGTGGGCACACCTTCCGGGTGCGCCCACCACCGTTTTTTCGCGTCGTGTCAGGCCATCGGTACGGCAGGGGACATCGGTACGTCAGGCAGGTCGAGGTCCCCCTTGGCCAGCGCCACGGTCGCGGCCACGAGCGCCCTGAGGCCCGTCCGTTCGGTGGCCTCGTCCGGCAGACACAGGAGGACCTGCATGGTGAGTCCGTCGAAGCCGGAGAGGAAGAACCGGGCCACCGTCTCCGGGGACTCGGCCAGTTCCTGCCCCGTCCTCTCCGCCGTCTCCGTGATCACCTGCGCGGTCACCTCTATGACCCGCCGGTAGTGGCTCTGCCGGGCCTCGTTGAGACCGGGCACCCGCAGGGCGAACATGGTCAGCTCGCTGAGCAGCTGGTGGTGCGACGTCGGCTCGCGCACGGTGCCCCACAGGGCGCCCGCCAGGGCGCTGAAGGTCTCCTCGAAGCCCGCGTCCTCCGGCGCCGCCCGCTGCACCTGCGCGACCAGCTCGTCGGTGATCTGGTCCATGACCGCGCGGTACAGGTCCTCCTTCGTCCCGAAGGTGTAGTGGACGGTGGCCTGCGCGACACCGAGCTCCGCGGCGATGGCGCGGGTACTCCCCGCGGCGACGCCCTCACGGGTCATGAGGTCGATGGCCGCCTTGATCAACTGAGGGCGGCGCTCCGCCGCGGAAACATGAGCCATATGCCCACTATATCGACTTAGTCGATCGATTAAGTCGGCCCGGAGCAGGCGTTACGTCACTTCGGCGGTCGACGCGCTGTCTGCGGGGAGAGCCTGCTCGGCCCAGATGACCTTTCCCTCGCGACCGTGCCGCGTCCCCCAGCGCTCCGCGCACTGGGCCACGAGGAGCAGGCCGCGGCCGCCTTCGTCGAAGATGCGGGCGCGGCGCAGATGCGGCGCGGTGCTGCTGGCGTCGGAGACCTCGCAGGTGAGGGTCGACTGGAGGATCAGTCGCAGCTGGATGGGGCTCTTGCCGTAGCGGATCGCGTTCGTCACCAGTTCGCTGACGACCAGCTCCGTGGTGAAGGAAAGATCTTCCAGCTCCCAGGCCGCCAGGACGTCGGAGGCGAAGCGGCGGGCCCCGGACACGGCTGCCGGATCGGACGGAAGGTCCATCGTGGCGACGTGGTTCGGGTCGAGGGCACGGGTCCGGGCGACGAGCAGAGCGACGTCATCGGCGGGGCGGCTGGGCAACAATGCGGCCAGGAGCTGGTCGCAGGTCTCCTCCAGCGAGTCCGGTGTCGAGGTGAGGACGTCGTGCAGCGTGGCGAGTCCGAGGTCCACGTCACGCGTGCGGCCGGCGATCAGACCATCGGTGTGCAGGACCAGGAGGCTGTCCTCCGGCAGCTCGAACTCCGTGGTCTCGAAAGGGAGCCCTCCCAGGCCGAGGGGCGGTCCGATCGGCACCTCGGGCAATTCGACCACGTCGACGGTCCGGGTGGCCCCGCCGGTGGCTGCGGGGGTCACCACGGTCGGCGGGACGTGCCCGGCACTGGCCAGGGAGCACCGGCGGGAGACGGGGTCGTAGATCGCGTACAGGCAGGTGGCGCTGGTCTCGCCCGCGTTCAGCGACTCCTCGCGCTGCATACGGATGACCACGTCGTCCAGATGCGTGAGGAGTTCATCGGGCATGAGATCGATGTCGGCGAAGGCGCGGACGGCCGTGCGGAGTCGGCCCATGGTGGCGGCGGCGCGCAGGCCATGACCGACCACGTCGCCGACGACCAGTGCGACACGGGCCCCGGACAAGGGAATGACGTCGTACCAGTCACCGCCCACACCGGCGCTGGACCCGGCGGGCAGGTAACGCGACGCCGTTTCCACGGCCGAGTGTTTCACCGTGTTCCGCGGCAGCAGGGTTCGCTGGAGGGTGAGCGCGGTGGAACGCTCATGGGTGTACCGGCGGGCGTTGTCGATGGACACCGCCGCCCTGGAGACGATCTCCTGCGCCAACAGGAGATCGTCGTCGTCGAACCGGACCGAGGTGCGATGGCGTACGAACTGCACCAGCCCAAGGGTCTCCCCACGGGCATGCAAGGGCACGAGCAGAACGGAGTGGAGACCGAGGTCGCGCAGCACTCGGCCGTGGGACTCCGACGGCGCCACCCACGTGGGCATCTCGGTCCCCGCGATGTGGTGCAGGACGGACCGTCCGGTGGTCAGTGCGCGAACCGGTTCAGAGTCGTCGGGGTAGGTGTGGGTCCCACCGACGCGGAGCAGGGACTCCGGACAGTCGGCGAGGACGGAGCGCTGGGCGACGCGGCGCTGCGTCAGGGCCTCCGGCGGACCGGTGCCGGTCTCGTCGAGTGCGGAGTCGAAGAGGTCGACGGTGACGAGGTCGGCGAAGTCCTCGGTGCAGACCTCCGTCAGCTCCTCCGCGGTGCGGGAGATGTCGAGCGTGGTCCCGATCCGCTTGCTCGCCCTGTCGGTGAGGGCGAGCCGACGCTGCAGCAGACGGTCGCGTTCCTCCTGGTAGGCGGCGACGACCTCTTCCGAGGAACGGTCCACGTAGTCGAAACCGATCGCGACCAGCCTCACCGTGGCGAGGTTGATCATGTGCCAGTCGCCGGTGAGGCGGGGAGCTTCGGCCTGCAGCTGTTCGAGCAGGCTGAGATGGCCGAGCCGGTAGGCACGGAGGAGCCGGCTCACCGGGATGCCCCGCCGGGCGTAGAGGCGGGCGATGTCCAAGGCGGCCGGAGGAGCCTCCGGCGCGCTCGCACCGGGGCGGGCCTCCAGGAGATCCAGCAGGGCGGTGACGTGCTGGGCCGTCTCCTCCAGGGTCAGGGCCTCGAAGTCCGCGTTCTCCCACAGCTCGGGGAACTCGCCGTTCAGGCGCTGGAGCAGCAGGCTGGCCAGCTTCTTCACCTCGGGTCTGAGGTGGCGGGCCAGCTGACCAAGGAACGCATCGACCTCGGTTCCCATAGTGCGAATGTACGGGAAAGCCATGGTGTGCGCTCCTCGGACAGTTGCGGCAGCCTCTGGTCGGCCCGGCTCTCAGAGGCCGAGGTGGTCGCCCAGGTCGGCGTAGTCGACCTGCCACAGGCCGGGAGAGCCCGTGGGGTACTGGGAGCGGAAGCCGAGCATGCGCTGGACACGCGGCGAGAGCGTCTTGGCGAGCTCCCTGTCGACGAGGAACGGGTACGCCTCCTCGCCGGTGAGGAAGCCCGCGTTGAACGTGAAGGCGAGGCCCCGCCGGTACTCGTCGCCGGTCCTGTTCGCCCCGCCGCCGTGCGCGGTCTTGCCGCTGATGAGAAGGACGTCCCCGGCGTTCATGACGGCGGGGATCGTCTGCTCGGGGGTCCCGCGGTCCTCGAAGTCGCTCCAGTGGTTGCTTCCGGGGATGACGCGGGTGGCGCCGTTCTCCTCCGTGAAGTCGGTCAGGGCGACCAGGAAGTTGATGGTGACTTCCGGCCCGCTGGGCCCCATGCCGATGAACGGGAACCAGTTCTCCAGGTCACGGTGGAGCATCTGCG
Source organism: Streptomyces sp. NPDC085481 (assembly GCF_044541845.1). Lineage (NCBI taxonomy): Bacteria > Bacillati > Actinomycetota > Actinomycetes > Kitasatosporales > Streptomycetaceae > Streptomyces > Streptomyces sp. NPDC085481. Next base: position 113,036 of record NZ_JBITTJ010000007.1, read on the forward strand.
CCTTGTTGCCGGGGCCGATCTCGATCACCTGGGCGGTGGTCATCCAGTACGTGCCCGACTCCTGGAGGAAGACCAGGTCGCTGATCCCGTGGACCAGGGGGTGGTCGATGACCTCGCTGCGGAACGTGGCGCTGTGCGTCACCAGGTTCGTGAGGCGCTTGGTGTTGCTGCCGTGGAACGCGGCCACGATTTCGTCCTCGTGGAGGGACCCCGGGGCGAGCGCCCGCAGCGGCTGCTCGATCTCGGCGTTGAAACGGACGATCTGCTCCTGCGTCAGGAAGCCCTTGATGATGACGCCCCCGTCACGGGTCACGATCTCGAGGATCTCCTCCGCCGGCGTGTCGTTCGCCACGGACGTCAGTGCCTGGGCCTTCTTCTGTGTCGTCATGTGCGTCCTCTTCCTCGATCTGAAGCGCGGTTGATCGACCGTTCGATCAGCCGCGGGCGCTCCGTCTTCCGGGGCCTCCCGCGCGGCGTCCTCGCGACGGTCAGGTGGGTTCGGTGGTCATGGCGTTTCCGCGTTGTTCCTGTGGTGGCCGTCTCACTGTCGCCAGCCAGTACCGCAGGCGAGAACGACAGCGGGCACCAGCTTCGCCCGGGCCCGGTGCACGATGCACAGTCCGGTCGCGGGCACGGCGGAGCTATCCGCTCACGGCGTCCTTGCCGGAGTCGATGCGAGCTGCGGGGACGCTACGGGCAGAAGCGGGTCCCGACGCCGTGTGCCGGCGGTGTGTGGTCCGCTCCCAGGGACGCGTGCTGCCGAGCCATCCGAGGAGGAAGGCCGCCGGTACGGAGATCAGTCCGGGGGTGTGGAGCGGGAACAGGTTGAAGTCCTGCTCCGGCAGCAGCGCGTATTTCGTCCCGGACACAGCGGGGGATGCGAGGGTCAGAAGGGTGCACAGGGACAGACCTCCGTAGACGAGCCACAGCAGCCCGTGGCGGTTGAAGCCGGTCCAGAGGAAGGAGTAGACAACCGCGGGGAACACGCATGTGGCCGCGAGGCTCAGCGAGAAGGCGAGGAGGAACTCGATGGGATAGCGGTGTACGGCGGTGGTGAGCAGAAGGCTCACGGCGCAGAGTGCGACAACGGACAGCCGCAGGACTGCCGGCTCTCCGATCCCGATCCGGGTACGGCCCTTCCGCCCGATCAGGTCGCGGGTCACGGAGACGGCGGCGGCGAAGGTCACGCTCGCCACGGCCGTGAGCACGGCGAGGAAGGCGACACAGGCCACGAGGGTGATGAGCACGACCCTGCCGGTGGAGTGGTGGGGGAGGACCTCCGACGCCAGGAGGATCGGGGCTCCCTGCCCCTTCACGTCGACCGCTCCGATCCGTCCGCTGCCCACCACCGCGGCCGCGGCGAAGCCGGTCGTGATCAGCAGCAGGTAGAAGAGGCCGGTCAGCCCGACGGCGACGCTCAGTGAGCGCCGGGCGGCGGGCACGTCCCGGCTGGCACTGACGCGCAGGAGCAGGTGGGGCATCATCGCGGTTCCGAGGATGACGACGATGTGGTCACTGAGCGTGCCGAGCGGTCCGCCTCCGGCGGTGTGCTCCCACAGTCCGGGGCTGAGGTATTCGCCCGGTGACACGCTCTTGTCCATGGCGGCCGACAGCAGGGATCCGGGACTCCAGTCGAAAAAGCGGAGCGCCAGCAGGGTCACCGCGGCGAGCGTCACCAGGGCCACGGGCACTTTGGCGACCTGCACGAAACTGGTGCCGCGCAGATCGGCCACCCCTGCGAAGCACGTGACCAGGAATCCCATCAGCACCGTGCACACCACCTGGGCCCGCTCGCTCGGCATGCCGATCAGAAGGGCGGCGGTGATGCCGCCGGCACGCAGTTGCACCATGAGCAGAGGCACGGCGATGCACAGTGTCACCACGGCGCCGGCGATCCGTACTCCCGGCCCCTCGGCGCGCAGGGAGAACAGCTCGCCCAGGGTGTAGCGGCGGGTCGCGCGAATCCTGGAGGCGAGGAGCAGGAAGACGCCGAGTGCGAGGGCGCTGTCGACGGCGGTCGAGACTCCGTCGTAGCCGAAGAGGGCGATCGCTCCCGGCAGCGAGACCAGGATGATGACCGTGATCTGTTCTCCCGCCATCGCGACGCCGTTGAAGACGGGCGGGAGGGATCGGCCGGCGACGTAGAGGCGTTCCGGGTCGTCGTCCTGCGTGGCGAGCGTGAAGACCCACAGGAGGCAGAGGCCGATGAAGACGAGGAAGGCGCTGATGACCGCGCCCCTCGCGGCCGTGCCGATGAGATCGGGCGAACCGACGCTCAGGAGGTGCGTCGTCACCACTCGCCCCCGGCCGAACGGGAGGCGGCAGTCGTCGCCGAGGCCGGCTGGAAGGAGGACGCGGCCCGGCTCTCGTACCACCAGGTCCCGCCGACGAGGACGATCAGTTGGGTGAGTGCCCACGCGATGCCGAGGGTGAGACGTCCGTATACGGAGATCTCTCCGAGGGGTGTGGAGCAGGAGAGCAGGACACCGACGGCGAGCGGCAGCGCGTTGACAGTGACCAGCATTCGTGTGTCACGGGGGGAATGCTGGGAGGAATCGGAGGGCACGGGACCTCTCTCGGGAAGAACAAGGAAGACGGACTCTGCGCGAGGGGGCGCGGGGACGGTCGCAACCGTTGAGAACGGGCGAGGGAGTCGGGCAGCCGTGCTCCGTACTGGTCGGGACTCCATGCCTGCGGCCGCGGGGGGCCCGAGGGTGGCGCGGCGTCCGCGGAGGAGGTCGCGCCGGCTCTACGGCGAACGGCGGCCTCGTCATGACGTCAGAGCAGGACGGCCCGGCCGCGGTGAGGCAGGTGAAGCGACTCGCACCGCGGGCGTCGGGCGTCGGGCGTCAGCGGTGGCTGGTCGCGGTCAGGCCGGCGTAGTGCCCGGCCCGCTCCAGGAGCCGGGGGACGCCTGTTTCGAGCGACGGTCCGAAGACCGTGTCATGAGGACGCTCGCCCCGCTGCCAGCGGGTGTGGATGGCCTCGCAGAAGATCGCCGCCTTCCAGAGGGCGAGGGCCTGGTACCAGGGGAGCGGGGTGAGATCGAGGTCTGTGCGGCGCTGGTAGCGCTCTGCCAGTTGGCGCTGGGTGAGGTAGCCGGGTGAACGGGTCACCTTGGTGAGTTCGAGCGGGGTGGCAGGGCTGCCGGCCTCGGACCAGGTGGCGGTGAGGTACCCCAGGTCCGCGAGCGGGTCGCCGAGCGTGGCCATCTCCCAGTCGAGGATCGCGAGGACCTCGGCCGGGGCCTGCGGGGCGAACATGAGGTTGCCCATGCGGTAGTCGCCGTGCACCACCGACGCCGACTGGCTCGTCGGCAGGTTCTGGGCGAGCCAGTCAGCGATGCGCTCCACCGCGGGCAGGCTGCGGGTGGTGTTGACCTCCCAGAGGCCGCGGAACCGCTCGACCTGGCGCCGCAGATACCCCTCGGGTCGGCCCAGGGAGGCGAGTTCCCCCCGGGTCACGTCGATGCCGTGCAGAGCGACGAGGGTGTCGACGACCGCCTCGCTGGTCAGCCGGCGCTGTTCGGCGGGGGAGAGGTGGGGCGGGATCGTGTCGGTGACGACCGTGCCGTCGAGCCGGGACATGAGGTAGAACGGCACGCCCAGGACGTCCTCGTCCTCGCAGACGGCGACGATCTCCGGCACCGGTACCCCGTGCCCGTGGAGGATCTTCTGGATGCGGGCCTCGCGCACCATGTCGTGCGTCGACTTCGGCAGCGGCGGGCGCGGGCCGCGGCGCAGGACGACGGACTCGCTGCCGCGTTCGATCAGGTAGGTGACGTTGGAGTGGCCGTCGCCGATGCGTTGCCACGCGATCGGTCCGCTACCGATGCCGTGTGTGTCGAGGAAGCCGGTGACCGCGTCGAGGACCAGGAGCGGAGGGCTGTCGAGGTGACGGGCCCGCTCGCGGCTCGCGACGACTTCCACGCCGTCGGGGACGGTGTGCATCACGCGCCTCCGTCCCTGCCGACGACGGCGTCGCCCCGGTATCGCTCACCGGCCTGGACGGCGGCGCGCCGGCCGGCCGACGCCCGCCGGGCGATGGCCCACCGGTGGGTCTCGTTCGAGCCGTCGTAGATACGGAACGGGCGCACCTCGTTCAGGTACTGCGCCAGCGGGAGGCCGTCGGAGACGCCGTCGCCGCCGCAGATCTGAACGGCACGGTCGATCACCCGGTAGATCGCCTCCGAGCAGTGGACCTTCGCGACCGAGGACATCGCCGAGCCCGCCTTCGGGGCGCTGTGCAGCAGCGCCGCGGTCTTGGTGATGATCGCGTCGGAGGTCTCGATGTCGATGACGGACTCGGCGATCAGGTGCTGGGCCAGGCCGAGCGAGTCGATCGGACCGCCGAACAGCTCCCTCTTCGCGGCCCGGTCGAGGGCGATGTCGTGCGCCCGGCGTGCCAGTCCCAGCCACCGCATGCAGTGCGTGAGCCGCGCGGGGCCGAGCCGTACCTGCGCGTACCGGAAGCCGAGTCCGACCTCGCCGAGGACCGCGTCGTCGGGGACGAAGCAGTTCTCCAGGTACAGGTGCGGGTGGCCGCCGTCGATGGTGCGGTCGACGGTGTGGATCGCCTCGCCGATCCGGATCCCGGGGTTCGTCAGGTCGACGAGGAACATGGTGGCCCCCTCGGGAGCACCGTCGACGGCCGGGGTGCGCGCCATGACGATGCAGAACGCGGCACCGACGGCTCCGCTGGTGAACCGCTTGTGGCCGTCGATGATCCAGCCGCCGTCGGCGCGTACGGCGGTGGTCCGCAGCGCCGCCGGGTCGGATCCCGCTCCGGGGTGGGGCTCGGTCATGCCGAAGCACGACCGGACGTCGCCGGCCGCCAGAGGCGCGAGGTAGTGCTTCTTCTGCTCCTCGGTGGCGATGAGGTTCAGCATGTGCATGTTGCCCTCGTCGGGGGCCATGCAGTTGAGCACGCTGGGGCCGATCGGCGAGTACCCGGCCTCCTGCAGGATCGGCGACCAGTGTTCGATGGGCAGGCCCTGCCCGCCGTACTCCTTCGGAACGAGCGGCGCGAAGACGCCGGCCTCCTTCGCCGCGGTCTGCAGCCGGTCGCGCGTGGCCTGGTCGAGACGTCCGCCCGGTACGGGTTCCGCGTCGACGACGACCTCACGGATGAACCGGCGCGTGCGCTCACGCAGCTCCGCGAACTCCGGCGGAAGGTCAGGGGTGGTCATGGCAGTCCTTTGTGGGAGGGGCGAGGTCGTTACGCGGTGCCGCCGGCGACCGTGAGGCCGCCGTCGACGGTGAGGACGTGGCCGGTGACCCAGGAGGCGTCCTCCGAGGCCAGGTACGCCACGGCGGAGGCGATGTCGGAGGGCACGCCCAGGCGCCGCAGGGGGTATTCGGCGGCCACCTCGGCTTCCCTGCCCTCGTACAGGGCTTCGGCGAACCGCGTCTTGACGACGGCGGGGGCCACGGCGTTGACGCGGATCTCCGGGCCGAGCTCGACGGCCAGGGTCCTGGTCAGGTGGGAGACGGCGGCCTTGCTGACTCCGTAGAAGCCGATGCCGGGTGACGGGGTGTCGCCGATGACGGAGGAGAGGTTCACGACGGTGCCGCGGCGTTCGGTGAAACCGAGCTTCGGGTGGGCCACGGCGTCCTGTACCCAGGCGAGGGGGGCGAGGACGTTGACCTCCAGCACCTTGCGGGCGACGTCGAGGTCCAGGCCGACGACGGGGCCGTAGGCCGGGTTGATGCCCGCGTTGTTCACCAGGACGTCCAGCCCGCCGAACTCCCGCGCGACGGTGTCGAAGACCTCGCGGCGGTGCTCGGGGTCGTCCGCCTTGCCGGCGACGGTGATGACGCGTCCCGGGGGAAGCGCGGCGGCGGCCTCTTCGAGCGGTCCGGCCTTGCGGGCCGTGAGGCATACGCGCGCACCCTCGGCGACGAGCCGTTCCGCGACGGCGAGACCGATGCCCCGGCTCGCTCCGGTCACGACGGCGGTGCGGCCCGAGAAGCGGCCTTGGGCGGTGGGGTTCTCGCTCATGGATCAGTCCTTCGAGGGCGGGTCCGACCCCGGGCCGTCGATGCCGCGGAGTTCGGCCCGCCGGATCTTGCCGCTCTGGGTCTTGGGCAGGTCGGACAGGAAATGGATCGTGCGGGGGCACTTGTAGGCGGCCAGCCGGTCGCGGGAGAAGGCGATCAGTTCTTCCGCCGTGGCGTTCAGACCCGCCTTGAGCGAGACGTAGGCGACGACGGTCTCGCCGCGGTACGCGTCCGGCTGCCCGACGACCGCGGCCTCCAGGACCGACGGATGCTCGTACAGCGCGTCCTCGACCTCGCGCGGCCAGACCTTGTAACCGGACACGTTGATCTGGTCCTTGAGCCGGTCCACCAGGTAGACCCAGCCCTCCTCGTCGATCACCGCGACGTCACCGGTACGCAGCCGGCCCTCCGGCATCGTCCGGCGGGTGGCCTCGGGCTTGCCCCAGTACCCGGGCACCACCTGCGGCCCGCTCAACTCCAGCTCACCCTGCTCACCGGGGGGCACCGGGTCGCCGTGCAGTCCCACGACGCGGGCGGTGAGATGCGGCAGCGGCTTGCCGACGGACAGCGTCCCGCTCGGCAGATGCACCGGTGCCCGCTCACCCGGCGGCACGGCGATGACGGCGGACGTCGTCTCGGTCATCCCGTAGCCGTTGTGGAGGTAGACGCCGAACCGTTCCCGGAACCGCTCGACGGTCGCCGGCGGGATCGGCGCGCCCCCGGAGTACAGGGCCTTCGCCGTCGCGAAGTGCTCAGGTCCGGCCTGCGGCAGCTGGAAGATCGCGTTGTACGCGGTGATGGAGCCGATCGTGTAGGTCACCCCGTGCTCGGCGAAGGTTTCCAGGGCGACCTCGGGGTGGAACCGGCCGGCCAGGACGAGCGTGGTGTCGGTGAGCAGGGAGATCGTCGCGTTGACCACGGCACCGGTTATGTGGAACAGCGGGGCCATGGCGAAGACGACGTCCCCGTCGTCCACCCCCATCCACGACACGCAGGTCGCCACCACGCTCAGGACGTTGCCGTGGGTGTTCATGGCACCCTTCGGCGGCCCCGTCGTCCCCGAGGTGTACGTCAGGAACGCGACATCGTCACGAGTCAGTTCCCTGGCGGAGGGACCGAGGCCCTCGAACTCGCCGATCAGCGCCACCAGGTCGCCGCCCGGAGCCGGTGCGTGGCGCCGCGTCGATCCGAAAGCCCGCGGATCGTCGCGGTGCTGGTAGTCCAGGGCCGACGTGCTGATCAGCCACCGCACCGAACTCCCCGCCAGCGTGCCGAGCGTCTCGTGGACGTCCTCGTCCGCGCAGACGACGCCGACCGCCCCGGAGTCCTCGATGATCCGGCGGAGTTCCCGGCCCCGGTACATCGGGTTGAGTCCCAGGGCCGTGGCCCCCAGCTTCCACACGGCCAGCAGCACCAGCGCGTACTGCGGAACGTTCTGCAGGTACACCCCGACGCGATCACCCCGGCCGGTTCCGCGGGCCTCGAACGCGGCGGCCAGGGCGTCCGACGCCGCGTCCACCTCCCGCGCGGACAGAACGCCGTCGAAGAAGCGGAGCGCGATGCCCTCCGGGTTCTTCGCCACGCGTGCCTTCCAGGCGGCCACGAGCGAGCCGGGGGTCGCGTCCGTCCCCGTACCGAACCCGTCGGGGAACGTGTCCCGCCGCCGGCCTTCATCCACTGTCATCTGCCGTCCTTCCCACTCATGTCCATGCGCCTGTCGTGCCGGTCACGTGAGTTCGCGCTTGAGGATCTTTCCGGTGGACGTCATCGGCAGGGTCCGCACGATCTCCACGATGCGCGGGTACTTGTAGGCGGCCATCTGCTCCTTGCCCCAGGCGACCAGCTCGTCGGGGCGGGCCTCGGCGCCACGCTCGAGGATCACGAACGCCTTGATCTCCTCGCCGTGACTGTCGTGCGGCACGCCGACAACCGCGGCCAGGCTGACCGCCGGGTGCGTCATCAGGACCTCCTCGATCTCGCGCGGGTACACGTTGAAGCCCCCGCGGATGATCAGGTCCTTCGCCCGGTCGACGATGTAGTAGAAGCCGTCCTTGTCCCTGCGGGCCAGGTCGCCGGTGCGGAACCAGCCGTCCCTGACGGCTTCGGCGGTGGCCTCGGGGCGGCCGTGGTAGCCCTTCATCACGTTGTGGCCCTTGACCGCAATCTCCCCGATGGCGCTGCCCGTGCCGTCGTCCTCGACCTCCGACCAGTCCGCGTTGACGAGCTTGACCTCGACGCCCCAGATCGGCACGCCGATCGACCCGGGGCGGGGCTCTCGCGCCGGATCGCTGAAGGTCACCACCGGCGAGGTCTCGGAGAGGCCGTAGCCCTCCAGGACCTGGACGCCCAGTCGCTCCCTGACCTGCTTGATGAGTTCCGCGGGGAGCGCGGCGCCGCCGGAGACGCCGACGCGCAGGTTCCTCGCGATCCTCTCGACGTCGACGTCGTCGGTGAGCGCCTGCAACAGGCCCCACCACATGGTGGGGACGCCTGCGAAGACGGTGATGTCCTCCTGCTGCATCAGGGACACCGCCTGCCGGGCGTCGAACCGTGGCAGCAGCACCAGCGTGCTCGCCGTCGAGAAGCCGGCGTTCATCTGGACGGTCGCGCCGAAGGAGTGGAACAGCGGCAGCACGACCAGATGGGTGTCCAGGGCCGGTCGGTTCTCCAAGAGCTGGTTGACCGCGAGGGCGTTGAGCGCCAGGTTGGCGTGGCTGAGTTCGGCGCCCTTCGCCTGTCCCGTCGTACCGCTCGTGTAGAGCAGCACGGCCGGTTCGTCCCCCGAGGTCCCGATGCTGTCGAAGGTCGTCGCGGTCCCCCGCAGTGCTGCGCCCATGGTCTCGACGCCCTCGATCGGGCTCTCCGCCGCGGGATCGGCGGTGATGAGGAAGAAGTGCTCGCAGGCAGGGGTCTCGCTGAACCCGGCGTGCCCCTCCGCCCCCATCGGCAGGCCCTCGCCGCCCTCGAAGCAGAAGTACGCCTTCGCCTCCGAGTCGGCGAGGTGGTAGGCGACCTCCCGGCCCTTGAGCAGGATGTTGAGCGGTACGACGACGGCGCCGGCCTTGAGGATCCCGTAGTAGACGATCGGGAACCAGGGCACGTTGGGACAACTGAGCGCGACCTTGTCGCCGGGCCAGACGCCGCGGTCGACCAGGAGGTTGGCGACCTGATTGGCGGCGGCGTCGATCTGGGCGTAGGTGAGACGCGTCGTGCCGAGGACGACGGCGTCCCGGTCCGGGTGCGTGCGGGCGGAGTCCTCGAGCAGGACCGAGAGGTTCAGCATGGTGCCATTTCCGAAAGGTGGACCGGGCCAGGCCGCGGAGGAACAGAACACGCGGCCTGGCTCGGAGCGGGTGGGGGTAACGCGTGACTCGATGCGGGTGTCACAACTTCCGCAGGAGCCGGTCGAGGGCCTCGGCCGTCGCCTCGACGTCGGCGGTGGTGTGCGCCGTGCTGAGGAAGACCTTGCCGGACGGCATGAAAAGGAAGCCCTGCCGCAGCATCCCTTCGAGGATCACCGCCCAGAGCCCGCTCGTTCCGTGCAGCCCCGTGGCGCCACCGGCGGGGACGTACTGGAGGAGCGAGCCGACCCGGTTGAGGCTGCCGAAGTCGGGCGACGAACCGAGAACGGCGCCGACGAGGGCTTCGAACTCGGACGAGGTCCGTTCGAGTTGCTCGTAGACCGCGGGATCGGCCAGGACGCGCATCGTCGCCGCGACGGCCGCCAGTGCGATCGGGTTGGCGTTGAAGGTTCCGGCGTGGACGACGCCGGACGTCACCTGGTCGACCAGATCCGCCCGGCCGACGACGGCGCTCTGGGTGAAGCCGCCGGCCATCGCCTTTCCGAAGACGGACAGGTCGGGCAGCACGCCGTACCTCTCGGCCGCCCCGCCGCGTGCGATGCGGAACCCGGCGATCACCTCGTCGAAGACGAGGACGACGCCGTGCCGGTCGCAGAGGGTCCGCAGCGTCGACAGGAACCGCGGCGAGGGTGCTTCGACGCCGGCGTTGCTCATCACCGGGTCGACGAGCACGGCCGCTATGTCGCGCTCGACGGCTTCGCCCAGCAGGCGCTCGGCCAGCTGTACGTCGTTGAAGCGCGCCACGACCAGGTCGTCAAGCACGCTGGCCGACTGCCCCGGCCCGCCGGGGGTGGCGGGGCGGTCGCAGTCGTCCTCGGACATCCCGGCGTACACGGTGTCGTGCCAGCCGTGGTAGCTCTTGGCGAACTTGAGGACGCGGCGCCGCCCGGTGGCGGCGCGCGCGAGGCGCAGCGCCACCTGCACCGCCTCGGTCCCCGTGTTGCTCCACAGCAGCCGCTCGCCGTGCGGCACGGCCTCGAGGACCGCTTCCGCCGCGAGGTACTCCAGCGGGTGGCCGGTGCCGACGACCTGCATCTTCGTCGCGACCTCGGACACCGCTGACACCACGCGCGGGTCACCGTGACCGAGGACGAGCGGCCCCCAGGCCATCACGTAGTCGATGTACCGGTCGCCGTCCAGGTCCCAGACGTACGCGCCCCGCGCCTCGCGCACGAAGAGCGGATGGGGAGGCATTGCGGCGCGCAGGCCCGACCCCACACCCCCGCCGACGCTGCGGCGGGCTCGCTCGAAGGCCGAGCGGGATGATTCCAGGGCCATGAGATCGCCCCTGCCTTTCAGTACGTGATCACCGAGCGGATGCCGATGCCGCGCTTCATCTGGTCGAACGCCTCGTTGATGTCCTGAAGACCGATCACGCTCGTCACAAGGGAGTCCAGATCGATGCGGTTGTTCATGTAGTGGTCGATCAGCAACGGGAAGTCGGAAGCCGGCTTGCTCGATCCGTAGTTCGAGCCGATGAGCGAAAGTTCCTGATCGGACATGACGAACGGATCGATGGAGATCCTCATGCCGTCCGCCACCTGCCCGGCGACCACCGCCGTGCCGCCTCTGGCCAGGACCTCGTAGGCCGACTCGATCGTGCGGGGCAGCCCGATGGCCTCGATGGCGATCTCCACACCGCGTCCGTCGGTGAGCTGGTGCACCCTGCCCGCGAAATCCTCGCGGGCGTTGTTGATCAGGTCGGTCGCACCGAAGACGCGTGCCTGCTCGAGCTTCTCGTCGGAGATGTCCGCGGCGATGATCTTCCGCGCGCCGGCGAGCCGGGCCCCCTGGATCGCGTTCAGGCCGACGCCTCCGCAGCCGAGGACCAGCACGGTGTCGCTCGGCCGCACGTTGGCGGTGTTGACGGCCGCGCCGACACCAGTCGTGACGGCGCATCCGACCAGAGCCGACTGCGGGAACGGGGCGTCGTCCCGGATGGCGATCGCGCCCGATTCGGGCACGAGGGTGTACTGGCCGAACGTTCCGAGGCCCGCGAAGCTGAGGACGTCGTCCCCGCCGGCGGACGTGATCCGGGACCGGCCGTCGAACGACAGGTGGTTCGCCGAGTGCTCGCTCACCATGTCGCAGAGGACGGGCCTGCCGCTGATGCAGTAGCGGCAGCGGCGACACGAGGGCGTCCAGGACAGCACGACGTGGTCGCCCTTCTTGAGCGTCGTGACGCCCTCGCCGACGCTCTCGACGATCCCGGCTCCCTCATGGCCGAGGATCATCGGCGTAGGAACCTCCCATTCGCCCAGGAGGACGTGGAGGTCGCTGTGGCACACCCCGCTCGCCTGGAGCCGCACGAGCACCTCGCCGGGCGGAGGCGTCGAGGGGATCGTCACTCGCTCGATGGTCAGCGGTTCGTTCGGCGTCCTGAAGACGGCGGCGTCGAATTCGATCGTCATGAAAGTCTTCCTTCCGTGCCCTGGGGCGGTCACGTCCGAGCGGTGCGGATGAGCTTCTTGTTGGCGAACTCGTCGATGCCCGCCCGTCCCAGCTCGCGGCCGAAACCGGACAACTTGACGCCACCGAAGGGCAGTTCCGCGCCATCGAGGCCGACGCCGTTGATGAAGACCATGCCGGCCTCGATCCTGTCGGCGACACGCAGCGCCTGCTCGGCGTCCGTCGTGAACACGTAGGAGCCCAGCCCGTACGGGGTGTCGTTCGCCAGCTCGACGGCCTCGTCCTCGGATCCGGCCCGGTAGACGGTCGCGACGGGACCGAAGAGCTCCTCGGCGGCCGACGGCGACGCCGGGGAGAGGCCCGTCAGCACGCCGGGCGGGAAGTACGCCCCCTCGCGCCGCCGCGCGGAGACGAAGGTCGCACCCTCGTCGACGGCTCGCCCGACCTGCTCCTCGACGTACTCGGCAGCGGCGACCGAGGAGAGCGGCGCCAGTCCGTCGGTCAGCGCGAGCACCTTCTCGGTGAACGTGGCGAGGAAGGCGTCGTAGACGTCATCGGCGACGATGAAGCGCTTCCCGGCGTTGCACGCCTGCCCGGCGTTCTCGTACCGCGCCTCGACCGCCGCCTGGACCGTGGCGTCGAGGTCGTCGGTGGACAGCACGATGAAGGGGTCCGAGCCGCCCAGTTCGAGCACCACCTTCTTGAGGCTGCGCCCGGCCTTCTCGGCGACCTCCGCGCCGGCCCGCTCCGAACCGGTGAAGGAGACGCCCTGCACGCGGGGGTCGGCGATGGCGCGGCCGATCTGCTCGCCGGTGGCGTGGACGTTGACGTAGCAGCCCTGGGGGAAGCCCGCGTCCGTGAACAGCTGCTGGAGAGCCGCGGACGACTCCGGACACTGCGACGCGTGCTTGAGCACGATGGTGTTGCCCAGCGCGAGGTTGGGCGCGGCGAACCGGGCCACCTGGTAGTACGGGTAGTTCCAGGGCATGATCCCCAGCAGCACGCCGACCGGCTGGCGGCGGACGAAAGCGGTGCCCTCTCCCTCCAGAAGCTCGATCGGCTCGTCGGTGAGGAACTTCTCCGCGTTTTCGGCGTAGTACCGGTAGATGGAGGCGCTGAACTCGACCTCCCCGACGGCCTCGTCCACCGGCTTTCCCATCTCCCGGTGGATGATCTCGGCGAGCTGCCGGCTGCGCTCTCTGTGCAGGGTGGCGACGGCGTGCAACAGCTGGGCGCGCTGTTCCACGGAGGTCTGCCTCGACCAGCGCGCGTAGGCGTTCGCCGCCGCGTCGAGCGCCGCGGCGACGGTCTCGTCCGTCGCGGTGGGGTACTCCTTGACCAGCTTGCCGCTGGCGGGGTCCACCACCGCGTACACGTGCCGCTTCGCCATACTGACTCCTTCGTCGTGATTCGGGTTCATGCGGGGGCCCCGGCCGTGCGGGCCGGGTTCGAGTCCAGAGCCGCGTTGCGGTCGTGCAGCGCGCGGTAGGCGCGGAAGTAGACGAATCCCTGGGTGCCCCAGGTCGCCAGCGCGGCGGTGTAGAAGATCGTGCGGTTCGCGTCGTCGAACGGCAGGGGGAAGAAGTCGTACGTGATCGCGATGGTGGTCGCGGCGGCCGTGACCAGGCCCGTCCAGACCGCCGGCCACCTCGCGCCCGCGCTCCAGAGCCGTTTGACGAAGTAGCAGAGGAACACGGCCGTGAGGAGGTTGACGACGACGTAGAACACGGAGACCCAGAACGCATCACGGTCGGTGTGGAGATCCGCGCCGTGGAAGGGCCGGAGGAACAGGGCGGCGACGATCGCGACCCCGAACACGGCGACGTCGACGCCGCGGCTCGGCTTGTAGCGATGGGTGACCTTCATCAGGCCCAGGACCAGGATGAGGGTGATGCCGACCGACCTGGAGAACGCGTCGAAGAAGTACGCCAGGTCGTACAGCACGCTGTCGCTCTTGGCCCCGAGCAGCGACCAGAGCAGGAAGTTGCTGCCCGACGTGGCGACGACCATCCACTCGAGGCCCAGGAGGTAGTTGCCGTAGCGGCGGATGAATTTCCAGCCGTAGAAGTAGCCGGCGAAGATCATCCACAGGTCGGCCACCAGGAACAGCGTCTCCCTCATCGGGACGCCCCCTCTCGGACGTCGCGGGACAGCAGGGTGATGACGCTCTCTGCGGTGCGCTGGCCCGTCAGAACCGCGCCGTTCATGGTTCCGGCCCATTCGCCGGCGGTTTCGGAGCCCGCCCAGTGGACGCGCCCGTGGGGCTCGCTCAGCGCCTTGCCGAAGCTCGTGGTCGCGTAGGGAGCGACGGCGGGATTGGGGCCGCCCGGGGCGAAGGGCTCCGCTCCCCAGCAGTGGTCCACGTAGTCGATCGGGGTGAGCGCCTGCGGACCGTAGAGATCGGCGAGCTGCCGGACCACCCGGTCGCGCCGGGTCTCGGGGCTGAAGCCGTCGAAGACGCGCGGATCGCAGAAGGCCATCAGGACGCCCGGTCCGCCGGGGGCGGGGGACACGTCGAAGGTGATGAACACGGTTCCGGTGTCGGTCACCGCCTCGCCGGAACAGCCGTCGGCCCGCCAGAACGGCCTCTCGTAGGCCACGAACGCCTTGCTCAGCACGCCCATGCGCCAGGTCCGCGTGAGCCCTTCGCCCCGTTCGGACAGAGCGGGCTCGAAGGTGATGGCGGCGCGGTGCGCCGGCGAGGCCGTGACGATCGCGTACCGGGCGCGGATCTCGCCGGAGTCGGTGCGGACGGTGACGCCGTCGTCGTCCTGTGCGATGCGGCGCACCGGAGTCTCCAGGCGCACGCGGTCGCCGAGACGCTCCGCCACCCGCTTGGCGATCTCCTGGGTGGTCTCGACGAACCGGTCCTGCTGCTGACCGCCCTCGACGTCCAGCATGTGATCGAGCCCGCCCGCCGAACGGATGTAGCGCATCGCGTGCAGCAGGGAGACGTCACCCGGCGTGCAACCCCACTGCACCTTGCTGATCACGGTCATCAGCGCACGGGTGCCGGGCAGCGCGTTCTTCCGGTCGAGCCACTCGCCGAACGAGAGGGTGTCGAGCCGGCCGGCCCCGGGCGTCTCCCACGCGGCGTTCACGTCGATGGTCGCGACCAGCTTGTTCACCGCCGCCTGCATGCGGGCCATGTCCACCAGAGCCGCGGGGGAGACTTTGGGAATGGTGCCGCTGTAGGTGCGGCGCCGGCCCGTCATCCACAGCACGTTGCGCCCCTGCGCGAACTGGTCGGTGGTGGTACACCCCACGCGGCGCGCGAGGTCCCGGACGGCGGTGTGACGCCGGGCCACCCACGTCGCTCCGAGGTCGACCTTCACGCCGGCCACCTCGCCGGAGAGCGAGCGGCCTCCGACCCGGTCGCGGCCTTCCACGACCAGGACGGACCGCCCCGTGCTCACCAGTCGCTCCGCCGCGCTCAGACCGGCGAAACCGGCACCGACGACCACGACGTCGACCGTGGTGCTCCCGGAGCGGGGCTCACGAGATCCGGACATGGTTTCCTCCTTCGCCCACGCGGTTCGCGTGCTGCGAGATGTAGGTCGTGACGGGGGCGACGAGGGCCTCGGGGAGGTGATGGCCCATGCCGGGGATGACCACGTGCTGGGCCGAGCGGATCGCCCGTACGGTCGCGGCGCCGCCGCTCGGGTCGACCAGCGGGTCCCGGTCGCCGTTGATGACCAGCGTCGGAGCGGTGATCCTGCTCAGCTGGGCCGTTCGGTCTCCGGAACGCTGGATCGCCTGGATCTGGCGCGCCGTGCCGGCTGCCGGGTCGCCGGCGCTGCGGTCCCATCCGCGAGCCGCGATGGCTGCCTCGGCCGCGTCGTCGATGGGGTGCCCCGTTCCGGCGATGTGACGGGTGAGCCTCAGGTGGGCACGGACCGCCGCGGTTCTGTTCCTCGCAGTCGGGGCGGCGAGGAGCCGGATCGTCGACAGCGCGGGCTGGCCGACCTTGCGCGCCCCGGTCGTGGAGTAGATGGAGACCAGCGACAGGACCCGCTCGGGTGCTGTGGCCGCGATCGTCTGCGCGATCATCCCTCCCATCGACCGCCCGACCAGGTGCACCCGCGCGATCCCGAGATGGTCGAGTACGCCGACGGCGTCCTGGGCCATGTCGGCCAGCGCGTACGCGTCGCCGCGCGGACGCGCGGCGATCTGACGCCAGATCCCGGGCGGGGGCGCTGCGACGAACGTCGACTGGCCGGCGTCGCGGTTGTCGATCGCGACGACCCGGAAACCGTGGGCGGTGAGGGAGCCGACGAACGAGTCGGACCAGAAGGTGAGGTCTTCGCCCAGTCCCGCGATGAGCAGCATCGCGGGGGCGTCCTTGTGGCCGTGGTCCCGGAAGCAGATCGTCATCCCGGACGGCAGGGTCGCGTACTGGTCGCCGCCCTCGGCGGCGCTCGTCTCAGACACGGGTGCCTCGCCTCCCGCCGGTCGCCGGCGCGGCCGCCCGGCGGGCGCCGAACCGGAGGTTCTCGTCGGCCACCGGGCCGCGCAGCGCCCTGGCGTCCTCGGGGTAGGACATCGCCATCCGCCAGGGCTTCTCGGGGCCCTGCTTGGGCAGGAGCTTCTCGCCGCGCTTGGCGTACCCGGCCTGAAGGTCCATGACGGGCCTGCGGTTCGTTCCCGACGGTGCGACCGGAACCACCGTGTCGTATCCGCGGGCGTCCATGTGCCTGACCAGGTCGATGAAGTAACGGCACATCAGGCTCACCTTGAGCGTCCAGGACGAGGTGGTGTAGCCGATCGCCATCGCCCAGTTCGGCATCCCGCTCAGCAGCATGCCGCGGTAACAGAGCGCGTCC
This sequence comes from Streptomyces sp. NPDC085481, assembly GCF_044541845.1. Lineage (NCBI taxonomy): Bacteria > Bacillati > Actinomycetota > Actinomycetes > Kitasatosporales > Streptomycetaceae > Streptomyces > Streptomyces sp. NPDC085481. Next base: position 129,629 of record NZ_JBITTJ010000007.1, read on the forward strand.
GCGATGTCGACCTGGTGCCCGTCGACCACGATGGGCATGCCGTCGAAGAGCCGAAGGTTCAGCCCCGTCGCGGTGACGATGACGTCGGCTTCCAGTTCCTCACCCGACGCCAGGACGATGCCGCGCTTGCTGAACCTCGCCACGGCGTCGGTGACGACGGAGGCCCTTCCTTCCTTGATCGCGTCGAAGAAGTCGCCGTTCGGTGCCACGCACAGCCGCTGGTCCCACGGGTCGTACGGCGGGTTGAAGTGCTTGTCGACGTCGAATCCCTTGGGAAGGCGCTTGACGTTCTCGCGCCGGATGAAGGCCCGCCCTGCCTTGGGGAAGGTCCGCAGGCCCTTCACGACGGCGTGTTCGGTCCAGATGTTCTTGAACCGCGTCACGGCGTACCCGCGCTCTTCCCCGAGCAGCTTCGTGAGCGCCAGGGCGACCTTGTCGACGCGGGGGAGCGGCATGACGTAGGTGGGGGTGCGCTGCAGCATCGTCACGTGCCGGGCGGCGCCCGCCCCGGTGGTCATGGCCGGCACCAGCGTGATCGCGGTCGCGCCGCTGCCGATGACGACGACCTTCTTGTCGCTGTAGTCGAGTCCCTCGGGCCAGTGCTGCGGATGGACGATCTGACCCTCGAACTCGTCCCGCCCCTGGAACTCCGGGGAGAACCCCTCGTCGTACCGGTAGTAGCCGGTGGCGGCGAAGACCCATCCCGCGTGGATCGTCCTGGTCCGGGTCGCTCCCGTGGCGGGGTCCGACGTCTGGACGGTGAGGGTCCACCGTGAGTCCGCCGTGGACCACTCCGAGCGGACGACCCGGTGGCCGAGCCTGAGGACGCGCTCCAGGCCGTTCTCCTCGACGGTCTCGTGGAGGTACTCCTTGATGAGGGGAGCGTCGGCGATCGCGGCTTCGTGGCGCCAGGGCTTGAACGCGTATCCGAACGTGTGGAGGTCGGAGTCCGAGCGGATGCCGGGATAGCGGAACAGGTCCCAAGTGCCTCCGATGTCGTCGCGCGCTTCCAGTACGGCGAGCGACTTGTCGGGCAGCTCCCGGCTGAAATAGGTGGCCGCGCCGATCCCGGAGATCCCGGCTCCGATGATCACCACGTCGAACTCCTCGACGGCGTCCAACACCTCAGCTGTCATGGCGTTTCCTCGCTGTTCCTGTGGCGGTTGCCTCACTGTCGCCAGCCAGGACCGCCTGCGAGAACGACAGCGGGCACCTCCTTCGCCAGGACTCGGTGCACGATGCACAGGCGGACCGGGCCGCTGCGCCCATACGGTGTCCGACGTTCGGGCGGAGGCCCCGGTCGAGCCCGCGGCCCGGCCCTTCCGGGAGCAGGGCGGCCGGAGACGGCCGTCCAGCGGCCGGTCGTGCCGCAGCCGTTGCGGCAGCAAGACCGGCGTGATAGAGGTTTGCCCCCGGTGTTTAGTCGTACTAAACGCCTCGTCGCGGTCGTGCGCAGAGGTCGAACCAGCTGTGCTCACGACCTCGCTGCGCGTCGGGCCCCACGGGTGTATCGAGCCGAAGGGGGATCGCCGCTGTCACTCCCGCGATCGCGGCCGAGCGGAAGCGGCCGACGACCCGGAACCCGTACGGGGCCACGTCTTCTCGCGCGGGAAGATCCGCCTCCTGCCGCTCCGGCCCAGCCCGCCTTGAGGGAGCCGCACCCGTTCGTTCGCGCAGGCGTACCGCTGCACGCACTCCTTTGTCCATCCATGACGAGCCGGTACCGGCCCGTGAGCCGAAAGGTGGTCGCGATGACCGACCTCTCCAAGACAGGGCACGCCGAAGCATCCGGTGGTGAAGCGGGATCGGGCAACCCGCTCAACCGTGGGCTCGGCGTGTCGCAGATCGTGTTCATGGTCGTCGCCGCGGCGGCGCCGCTCGGCCTTGTGGCCGGCGGGGTGCCTCTCGCCTTCGCCGTGAGCGGCAGCCCGGGGATGCCGCTGTACTTCGCGCTGTCCACCGTGCTGCTGCTGGTCTTCGCGGTCGGCTTCACGCTGATGGCCGGACGGGTACGCGACGCGGGGGCCTTCTACGCCTACGTCCAGGCGGGGCTGGGCCGGATCCCCGGTCTCTCGGCAGCGACCCTCGCGCTCTTCTCCTACACGCTGCTTCTCGTCGGGGTGAACGCCTACGTCGGCGTCGCGACGAGCAACGTCATCGAGCGGTACGCCGACGTCGGCTCCCCGTGGTGGGCGTGGGCACTCGTCTCGCTGGGCGTCATCGCCTTCCTCGGCTATCGCGACATCGAGCTGAGCGCCAAGGTGCTCGGTGCCGTGCTGGTGCTGGAATCCCTGCTGCTCCTGGTCATGGACCTCGGCATCGTGGGCCACGGTGGCGCCCACGGCGTGACGGCCGAGCCGGTGTCGCCCTCGATCGTGGGCACCGGCTCCCTGGGCCTCGGCGTCATGTTCGCCCTCTTCGGGTTCATCGGCTTCGAGGCGACGGCAGTGTTCCGCAACGAGGCGAAGGACCCCGATGTCACGGTCCCGCGGGCGACGTACGTCGCGATCCTGGTGATCGGAGTCTTCTACTCGTTCACCGTGTGGGCGATCGTGGTGGGCGCCGGCGTCGAGGCTGTGGTCGGAGCGGCGCAGGCCGACCCCGAGGGCCTGGTCCTCACGCTGACGCGTAGCTACGTCGGGTCCGTCTGGGCCGACACCATGCAACTACTACTGATCACGAGCCAGTTCGCTTGCGTGCTGGCCTTCCACAACGTCGTGACGCGCTACCAGTTCGCGCTGTCCCGGGCCGGCGCGCTTCCGGCGCCGCTGGGTGTCGTTCACTCCCGGCACCGCGCGCCGTCAGCGTCCTCGGCCGTTGCCTCGGCGGTCGCGTTCGTCACCACGGCCGTCGTCGCCGTGCTCGACCTCGACCCGATCGGGGACCTCTACGCGTGGTTCTCCGGCGCCGCCACCCTCGGCGTCGTCCTGCTGATGGCGGCCACCAGCCTCGCCGTCATCGGCTTCTTCCGGCGCGCCGACGGGCGGCAGTCGGTGTGGCGGACGGTCGTGGCCCCGGCCGTCGCCTTCCTCGGCCTGGCCTGCGTGGTCTGCATGATGGTCGCCAACTTCCCGCTCCTCGTCGGCACCACCACGGGTGCCTGGGTGATCGGCGGGCTCGTCGCCCTCTCGGCCGTGGTCGGCGCGGTGCAGGCCCTTGTCCTGCGAGCACGCCGACCGGCTGTCTACGAGCGACTCTGAGCGACTTGCTGGTCAGCTCATGAGCGCAGGGGCGCGACCGGCCTGTGCACCGTGCACCGTCCCCGGGGGAAGCCGGTGCCCGGTGTCGTTCTCACCAACAGCCGTCGCCCTCGCATCACTCCTGATGCGGGCCCGGCATTCGACGCCAGGATCTAGGCGGGCCCTCGCGCGGCGCGCAGCAGGGGAGGCGACAGGACCCAGAGGACCTCGCTCACCGTCGTACCCGGATTGTCGAACTGGTGAAGCGTCTGGCCGGAGAACGAGGTGGACACCCCTGCCGACAGCATCCGGGTCTCGCCCCCGACGATCAGACGGGTCGAGCCGCTCAGCCCCATCGCGAAGATCGTGGTGGTGTCGAGCCGATAAGGGCCCCCGGTGCCCCCGCCTGGCTCGATCACGGAACGGAAGACCTGAAACGCCGTGGTGCCGGCGGGCGTGAGCAGGTACTCGGCCACGCCCTCACCGCCCATGTCGATCCGGCTTCCACCGTCCACGACCTGCTCGTCGGGGTACGCGAACAGCTCCCCCACCCCGATCCGCAGCACTTCGCAGACGCGCAGCAACGTCGGGACGGACACGCTGGTGAGCCCACGCTCCAACTGGCTCAGAAAGCCCTTGGTGACCTCCGCCCTGCGCGCGACCTCCGTCAACGACAACCCGCGGTCGATCCTGATCTTCCGCAGCTGCGCGCCTGTGGACGCTTCGAGGGCGGCGGCGCCCCTTTCCGCTCCATCTGCTGTCCCGCCGTCACCGATGGACATGGTGTGCTCACCGCCCGTCCCGAGGCCGAGGTCGTGTGCCTGTCAGGTGACGGGCCGACCCGGACGAGTCCTCTCCGTGGCACGAGGCTAGGGCATGCGCGCCAGGGGCGGTCGGTGCGCCCCTGCGGAGGAGGGAGGGGGCGACGGCGTCGAACCCCTTGTGGTGCCGACGAGAGCGTGTAAATCTGCCGCCGTTTAGTGGTAGTAAACAGCGGCCGATGGCCGGCGCCTTCGCCGTCGGCGAGGTCGCCGACGAGCCCTTCATCTGGCTATGACACGGCATGTCGGGAGCCTTGGCTCCCCGAGAGCAGAGGGAGACTGAGAACATGGAAGAGCTGTGGCCCCCGCCCTCCCGCGAGGTCGCCGATGCGATCAGGTCACTGTGTCAGCGCCTGCTGACGGAAACGGACGCCCTGGTCGACGCCTTCGCAAGGCCCTCTCTCGTCGCCCAGAACGATCCCGCTCTCCTCGCGGACGCATCGCTGGTCGAGGAGGATCGCGCGCTCAACCGCTCTGAGCTGGTCCAATGGTTGACCGCAAACGTTCAGCAACCGGGGCGGAGGGTAGAGCCCTACGTCAGTCCGAGGACCACGGCGTACATCAACGATCTCGTCTCTCGGGGCATCGCACCCGACTTCGCCGTTGCCTGGCGTGTGGCCCTGGGGATCGGCTGGCGGCGATGGCTGGAGGAATGCGTGGCGGACTGCGCGGACCCCGATCTTCTCGTGGGGATCCTGGACGTGACGGCGCAGTCGCTGGTGCAGTACGCCCTCGATTCCGTCGCGGCCCTGCGGCAAGCCGGCCTCGCCGCGGCGATGGGGAACACGGATGCCGAGGGGATCGCACTGATCCAGCTGATCGCCAGTGGGGCACCGATGGCGGAGGACCTCGCCGAAGGGCGCCTGCGCTACCGGATGGCGCGGTGGCACATGGGTCTCGTCCTCTGGGTCGATGATCCCCAGGAGGCCGACGCCTTGGACGAGGCGATCGCCGCCGTGCGCTCCTCCGCCGCAGGCCGGAGCGCCCTGGTGGCGCGTGCCAGCGCCACGTCGCGGTGGATCTGGCTCTCGGGGGAAGCCGTCCCGGACCTTCACCACGTGGAGAAGGACCTCGCGGCGGCCGACGAGGTCCGCGCGGCGGTGGGAAGGCCGGGACGCGGCCTCGAAGGGTTCCGCTCCAGCCACCAGGACGCCCTCGCGGCCCAGGCGCTGGTGAGCCGGCTGGGGTCCGACCGGCGATTCACCGCCTACGCCGACGTCGAGCTGATCGACGCGCTCACGAAGGACCGGCCCGGTGCACGTCGGTTCGTCATCAACACCCTCGGGCCGTTGGCCGAAGCCGACACAGCCCTGCGGCAAGCCCTGCTCACCTACGTGCAGTGCGGCTTCAGTACCACCCGGGCGGCCGCCAACCTCTACGCGCACCGCAACACCGTCGAACGGCGCGTCTCACGCGCCAACGAGCTCTCGGCCGTCAAGGTGGAGGCCAACCCGACCCATGTGGCGGCGGCGCTCCTGGTGCTGGACATCGCACCTGACATCGTGACGATCGCCCCGAGCTGAGCTCATACCACGCAGCTGCGGCGCTCGAGCTTCCTTGCCCTGGGAAAGGGCAGAACCGCGCCCGGACAGTGCCTAGTCAGGCTGCCATCGCCAGCGATATTCCTCCCGGGCCGTCTGCGATCGATGGCGAGGCGACGCCGACGCTGTCGCCCAGAGGCCGACGTCGGAGGTCGGCATGGCGAAGAGCGCTCCGGTGTGATGACGCATCACATGAAGCGGTTTGCGTTCCACGCGGCAGTCGTGAAGTGCTGCTGCCCTGCAGAGTCAGCCAAGGGCTGGAGCGTTGTCGGCCCGTCGGCCGTGAGGCGCAGCCCGCATCACTCACTGTGATAGGCGCGGCATCGGTGCGCCGCACAGAGAGCTGCCCACTGGACCGTATGCGGGCGGGCCGGCGAAGGGGCGTGAGGTGCAGCCGCCCTCCCGGGTTCTCCCCAGATTCTTCCCGGCGCCCCAAATGGTCGTTTCGTGCGGGAGGTGCAGGAGCAAATCGATGCGTGGCTCTGGATTCTTCTACAGCCAGTCCCGGCGCTTGAAAATCACGTACAAACTGACGCAAACCATCCCCATCAAGCCGACCGCGAAGGGGTATCCGAAGCTCCAACCCAACTCAGGCATCTGCTCGAAGTTCATGCCATAGATAGTTCCCACGAGTGTGGGAGCAAAGAGGATGGCGGCCCAGGAAGAGATCCGCTTGATCTCCTCGTTCTGTTCGAAGCCTGCCTCTGCCAGGGCTCGCATTTCGGCGTTCTGTTGTTGGGTGACCAGGGTGGCGTTGACCGTGAGGATTTCTGTCAGGGCCTGGCGGAAGCCGTCGACGCGTTCGCTGGTGTGGGTCACGTGGTCGGCCACGTCGCGGAGGTAGCGCTGGAGTTCCTCGTCGGTGCCGTATTTGGCGAAGCCGGCCATCAGGCCGTGGAGCATGCCTACCAGGGGGCGGGTGGCGCGCTGGAACTCGACCATTTCGCGGGAGAGTTCGTAGATGCGGCGGGAGACCGCGGGATCGCCGCCGAAGACCTCGGTCTCGATCTCGTCGATGTCGTTCTGGACACCCGCCACCACCGGCGCGTAGCCGTCGACCACCGCGTCCAGGATCGCGTACAGCACCGCCTCCGGGCCCAGCGCGAGGAGGTCCGGGTTCGCCTCCATGCGGCGGCGTACGGCGGAGAGGTCCGGGGCGGCGCCGTGGCGGACCGTGATCAGGAAGTCGGGGCCCACGAAGACGTGCAGCTCGCCGAAGTCGACCTCTTCCTGCGCGTCCAGGTAGCGGGCCGCGCGCAGCACCACGAAGAGGGTGTCGCCGTACCGTTCCAGCTTGGGCCTCTGGTGCGCCTCCAGCGCGTCCTCGACCGCCAGTTCGTGCAGGTCGAACTCGGCTGCCAGGGAGTGGAGTTCCTCCTCCGTCGGGCGCTGCAGGCCGATCCACGCCATGCCGTCGGGGTGCTCGCGCAGCTGGCGGAACGTCTCGGCGAGCGTGCCGGGGGAGGAGACGCGGCGGCCGTCGCGGTACAGGGTCGCCTGGATGACACTCGGCCTCTGCTCGGACTGTGCTGCGGGCGCGGTCGAGGCCGGCGGCTCCGGCTGGCGGCGCCAGGCGGCGCGGGGGCGGCGGTCGGACATCTGCGTTCACCTCCTGGGTGGTTTTCGTGGTGCTCGTGGGGGCTCGTGGGTGTTCGTGTTCCGGGGCTCTCCGGACTCCCGGTCGTGCGTCTCCCGGCAGGATATATGGGGTGAAACGGTGCAGCGTCGTCCGGTTCGTCGATCGTCGAGGACTGTACCTGTCCGCAATCGCCAGTAGCGTGCCGGCCATGGCCCCGAAGACGACGCCCCCGGTCCTCAGCCCGCGCGCCCTCAACCGCGCCACCCTCGACCGGCAGCTCCTGCTCCGACCCGCCCCCCTCACCGCCGAGCAGGCCGTGCACCACCTCGTCGGCCTCCAGGCGCAGAACACCAAGCCGCCGTACTACGCGCTCGCCGCCCGTCTCGACGGGTTCCGCCCCGAGGACCTGTCCGGGCTCATGGAGTCCCGCCGGGTCGCCCGGATCGTCAGCCTCCGCTCCACCGTTCACACCCACACCCGGCGCGACGCCGTCGCCCTGCGCCGGCTCGTCCAGGACGGGGCCGTCGACCGGGAGCTCAGGATGTTCCGCGAGGGGCTCGACGGCGTCGACCTGGACCGGCTCACCGCCCTCGCGACCTCCTACGTGGAGGAACGGCCCCGTACGCCCAAGGAACTGCGCGAGCACCTGCTGCGGGAGTGGCCCGACGCCGACCCGCAGTCGCTCGGCATCGCCGCCCGCTGCCTGCTGCTGATGGTGCAGGTCACCCCGCGCGGGCTGTGGAGAAGCAGCGGACAGGTGGCCCTCACCACCGCTGACGCGTGGTTCGGCGAGCAGGACGACGCACGCGCGGGAATCGACGAGACCGTCCTGCGCTACCTCGCCGCCTTCGGGCCCGCCTCCGTCAAGGACGCGCAGACCTGGTGCGGCCTCACCCGCCTCCGCGCCGCCTTCGAGCGCCTGCGCCCCGGGCTGCTCGCGTTCCGCGACGAGAACGGCACCGAGCTGTTCGACCTCCCCGAGGCTCCCCGCCCCGACGAGGAGACCCCGGCGCCGCCCCGCTTCCTGCCCGAGTTCGACAACCTCCTGCTCTCCCACGCCGACCGCACCCGCGTCGTGCCCGCCGCGCACCGGGGCCGCACGTGGACGGGCAACCAGGCACACAGCGTCTTCCTCCTCGACGGGTTCCTCGCGGGCCTGTGGCGCCTCGAGGAGGGCAAGGAGCGGACGATCATGACCATCGAGGCGTTCACCCGCCTCACCAGGGCCCAGCGCGCCGAACTCACCGCCGAGGCCGAGCGCACCCTGCGACTCATGGCCCCGTACGACATCCCGTACGAGATCGTCTTCACCGAACGGACTGGGTGAGCCGAGCGGACCCGGTGCATCGCCGGCCGGTGCCACCCACCGGCCCATGCCGTCTCGACCCGCCCTACGGCAGCGCCCCCGCCCGCCGCGCCGCCACCACCGCCTCCAGGCGCGTGTGCGCGCCCAGCTTGCGCATCGCCGAGCGCAGGTAGCCCTTCACCGTCTCCGGGCGCAGGCCGAGGCGCGCCCCCGCCGCCGCGTTCGTCGCGCCCGAGGCCACCGCCGCCAGCACGTCCGTCTCGCGGGGCGTGAGCAGCGGCGTACGGGGGGCTCCGGGGGCCGGTCCGGGTGTACCGGAGGCCTTCTCCAGGCGGCCGCACACCGCGAGCAGTCGGTCCCGTAGCAGCGGGTCGGCCACCTTCGGCGCCAGTTCGCGCAGCTCCCCGTACGCCTGCCGCACCTCCTCCCAGGACGGCCCCGCGCCCTCGGGTTCCACGAGCCGGCGCGCTTCGTCCCGTACGGCCAGGGCCTGCTCCACGTCCCGGGCCGCCGCCACCGCCGCGTCGAAGACCCGCTCGCCGATCGGCAGGGCGTCGCGCAGCGCCCCGTACAGCACGCCGCGGACCTTGCGGCGTACGACGACGGGCACGGCGATCACCGAGCGCAGCCCCTCCGCGGCGACCGGGCCGTCGTACTCGTGGGTGATGTGCCGGGCCGACGGGTAGTCGGTCACCGCGCACGGCCGCGACAGGGCCAGGCACTTCCCGCCGAGGCCCGAGCCGGCCGAGATGGTCAGCCCGTGCAGCGCCGGCGTCACCGCCCCGTCGAGTTCCGCGATCCGCATCGCCCGGCCCTCGCCGAGCAGCCCGCCGAACACCACCTGGAGACCGGTGGTGCGGCGCAGGCGCAGCACGGCGGCGCGCAGTTCCACCGATTCGACGTGCTCGGGCACCGGCGCTCCCCTTCGTCCTGGTCTTCGTCCTGGTCCGTCCGCGCGGTCACCCCCGAACGGGGGTAGTGAGACCTGGGTCACCGATTACACGATGTCCGGGACCGGTCCCGCAACGAGGAGGGCACATGACGGCAACGAGCGCGACGGGCGCCACGGATGCGACGGAGGGCTTCCGGGCCGCCCGTGACTTCCTGCTCCGGCACCGCGAGGACTACGCGACGGCGTACGAGGGCTTCGCCTGGCCCCGGCCCGTCCGTTTCAACTGGGCGCTCGAGTGGTTCGACGTCATCGCGGCGGGCAACGACCGCACCGCCCTGCACATCGTCGAGGAGGACGGCGCCGAGACGAAGCTGAGCTTCGCCGAGATGTCCGCCCGCTCCAACCGGGTCGCCAACTGGCTGCGCGCGCAGGGCGTCCGCGCCGGGGACCGGATGATCGTCATGCTCGGCAACCAGGCCGAGCTGTGGGAGACCATGCTCGCCGCGATGAAGCTGCGCGCCGTCGTCATCCCTGCCACCCCGCTGCTGGGCCCCGCCGACCTGCGCGACCGCGTGGACCGCGGTCAGGCCCGGCATGTCCTCGTACGCGCCGAGGACACCGCCAAGTTCGACGACGTGCCCGGGGACTACACCCGCATCGCGGTCGGCGGCGGCGGTGGCGGCGAGGGCGAAGGCAACCCCGAAGGCGACGGCGGCGGCGTGCGCTGGCTCGGCTACGAGGACGCCGACCGCGAGTCCGCCGCCTTCGAGCCGGACGGCGTCACCCGCGCCGACGACACCCTCATGCTCTACTTCACCTCCGGCACCACCGCCCGCCCCAAGCTCGTCGAGCACACCCACACCTCGTACCCCATCGGCCACCTGGCGACGATGTACTGGATCGGCCTCGAGCCCGGCGACGTGCACCTCAACATCTCGTCGCCCGGCTGGGCCAAACACGCCTGGTCCAACCTCTTCGCCCCGTGGAACGCCGAGGCGACCGTCTTCATCCACAACTACAGCCGCTTCGACCCGGCCCGCCTGATGGCCGAGATGGACAAACACGGCGTCACCAGCTTCTGCGCCCCGCCCACCGTCTGGCGCATGCTCATCCAGGCCGACCTCGGCCAGCTGGCCGCCCCGCCCCGCGAGGTCGTCGCGGCCGGCGAACCGCTCAACCCCGAGGTCATCGAGACCGTCCGGCGTGCCTGGGGCGTCACCATCCGGGACGGCTTCGGGCAGACCGAGACCGCCGTCCAGGTCTCCAACAGTCCCGGCCAGCCGCTCAAGGAGGGTTCGATGGGCCGCCCGAGCCCCGGCTTCCGGGTCACCCTCGTCGACCCGGTGAGCGGCCGCCCGGACGTCGAGGAGGGCGAGATCTGCCTCGACCTGTCCGCCGACCCGGTGGGCCTGATGACCGGCTACCACGGCGACCCGGAGCGTACGGCCGAGGCGATGGCGGACGGCTACTACCGCACCGGCGACATCGGCTCCCGTGACGCTGAGGGGTATATCACCTATATCGGGCGTTCCGACGACGTCTTCAAGGCCAGCGACTACAAGATCAGCCCCTTCGAGCTGGAGAGCGCCCTGCTCGAACACGAGGCGGTCGCCGAGGCCGCCGTCGTCCCCGCCCCCGACCCGCTGCGACTCGCCGTCCCCAAGGCGTACGTCGTCCTCGCGGCGGGCTGGCGGCCGGACGCCGACACGGCGAAGGCGCTCTTCGCGCACTCCCGCGAGGTCCTCGCCCCGTACAAGCGGATCCGTCGCATCGAGTTCGCCGAGCTGCCGAAGACGGTCTCCGGCAAGATCCGCCGCGTCGAGCTGCGGCAGCGCACCGCGGACGGCCGGAGCTCGGGCGTCGAGTACGCGGAAGGGGACCTCGCATGAGCAGCGGCCGGGAACTCTCGTACGACCACGGGGCGGACCCCACGCCCCTCCTCGGAGACACCATCGGCGCCAACCTCGACCGGGCCGTCGCCGCCTGGCCCGAGCGCGAGGCGCTGGTCGACGTGCCCACCGGCCGGCGCTGGACCTACGCGCAATTCGGCGCCGACGTCGACCGGTTGGCGGACGCGCTGCTCGGCAGCGGCGTGCGCAAGGGCGACCGGGTCGGCATCTGGGCGGTCAACTGCGCCGAGTGGGTGCTCGTGCAGTACGCCACCGCCCGCATCGGCGCCGTCATGGTCAACATCAACCCTGCCTATCGAGCCCATGAGTTGAGCTACGTCCTGAACCAGGCGGGCGTCACCCTGCTCTTCGCCTCCCTCACCCACAAGACCAGCGACTACCGGGCGATGGTCGACCAAGCGCGCCCCGAATGCCCGCGGTTGACGGAGGTCGTCTACATCGGAGACCCGAGCTGGGACGAGCTGCTCACCCGTACGGCGCCGGAGGGCGTGGTCCCGGCCGAGCTGTCCAGCGACGAGCCGGTCAACATCCAGTACACCTCGGGGACGACCGGTTTCCCGAAGGGCGCCACCCTCTCCCACCACAACATCCTCAACAACGGTTATTTCGTGGGCGAGATGATCGCCTACACCGAGCAGGACCGGATCTGCATCCCCGTGCCCTTCTACCACTGCTTCGGCATGGTGATGGGCAACCTCGCCGCCACCTCGCACGGCGCCTGCATGGTGATCCCGGCCCCGTCCTTCGACCCGGCCGCCACCCTCCGCGCGGTGCAGGAGGAGCGCTGCACCTCCCTCTACGGCGTACCGACGATGTTCATCGCCGAGCTGAACCTCCCCGACTTCGCCTCGTACGACCTGTCCACCCTCCGCACCGGCATCATGGCGGGCTCGCCGTGTCCGGTGGAGGTGATGAAGCGGGTGGTCGCCGAGATGAACATGGCCGAGGTGTCCATCTGCTACGGCATGACGGAGACCTCGCCCGTCTCCACGCAGACCCGGCGCGACGACGACCTGGAGCGGCGCACGGGCACGGTCGGCCGGGTCATGCCGCACGTCGAGGTGAAGATCGTCGACCCGGCGACCGGCCTCACCGTCCCGCGCGGCACGGCAGGCGAGCTGTGCACCCGCGGCTACAGCGTGATGCTCGGCTACTGGGACGAGCCCGGGAAGACCGCCGAGGCGATCGACCCGGCCCGCTGGATGCACACCGGCGACCTCGCCGTGATGCGCGAGGACGGTTACGTCCAGATCGTCGGCCGGATCAAGGACATGATCATCCGGGGCGGGGAGAACGTGTATCCGCGCGAGATCGAGGAGTTCCTCTACGGCCACCCGAAGGTCGCCGACGTGCAGGTCGTGGGCGTCCCCGACCCGCGCTACGGCGAGGAGATCCTGGCCTGCGTCATCCCGCGCGACCCGGCCGATCCGCCGACCCTGACCGACATCACCGCCTTCTGCCGCGACCGCCTCGCCCACTACAAGATCCCCAGGCGGGTGGAGATCCTGGCCGAGTTCCCGATGACCGTGAGCGGGAAGGTGCGCAAGGTGGAGCTGAGGGAGCGTTACGGGGCGGGTTGAGGGGCCGGCGGGGCGGCGGGCCTCGGGGCGGGCGGCCGAGAGTGCGGTTGCGCCGCTGCCCGGGGGGTCTCCGGCCGAGCGGCGGGGGCCCGCGTCACTTCACGGCGCATACAGACGCGGGGCCAGGCGGCCAGGCCGTGGGTCGCCTCGGCCCGGCTGATCTCCCGCAGGCCCTCGGTGAGTCCCGGATCGCTCTCGGCGAGCGGGCGGAAGCCGAGCCGGGTGTAGTACGGGGCGTTCCACGGGACCTCGGTGAAGGTGGTCAGGGTCAGTGCCGTCAGGCCCTGCTCCCTGGCGGCCGCCGCGAGATGGTCGATCAGCTCCCGTCCGACGCCACGGCGGGCCGCGTCCGGGTGCACCGAGACCTGCTCGATGTGGGCGGCGCCGTCGACGGTGTCGGCGAGCAGGTACGCGACAGGGTGGTCGGCCCCGTCCACCGCCACCCAGGCCCGGCCGGCCCGGCGGTAGCCCTCAAGGACGTCCAGCGGAAGGGGCTCGTCGTCGGCGATGTCACCCATGCCGAGGGGGCGGAATGCCTCGCCCGCGGCTCGTTCGATGTCCTGCAGCAGGGGGAGTTCGGCCGCAGCGGCCGCTCGGATGCGCATACGACAGTATGGCGCGACGGGCGTAGGGAAGGCGTCAGTCGCGGGGATGCCCGGACCGTGTGGGTGGGCGGCGGGTGCCGGGACGCGGCGGGCGTCCGCCGCCGCCGGATCGTGTCCGGCGGGACCGTATCGTGTCAGGCCGGGGTCGGATCGTGCTGGATCATTCCGGATCATTCCGGATCGTGCCGGATCATGTCAGTCGGGGGTGCCGGCGGTGCAGGTGGGTCCGTTGTCGGGGTGCCAGCCGCGACCGGTCGCGTAGCCGTCGCCGCGGTCGCCGTGGCGGCCGAGCAGTCCGCCGTCGCGCGAGAAGTGCGGGAGGAACAGGGCGAGTGCGGGGTCGCCGTACAGCGCCACGTACAGCAGGACGTCCTTGCCGTCGGTCACCTCGCGGCGGTGCGCGGGCAGCGGGTGCCGTTCGCGCAGGCCCGCCAGGAGGCGGCGGGCGGCGCGGGGCGTCGGCGGTACGCAGAGCAGGGCCGCGGCGGCGAGCACGGGGAGGGCGCCGAGCGTGAGCGCCGGTGCGGTGACCTCCGTCGCGAGGAGCCCCGCACCGACGGTGAGCGGCACGCAGGCCAGCAGGACCCTGGCCGCCAGCAGACGTCGGGGAGGCCGCAGGAGTCCGGTCCTGCCGAGCTCCGCGCGCAGGGCGTCCAGGGCATGGCGTGCCTTGGGGCGGGTGGCCAGGACCCTGAGCGCGAGGGCGCGTTGGAGCGAGCGGTGGACGCCCAGCTGGAGCGGGTCACGGGTGCGGCCGGCCCCGCCGTTGGCGCGAATCGTGCCCCGCCGCCCGGCGGCGACGGCGCCGCGCTGATGCAGGGCCACCAACGCGACGGTGACGGCCGCCCGAGGCCCGCCGCGTAGCAACGCGAGGGCCTGTGGGGGCAGTTCGGGCCGCGCCTTGCTGCGGGTATGCAAGAGCCAGACCGCGAGAACCAGTTGACCGAGCGTCACTCCGAAGAACCACCACGTCCCCATCGTCATGGTGTTCACCCCCCGAGTGTGTTGTTCCCGGGGGAGAGGCGATCGTCACGTGGGAATGGCCGGAAGCTTGCGCCGGCTTACGGGGCTCCGGTGGCGAGGAGGGTGTCGGCGGAGGCGTTGACGGGTTGCGGGGTTCCGGTGAGGTCCAGCACGAAGAGCGGGATGCCGAGACCTTCGGCGCGCTCGTGGGCGTCGGGGGTGTACCCGGCGAGGGAGAAGTAGATGCTGATGGAGGAGCTGCTGAGGCCGTTGAGCCACAGGCACTCGACGGCCCGCAGCCCGGTCGGCCGGGTACTCGGATCCACCTGCGCGACGAACCCCGGCCCCCGCAGATCCACCGCCGCCGCGGACCGCTCCTCCGGCTGCACCACGTCCCGGAACCCCAGCCACCGCAGATACCCGGCGGAGGCGGCGACCGCGTCCCGGGTGGTCCGGATGGTGACGGGGCGGAACGCGGAACGGGCGGGGAGGGGGTGGGTGTGGGACGGGTGTGCCGGTGGGAGGGGAGAAGGGTGCCGCTGGGCGAAGGAGGGGTAACCGTCGATGTCGTCGTGGGCGCCCCAGGGGGTGGGGACGGGGTGGTTCCAGGCGGGGCCGGTGCCGGGGTCGGAGTCAGGTTCTGTGGCGGGGCCTGCGCCGGTGTCGAGGCACGCGTCGGTGCCTGTGGCAGGGTCTGCGCCGGTGCCGTGGTCGGCATCGTCGCCACCAGGGCCGGCGCCCGGGTCGGCCCCGGGGCCCGGTGCCGACCCGGGGCCGGCTTGGCCGCCGTGGTCGCTCGCGGGAGCGGGGCCCGCGCCGAGGCCGGCTTCGCCGCCAGGAACGGTGCCGCGATCGGCCGAGGGGGCCGACGGCCGCCCGGCGCCGGACGCCGGGGCGCCGGAGGCTGGGGCGTCGGACGCTGGGTCGTCGGACGCTGGGTCGCCGGACGGCTCTGCGCCTGCGTCGCGGCCGGCGAGGGCGCCGTCGACGGCCGAGGAGCCTCGGCCGCTGTCGAGGCCGCGGTCGCGGCCCTGTCTGCCGGACTCGGGCATGGGGGTCGACGGCTGCCCGGGCGCGCGGGCCGTGTCGGCGGCGTCGCCGGGCTCGCCCGGGCGGGCGTCGGCGCCCGTGCGGTCGGTCGCGGTGCCGTTCGGCTGCCCGGCCTTAGGGCGGCCCCCGGTTCTGGGGCCGGTGGACCACGCGCCGGGAGCGGACTCGCGTCCGGGCCCTGCCGCGGCGTCCTCACCGGGGTGCCCGATCGCGCCGGGCCCGGCGGCAGGCTCCGCCACCCAGCCGGCCGCGCCCCGCTGCCGGCCGGACACGGGGGTGGACTCCGGGCCTGTGCCGTGGTCCGCCCCTGCCTCCTGCCCCGAGGCCCGAGGTCCTGGTGCCGGTCGAGCCTCCGGGTCGTGGCCGCGCCCGGTCGTGGCAGCCCGGTCGCCGGGCTCCGGCTTGTGGCCGGATGCGGGGCTGTACCCCGTACGCGGCAAGTGACCGGTTTCGGTCCCTGATCCGCCCTCGGTGTCCGATCGTCCCCCGGACTGCGATCCACTCCCGGCCGCCGGCCCACTCCCGGCCGCCGGCCCACTCCCGGCCGCCGGTCCGCCCTCCACCGGCGATCCGCCCTCGCTCGTCGCCCCGCCCACGCCGGCGGCGTCCGTCCCGTAGCCGTGCTTCTGCTCTGCCGGGACCCAGTGGCCAGGCCGATCCGGCCCTCCGTCCGCCCCCGGCTCCGCCTCGCCGCCGGGCTCCCGCCCCGGGCCGGACGGGCCGCCCAGCTCGTGGTCGACGACCCCGCTCGGGCCGTCGCTCCCGCTCCAGCCGTCACTCCCGCTCGGGCCGTCGCTCCAGGCGGGCCGTCCAGGCTCCGCGGTCACGCCCGGCTGCCTCCTCTGCTCAGGAGTGCTGCTCCCCTCAGGCCGCAGCCCGGGAGCACCGCTCCCTTCGGGCCCCAGCCCCGAGCCGCCGCCCTCGCCCCGCCCGGGCCCGCCGTTCCCGGAGTGCCGCCCGGGCCCGCCGTTCCCGGAGTCCCGGCCAGGCCGGTCGTCCCGGTCCGGCTGCGGCCAGGGGCTGCCGCCCCCGCCCGGCCGTAGCCCAGGACTCCCACCAGTCGCCCCATCCCCCCGTACCGCCACCCGCAGCACCGCCCCGCACGAGCAGCCCACCTCCGGGTGGGGCCAGTCGGAGGCGCGGGCGCAGGCGGGGCAGCGGACGGTGATCCATTCGTCGGACCAGTTGCGGTGGGTGACGGGCTCGCCGGGGGCGCCGGGGATCACCGGGGGTGCGACCGGGGTGCCGCAGGCGCAGGGGAAGGCGGGTGGGGCGTACCTCTGCATGCGGAGGCATTCCGGGCAGCGCACCTGTACCGACTCAGCCACTCCGAACCCCCTCCGCTCGCCCACCCATCGTCCACCAATCCAGCCGCCCGGGGGGTGGAGTTCGGCCATCCCGCGAGACGCCTTCCGTGGACGTCTCTTGACGCGTCTCCGCCCGCCGACCTACATTGCTTCCGTATTGCAGAACAGTACTTCCGCATTATGGAAATGAGCCCGCCGAGGCCCCGCCCGGAGCCGCGGCGCGCTTGTGTCCCCCTGGCCGAAGCAGGAGCACTCCCATGCCTCGTATGACCGCCGCCGCAGCGGCCGTTGAGATCCTCAAGCGCGAAGGCGTCACCAACGCGTTCGGTGTGCCCGGCGCGGCGATCAACCCCTTCTACCGAGAGCTCAAGAACGTCGGCGGCATCAGCCACACCCTCGCCCGCCACGTCGAGGGCGCCTCCCACATGGCCGAGGGCTACACCCGCGCCAAGGCCGGCAACATCGGTGTCTGCATCGGCACGTCCGGCCCCGCCGGCACCGACATGATCACCGGCCTGTACTCCGCGATCGCCGACTCGATCCCGATCCTCTGCATCACCGGCCAGGCTCCGGTCTCGAAGCTCCACAAGGAGGACTTCCAGGCCGTCGACATCGCGACGATCGCCAAGCCCGTCACCAAGGCCGCGACCACCGTCCTGGAGGCCGCGCAGGTCCCCGGTGTCTTCCAGCAGGCCTTCCACCTGATGCGCTCCGGCCGTCCCGGCCCGGTCCTCATCGACCTGCCGATCGACGTCCAGCTGACCGAGATCGAGTTCGACCCCGAGACGTACGAGCCGCTGCCGGTCTACAAGCCGTCCGCCACCCGTGCCCAGGCCGAGAAGGCCCTCCGGTTCCTGCTGGAGTCCGAGCGTCCGCTGATCGTCGCCGGCGGCGGCATCATCAACGCCGACGCCACCGACCTCCTGGTCGAGTTCGCCGAGCTGGTCAACGTCCCGGTCATCTCCACCCTGATGGGCTGGGGCACCATCCCGGACGACCACGAGCTCGCCGCCGGCATGGTCGGTGTCCAGACCGCGCACCGCTACGGCAACGCGACCTTCCTCGAGTCGGACTTCGTCCTCGGCATCGGCAACCGCTGGGCCAACCGCCACACCGGCTACAACATGGACGCCTACACCAAGGGCCGCAAGTTCGTCCACGTCGACATCGAGCCGACCCAGATCGGCAAGATCTTCGCCCCGGACTACGGCATCGCCTCCGACGCCAAGGTCGCCCTGGAGCTCTTCGTCGAGATCGCCAAGGAGCTGAAGGCGGCCGGCGAGCTGCCGGACTTCTCCGCCTGGACCGCCTCCGCGCAGGAGCGCAAGGCCACCCTCCAGCGCCGCACGCACTTCGACAACATCCCGATGAAGCCGCAGCGCGTGTACGAGGAGATGAACCGCGCCTTCGGCCCGGAGACCCGCTACGTCACCACCATCGGCCTCTCCCAGATCGCGGCCGCGCAGTTCCTGCACGTCTACAAGCCGCGCCACTGGATCAACTGCGGCCAGGCCGGCCCGCTCGGCTGGACCATCCCGGCCGCCATCGGTGCCGCCACCGCGGACCCCGGGACCCCGGTCGTCGCGCTCTCCGGCGACTACGACTTCCAGTTCATGATCGAGGAGCTGGCCGTCGCCGCCCAGCACAAGGTCCCCTACGTCCACGTCCTCGTGAACAACGCCTACCTGGGTCTGATCCGCCAGGCGCAGGGCAACCTGGGCATCAACTTCGAGGTCAACCTCGAGTTCGAGAACATCAACACCCCGGAGATCGGCGTCTACGGCGTCGACCACGTCAAGGTCGCCGAGGGCCTGGGCGTCAAGGCGATCCGCGTCGAGGACCCGGAGAAGCTGGGCGAGGCCCTGGAGCAGGCCAAGAAGATGGCCGTCGAGTTCCAGGTCCCGGTCGTCGTCGAGGCGATCCTGGAGCGCATCACCAACATCGCGATGAGCAAGACGGTCGACATGAGCGACGTCACCGAGTTCGAGGACCTGGCCACCGAGCCCGGCCACGCGCCCACCGCGATCAAGGCCCTGAAGGTCTGACCCCCGAGGGTCCGATCAGGGAGCCGTGACACGGCCCCCGCCCCGCTGAGCACCGGGGCGGGGGCCCCGTCGCGTCTGCGCCCGTACGAGTACGGCTCCCGCCTCCGTCCAGTCGTACAGCACCGACCGTCCCGCCCGCCTCCTGCGGACCAGGCCGGCGTCGAGCAGCACCTTCAGATGCCGGCCCACCGAACCGAGACCCTGCCCGGTCAGCGCCACCAACTGGCTGGTGGACTTGGGGGATTCCAGGCGTACGAGGACCCCGGCGCGGGCCCTGCCCAGCAGGGCGCCCAGCGCGTCGGGCTGCGTGCCGCCCTTCGCCTCCGCCAGTGCGCCGGAGCACGCGTACACGATCGCCGAGCGCTCCGTACCCTCCCATGACACCCAGCCCCGGCTCGGCGTCACCGGCACGAGGAACAGCCGGCCGCCGTCGATCGATCTCGGCGGGTACGTACGGGTGTTGACCTGGAGCCGGCCGTCGCCGAGCCAGCGCAGCTTCCCCGGGCAGAGCGCGTCCAGCGCCGCCGCCCAGCCGCCCACGCTCAACTGCGCGGTCCTGGCCACCACATCGGCCTCGATGATCCCGCGCCGCCGCGGCCACTCCGGAAGCACCGTCTCCCGCCACACCCAGTCCAGGACCCCGGCCATGCGACCCGGAAGATCCGGCGCCGACCGCAGCGGCTCCGGTACGGGGCCACCCACGGCCACCTCCAACTGCGGTACCGCGTCGGCCGGTTCGGCCTCCCGCACGGCAGTCAGCTCCTCCTCGAACGTCGGCTCGCCCTCGCCCAGCGGGGTCGGGGTCAGGAAGTCGGCGTTCCATGTGGCCCCGATCGCGGCCCGCACGAGCAGGGCGTCGAGCGGCTCCTGCGCGAGCCGGCGCCGGTACGCGGGCAGCCGTTCCGCCAGCCAGGCCCGCTCGCCGGGGTGATCGCCCGAGGCGCCGTGCAGGACCTTGAGCGCGGCGATCGTCTCGGCCAGCGGCGAGACCACGAACCGGCTTCCCGCCAGCGTGTCCGTACCGATGTGCCACCAGCCCACGGCGCCCGCCCCCCGTGCAGTCCCCCATGTTTCGCGTCCACGCGAAACGATATCGGACCGCCCGGCCGCTCCCCGAGACTCCACCGCATGCCCCGATACCGCGAGTTGTTCCGTACCCCCGAGTTCACCCCCCTCTTCCTCAGCGGCACCGCGCAGGTCGCCGCCCAGACCGTCTCCGGCCTCGGGCTCGCCACCCTGGTCTTCCGGGCGACGGGCTCCCCGCTGCTCTCCGCCCTCGCCATGTTCGGACCGGCGCTCGCCCAGCTCGTCGGCGCCACGACCCTGCTGTCCGCCGCCGACCGCCTGCCGCCCCGCGCCGGGCTCACCACCGTCGCCCTCCTCTTCGCCGCAGGCACCGCGGCCCAGGCCGTCCCCGGACTGCCGCTCGGCGCCGTCTTCGCGATCCTCCTCCTCCAGGGGATCGCCGGCTCGGTGACCGGCGGGGTGCGCTACGGCCTGCTCCACGAGATCCTGCCCCGCGACCGCTTCCTGATCGGCCGCTCCGTGTTCAACATGTCGGTCGGCGTCTGCCAGATCGCCGGCTTCGCCACCGGCGGAGTCCTGCTCGCACTGCTCTCGCCCCGCGGCACCCTCCTGACGGGAGCGGTGCTCTACCTCGCCGGCGCCCTGGTCGCCCGCTGCGGCCTGTCCCGGCGCGCCCCGCGCGCCGCCGGGCGGGCCTCGGCCGCCGAGACCTGGCAGACCAACGCCCGGTTGTGGTCCTCGCCGGCCCGCCGGCGTGTCTACCTCGCCCTGTGGGTGCCCAACGGGCTCATCGTCGGCTGCGAATCCCTCTTCGTCCCGTACGCCCCCGATCGCGCCGCACTGCTCTTCGTCTGCGCCGCTCTCGGGATGCTGGCTGGCGACACGGCCGTCGGGCGGTTCGTGCCCGAGGCGTGGCGCGGGCGGCTGGCCGCGCCGCTCCAGGCGCTGCTCGCGGCCCCGTACCTGATCTTCGTGCTCGGCCCGGGGCTGCCCGTCGCGGTGGTCGCGATCACGGTGTCGGCGGTCGGCTACGCCGCGAGCCTGCTCTACCAGGAGCGGCTCATGGCCCTGGTCCCCGAGGAGCTGAGCGGCCACGCGCTCGGCCTGCACGCCTCGGGCATGCTCGCCCTCCAGGGCCTGAGCGCGGCACTCGCCGGTGCGCTCGCCCAGCTCACCTCGCCGGCCACCGCGATGACCCTCCTCGCGGTCGCCTCGCTCACCGTCAACGCCGCGCTGGGAGCCACCGAAGCGCCCGGTCGGCCGCGGAAGACCGCCCCCAGCGGTCACTCCACCGGCTGACGCGGCTTGCCCCGCCGTTCCGGGCTGCCCAGGCTGAGGCGAGGACTGTCACCGTCAGCATCACCGAAGGGCAGGACGCGCTCATGGCGAACAGATCGCATGCGACAGCGGACGAGCGACCGGAACCGGTCCCGAGCGGGCGGCACACGCACGCCGCCCACCCCGTGGGTTCCGCGCATCCCGCGGGTCTCGCCGACACCGCCTGGCAGACCCCCGGCTACACCGTCGTCGAGACCGCACTGGAAGTCACCGCGTACTCTCACGCCACCCGACGCTGACAGCGCCACCGACATGCTGATCAAGGTCCTGGGTACCGCGGCCGGCGGCGGCGTACCGCAGTGGAACTGTGCCTGCCGGGGCTGCTCCGGTGCGCGCGCCCACCCCGAGCGCCGCCGCCGGCACGCCTCGCTCGCCGTCGAGGCGGCCGAGGGGTGCTGGTACGTGGTCAACGCGACCCCCGACATCGCGGACCAGATCGAGCGGTGCCCCGAGCTCCGCCCCGCCCCGGGCGCCGACCCGCGTCGCACGCCGCTCGCCGGAGTGCTCCTGACCGACGCCGAACTCGACCACACCCTCGGCCTGGCCCGCCTGCGCGAGGCCGACCGCCTTGAGGTGCTCGCGACCGACGCCGTACGGGACGCGGTGCGCGACCGGCAGCACGCGGGCGAACTCCTCGCTCCCTACCTCGATATGACATGGCGTCGGCTCCCCGTGCTGCCGGGCGGACCCGACGAGCCGCTCGGTGCGGGTTCCCCCGTCCACGTCGGCGCCGTACCGGTCTCCGCCAAGCGGCCCCGCTACGCCGCCGGAGCCCCGGCCCCCGCGTCCGACGAGGCCGCCTGGGTGTCGGCCCTGCGCCTCACCGACCGGTCCACCGGCCGGACCCTCGTCTACGCCCCCGCACTCGGCGCCTGGCCGGACGCCTTCCAGGACGCCGTCGCCGAGGCCGACTGCGTGATCGTCGACGGCACCTTCTGGGACGACGACGAGCCGCACCGGTCCGGCTGCTCGGACCGCACCGCCACGGCCATGGGTCATCTCCCGGTCGACGGGACGGGCGGTACGGCACAGCGGCTCGCCGCCCTCCCGGGCCGCCGTCTCTACACCCACCTGAACAACACGAACCCACTCGTCGACCCCGGGGCGCCCCAGCACAAGAAGCTGACCCGGCTCGGCATCGAAGTGGCCGCCGACGGAATGGAGATCGTGCTGTGACCCCGGTCGAAGTCGCATCCGAAGCCGAATCCGAACTCGCCGGCGAAGTCGCGGTCGCAGCAGGACCCGAAGCGGGAGCGGACGCGGCGGAACCGTGGGGCAGGGCCGAGTTCGAGGAGCGGCTGCGTGCGGTCGCCGAGCAGCGCTACCACGACCGCCACCCCTTCAACGTGCGGATGCACGACGGTGAGTTGAGTCGCGAGGAAGTACGGCGCTGGATCGCCAACCGCTTCCACTACCAGCGGCACATCCCCGTCAAGGACGCGCTGATCACGGCCAAGCTCGACTCCTCCGAGCTGCGCCGCATGTGGGTGCGCCGGATCGAGGAGCACGACGGACGCGCGGGCGACGACGGACGCGCGGGCGACGAAGGAGGCATCGAGCGCTGGCTGCGGCTCGGCGAGGCCGCCGGAATCGGCCGGGCCGCCCTCCTCTCCGGTCGGCAGGTGCTGCCCGGGGTGCGGTTCGCGGTCGAGGCGTACGTGAACTTCTGCCGGCTGCGACCGGTGCTCGACGCCGTCGCCGCCTCGCTCACCGAACTGTCCGCACCGGACCTCATGAGGCGCCGCACGGAGGCCTTCGAACGGCACTACCCCTGGGTCGAGGCCGAGGGGCTCGCCTACTTCCGCGAACGCGTCCACCAGGGCCGGCGGGACAGCGGCGAAGCGCTGGGCCTGGTGCTGAGCTGGGCGCGCAGCCGTGGCGAACAGGAGCGGGCCGTCGCCGCGCTCGCCTTCAAGTGCGATGTCCTGTGGTCGCTGCTCGACGCCGTCGAGCACGCACCGGCCGCACGCCCCGTGACCGGGCCGGACCGATGATCTGGCGACCCGTGCTCGCCCCGGCGGTCGTGCTGCGCCCCGACCGGGTGCGCGGCACCGACCTGCTGGTCATGCCGGAGCGGGTGGTCGTCCTGCACGGCAGGGCCGGGGACGTCCTCGCCCTTTGCGACGGCCGGCGCGAGGTGCCCGCGATCGTCGCCGCCCTGGCCGCCCGCTTCCCCGGGGCCCCCGTGGCCGAGGACACCCCCGCGTTCCTGGAGCGGCTGCGTACCGAGGGCTGGCTGCGGTGACGGCCGGCGAGCGCGTGCCGCCCCCCTGGGCCCTGCTCGCCGAGCTGACCCACCTGTGCCCGCTGCGCTGCCCGTACTGCTCCAACCCGCTCGAGCTGACCAGCCGTTCGCGCGAGCTCGGCACCGCCCAGTGGCAGGACGTCATGCGGCAGGCCGGCGAGCTCGGCGTCGTACAGACCCATCTGTCCGGCGGAGAGCCGCTGTTGCGCACCGATCTGGCGGAGATCGTCGAAGCCGCGGAGTCGGCGGGCGTTCACACCCAGCTCGTCACCAGCGGGGTCGGCCTGGACGCCGACCGGCTGGACGGCCTGGTGGCGGCCGGGCTGCGCAGCGTGCAGCTGTCGGTGCAGCACGCCGATGCGCGGGCCTCGGACCGGATCGCCGGGCGCCGCTCGTACGAGGCGAAGGAGCGGGCCGCCGCGCGGGTCCGGGAGGCGGGCCTGCCGCTCGGCGTCAACGTCGTCCTGCACCGGGACAACCTCGACGCCCTCGACGCCCTGGTGGAGCTGGGGCTCGCCTGGGGCGCCGACCGCATCGAGCTGGCCAACGCGCAGTACTACGGCTGGGGCCTGCGCAACCGTGCCGCGCTCCTGCCGAGTTCCGCCCAGGTGACCCGGGCGGCGGAGCGGGTACGGCGCTGGCGCGCGCGGCTGGACGGGCGTACCGAACTGGTGTGGGTGCTGCCCGACCACTTCGAGGGCGTCGCGAAGCCCTGCATGGGCGGCTGGGGAGCGGTCTCGCTGACCGTCGCCCCCGACGGCACCGTGCTGCCCTGTCCGGCGGCGGCGATGCTGCCCGGCCTGGACGCGCCCAGCGTCCTTGACCGGCCGCTCGCCTGGATCTGGGAGCACTCCGAGGCGTTCGAGCGGTATCGCGGCACCGGCTGGATGCGCGATCCCTGCCGTACGTGTGCGCGTCGCGAGGAGGACTTCGGCGGCTGCCGCTGTCAGGCGTACGCGTTCACGGGTGACGCGGCCCGCACCGACCCGGCCTGCCGGCTGTCACCCGATCACGGTCTCGTGCGCGCGGCGACCGGCTCCGCCGTGGGCGGCGAAGACCGGCCCGCCTACGCCTACCGCAAAAGGACCAGGGCCTGACCTCTGTGCGAAGGTCAGGCCCTGGTCTCCGAGCGCGCGGCGCGGGACCGTAAACCGCACTGCGCGACGTGATGACCGCCCGACGGTGCGAGGCTGGCGCGACAGGACGTTCGCGCCGCCGGGCGGAGTCTGTGGTGTCCTCCCGCAGGGGGAGGGGCGTTGGGACCGCGGCGGTGCCGACGGGCTTCCGGCGGCCCTCTTCCTTCAGGTCAAGAAGGGGAGCCGGAGGTCCTTACCACCGCACTGGCTCGGCGCCGCCGCGGTCCTCACGCTGTCCGGTTCACCGACCACCCCTCATCCGGGCCGGTGATCCGGACCGCGTACGGAGCTGACCTCCCGTCAAGCACCGTACGCAGTCTGGTTGTCGGGGAGATCAGTCCTCGCGCAGCGCGCGGACGGCCTCCTCGACGCGCCGGCCGTACTCGGGGTCGGCGGCGGCGAAGTGGGCGATGTTCTTCTCGATGAGGTCCTCGCGGGAGACCTGCGACAGGCCGCCGGCGATGTTGGCGATCAGGCGGGCCTTCTCGTCCTCGGACATCAGGCGGTAGAGCTCGCCGGCCTGGAAGAAGTCGTCGTCCTTGGTGTGCTCAGGGGCCGCGTGGGTGCCGGTCCAGCCGTGGATGGCGAGCGGCGCGGAGAGCGGGACGTCGGTCTGGCGCGGACCGGAGTACGAGTTGGGCTCGTAGTTCTTGTCGTGGCGCGAGCCGTTGCGGGTGGCCATGAAGCCGTCGCGGCCGTAGTTGTCGGCCGAGGTCGCCTTCGGGGCGTTGACCGGCAGCTGGGTGTGGTTGACGCCGAGGCGGTAGCGGTGGGCGTCCGCGTAGGCGAAGAGCCGGCCCTGCAGCATCTTGTCCGGCGAGGGGCCGATGCCCGGAACGAAGTTGTTCGGGGAGAAGGCGGCCTGCTCGACCTCGGCGAAGACGTTGTCCGGGTTGCGGTCGAGGACCAGACGGCCCACGCGCTGGAGCGGGTAGTCGCTGTGCGGCCACACCTTGGTGAGGTCGAACGGGTTGAAGCGGTAGTCCGCGGCCTCGGCGGCCGGCATCACCTGGACGTAGAGGGTCCAGGACGGGTTCACGCCGCGCTCGATGGACTGCAGCAGGTCGGTCTGGTGCGAGTTGGCGTCCTTGCCGACGAGCTCGGCGGCCTGCTCGGCGGAGAGGGAGCGGATGCCCTGGTTCGTCTTGAAGTGGTACTTGACGAAGAAGGCCTCGCCCGCCTCGTTGGTCCACTGGTAGGTGTGCGAGCCGTAGCCGTTCATGTGCCGGTAGGAGGCCGGGATGCCACGGTCGCCCATGAGCCAGGTCACCTGGTGGGTCGCCTCGGGGGCGTGCGCCCAGAAGTCCCAGACGTTGTCCGGCTCCTGCTTGCCCGTGAAGGGGTCGCGCTTCTGGGAGTGGATGAAGTCGGGGAACTTGATCGGGTCCTTGATGAAGAACACCGGGGTGTTGTTGCCGACGAGGTCGTAGTTGCCCTCTTCGGTGTAGAACTTCAGCGCGAAGCCGCGCGGGTCGCGGACCGCGTCCGCGCCGCCGAGCGAGTCGGCCACGGTGGAGAAGCGCAGGAAGGTCTCGGTCTTCTTGCCGACCTGGGAGAGGAAGTCCGCCTTGGTGTAGGCCGTGACGTCGTCGGTCACCTCGAAGTAGCCGTACGCGCCGGAGCCGCGGGCGTGGACCACGCGCTCCGGGATGCGCTCACGGTTGAAGCGCGCGAGCTTCTCCAGCAGGTGCTGGTCCTGGAGCAGGACGGGGCCACCGACGCCGGCGGTGGCGGAGTTCTGGTTGTCGGCGACAGGGGCGCCGGACTCGGTCGTAAGCACGCGCTTCGACATGGTGACCTTCCGTACGGGATCTGCACTGCTGAGGGGGAGTGCTCTGGAGCGTAGGTACGCCCCTCAAGCGACGTCAACAGTTTGTTGAAATGAAGTGTGGTGTTCCGGACGGCGGCGGCGCCTGGGCGCGACAGGACAGTTGTCAGCGCCGCCGCCGTCCGGAAATCTGGGTCAGACCTGCTGGCCGGAGAGGCGCTCGACGGCGCGGAGCAGGGCCGAGTGGTCCAGGCCGCCGTCACCCTGCGCGCGCAGGGAGGCGACCAGCTGGGCGACCACGGCGCCGACCGGGAGGGCCGCGCCGACGTTGCGGGCGGCGTCGGTGACGATGCCCATGTCCTTGTGGTGCAGGTCGATCCGGAAGCCGGGCTTGAAGTCCCGGTTCAGGAAGTTGTCCTTCTTGCGGGTCAGCACCGTGGAGCCGGCCAGGCCGCCGTTGAGGACGTCGAGCGCGGCCTGCAGGTTCACGCCGGACTTCTCCAGGAAGACCACGGCCTCGGCGCACGCCTGGATGTTGACGGCGACGATCAGCTGGTTGGCGGCCTTGACCGTCTGGCCGGAGCCGTGCGGGCCGCACAGGACGATGGTCTTGCCGAGGGCCTCGAGGATCGGCAGGGCCGCGTCGAAGTCGGCCTGCTCGCCACCCACCATGATCGACAGGACGGCCTCGATGGCGCCGGCCTCGCCGCCGGAGACCGGGGCGTCGATGACGCGCAGGCCCTTCTCGGCGGCGTTCTTGGCCAGGTCGACCGAGGTCTGCGGGGTGATCGACGACATGTCGATGATCAGCGCGCCCGGCTTGGCGTTCTCCAGGATGCCCTCGGGGCCGTAGGAGATGGCCTCGACGTGCGGGGAGGCCGGCACCATCGTGATGACCACGTCGGCGTCCTTGACGGCCTCGGCGATCGAGCCCGCGGCGGTGCCGCCCGCCGCGGCGAGGCGCTCCAGCTTGTCCTGCTCGAGGGTGAAGCCGGTGACGGAGTAGCCGGCCTTGATCAGGTTCTCGGACATGGGGGAGCCCATGATGCCGAGACCGATCCACGCGATCTTGGGGAGATTGCTCATGGTGAGGGTGCCTCTCAAAAACAGGGTGTTACGGGGAGGAGGTCAGCGGGCCGGGCGGGCCTCGGCCGGGAGCCACGAGAAGGACGCGGCGGCGTCGGCGGCCTTGTACTCCAGGCCGACCCAGCCGTCGTAACCGGCCTTCTTCAGCTCGTCGAGGAGCTGCTCCAGCGGGAGCTCGCCGGTGCCCGGGGCGCCACGGCCCGGCATGTCGGCGATCTGGACGTGCCCGGTCTTGTCCGCGTACTGCGCGATGACCTGGCTGACGTCCTCGCCGTTCATGGCCAGGTGGTAGATGTCGAGCAGGAACTTGGCGTTCCCGAGGCCCGTCGCCGCGTTGACCTTGTCGACGACCTCGATCGCGGAGGGGGCGCTCACCAGCGGGTAGAGCGGCGACTCCGGCTTGTTGAGGGTCTCGATCAGCAGGATCGCGCCGACCCGGTCGGCCGCGCGGGCGGCGAGCACCAGGTTCTCCAGGGCGAGCTCGTCCTGGACGGCCGGGTCCACGCCGTCGACCCGGTTGCCGTAGAGCGCGTTGAGCGCCTTGCAGCCGACCGAGGCGGCGAAGTCCGCGGCGATGTCGATGTTGGCCCGGAAGCGGTCCGACTCCTCGCCGGGCACCGACACCGCACCGCGGTCCGGGCCGGGCAGCTGTCCGGCGTAGAAGTTCAGGCCCACCAGCTGGGTGCCGGCGTCCTCAAGGGCTTTCCTGAGGGCGTCGAGCTCGCTCTGCTCGGGGGTGGCGGTGTCGATCCAGGGCCACCACAGCTCGACCGCGGTGAAGCCCGCCGCGGCGGCGGCCGCGGGGCGCTCCAGGAGCGGGAGTTCCGTGAAGAGGATCGACAGGTTCACATCGAAGCGCTGGTCCGTGTATCCCATGAGGGGCGGCGCTCCTTCCGTATTGCGGAAGTAAGTTTCTGTCTGACGGAATGTTGCAAGCGGAATGCCTCGCTTGTCAAGAGGACCCCGCAGGTCCAGGGCTCCCGCGCGCCGCGAGCGGCCCGTAGCGTGGGGGCATGGTGCGTTTGAGAGTGGAGTTCACGACCGAGCCGTTCGACCTCGACGAGGCGCCGGCGCACGCGGTCGTGGCTCGTGAGGTCATCCAGTCGGCCGAGCTGGACGCGGTCGACGTGGGACCCTTCGGCAATACGGCGGAAGGCGGCGCCGACGCGGTGCTCACCGCGGTGGACGCGCTGCTGCGCAGGTCTCTCGCGGCCGGGGCCACCCGGGTGTCGCTTCAGGTGAACGTCCTCGACGAGGCGGGGGAGGGTGGGAAGTGACCGAGCACCCCTTGGTGACGGCGGTGAAGCCCCTGGTCGACGCCATGGGCGCGGAGCTCCTGGTGCCGGAGCAGGCCGAGCCGGACGATGTCGTGCTCGCCTGGGAGGGCGAGGACGTGCTGGCCGTACGACTGCCGCAGCTCTCCGACTCCCTGGATCACATCCTCGCGGCGATGGAGCGGCGGCACGGGATGCCGTTGGCCGAACTCGACCGCAAGACGAAGCAGGAAGTCGTCCGGATCCTGGAGGCACGGGGTGCCTTTTCGGTCCGACACGGAGTCGAGACGGTGGCGGGCGCGCTGGGCGTCAGTCGCTTCACCGTGTACAACTATCTGAACAGGGAGACCGCCCTGAGCAGGGAAAAGGCCCCCAAGGGCGGTTAGTTGATCATGTGTGGCCACGGGCCGTCGTCCAGATGTCGGGACGGCGGCTTTTGCGTGGCCGAGTTTTCAACAAAGTGTTGACGTGGTGTTGCGGAGGGCGTTAGCTATCCGCAGCCCGTCCGACGCACAGCGAAAAACAGCCACGGAGGCTTCCCGTGACTTCAGGTACGACTCCGGGTCTCGCCCGGTTCAACACCTCGGCGGACGGCGACGCCGTCGCCGCGCTCCACGAGGTGTGCTCCAGTTCGGCGTGGGCGAGCAAGATCCTCGCCCAGCGCCCGTTTGCCACCGCCGAAGCCCTCTTCCTCGCCAGTGACGCCGCCATGGCGGAACTGACCCCCGAGGACCTGGCAGAGGCGATGGCGGGCCACCCGCCGATCGGTCGTCCGAAGGCAGGGGACCCGACCTCGTCCCGCGAGCAGAGCGGGATGGCCGGCGCCTCCGCGGAGCTCAGGGCCGAGATGCTCGAACTCAACCTGGCCTACCAGGACACGTTCGGTCATGTCTTCCTCATCTGCGCCACCGGCAAGACCGGCGAGCAGATGCGCGACGCGATCCGTGAGCGGATCGGGAACTCGCCCGAGCAGGAGCGGGAGATCGTCCGCACCGAACTGGGCAAGATCAACCGCATCCGTCTGAACCGTCTCGTCGAGACCGCCTGAGGAAGAGAACTGATGAGCACCGACACCACCGCCTCGGTGTCCACCCACATCCTGGACACCAGCATCGGCCGCCCGGCCGAGGGCGTGGCCATCACGCTCACCGCCCGCGCCGGCTTTGACGCCGAGTGGACCGCCCTCGGCGGCTCCGCCACCGACGCGGACGGGCGCTGCAAGGACCTCCCGGCCCTGCCGGAGGGCACGACCCACGTACGTCTCGACTTCGAGACCGAGGCGTACTTCCTGAGCAAGCAGAACAAGCAAGCCGAGGCGCAGCAGGACGCCCCCGCGAATCGGGACAGCGGTACGACCGGTGTGTTCTTCCCGGAGGTGGCGATCACGTTCGCCGTCGTCCCGGGCGAGCACTACCACGTGCCGCTGCTGCTCAACCCGTTCGGCTACTCCGTTTACCGAGGGAGCTAGCAGACATGCCCACGATTCTCGGCCAGAACCAGTACGGCAAAGCAGAGAACCGCGTCGTCAAGATCACGCGGGATGGTGCCACCCACCACATCAAGGACCTCAACGTCTCCGTCGCCCTGTCCGGCGACCTCGACGACGTCCACCTCACCGGCTCCAACGCCAACTGCCTCCCCACCGACACGACGAAGAACACCGTCTTCGCGTTCGCCAAGGAGTACGGCATCGAGTCCGCCGAGCAGTTCGGCATCCACCTGGCCCGTCACTTCGTGACCAGCCAGGAGCCGATCAAGCGGGCCCGCATCCGGATCGAGGAGTACTCCTGGGAGCGGATCGCCAGCTCCGACGCGAACTCCAAGTTCATCGGCTCGGACGAGGTCAACCACTCCTTCGTCCGCAAGGGCCAGGAGACCCGCGTCTCGCAGATCACCTACGACGGCGAGAAGTGGGAGGTCATCTCCGGCCTCAAGGACCTCGTCGTCATGAACTCCACCAACTCGGAGTTCTGGGGCTACATCAAGGACCAGTACACGACCCTCCAGGAGGCGTACGACCGCATCCTGGCCACGCAGGTGTCGGGTCGCTGGCGGTTCAACTGGACCGACGACGACCAGCGGATGCCCAACTGGGAGCGGTCCTACGAGCAGACCAAGAAGCACATGCTCGAGGCCTTCTCGGAGACGTACTCGTACTCGCTGCAGCAGACGCTGTACCAGATGGCCACGCGGATCATCAACCACCGCTCGGAGATTGACGAGGTCCGCTTCTCGCTCCCGAACAAGCACCACTTCCTGGTCGACCTCGAGCCCTTCGGCCTGAAGAACGACAACGAGGTGTACTACGCCGCCGACCGCATGTACGGCCTCATCGAGGCCACGGTCCTGCGGGACGGCGCCACGGCGCAGATCCCGGTCGACATGACCAACCTCTAAGCGGCACTGAGTGGTCGCCCCCGCCCGCCCCGCAGTCGGGCGGGGGCCCACCATTCCGGAGGGAACCCCCATGGCACAGCCCGCAAAGGGGCCGGCAACCGCCGAAGGCCCGTGTTCCACCCCGCCGTCCACCTCCTTCGAGGTGCACCCGGTGGACGAAAAGCTCCCCGCCTCGCGGCTCGTTCCCGCGGCACTCCAGCACATCGCCGCCATGTACGCGGGCGTCGTCACCCCTCCGCTCATCATCGGCCAGGCGGTCGGCCTGGACGCCGCCGGAATGACCCGGCTCATCGCCGCCAGCCTCCTGATCGCCGGCTGCGCCACCATCCTGCAGACCCTCGGCCTCGGCCGCTTCGCAGGCAACCGGCTGCCGTTCGTCAACGCCGCCTCCTCCGCCGGCATCGCCCCGATGCTCGCCATCGCCGAGACCAGTGCCCCCGGACACCAACTCCCCGCCATCTACGGCGCGGTGATGGTCGCCGGAGTGTTCTGCCTCGCCGTCGGCCCCTTCTTCGGCCGGCTGCTCCGCTTCTTCCCACCCCTGGTCACCGGCGTCGTGATCACCCTCATCGGGGTCACCCTGATGCCCGTACCGGTGAGCTGGGCCCAGGGCGGCGACAAGAACGCCGCCGACTTCGGCGCCATGGGACACCTGGCGCTCGCCGGCTTCACCCTCGTCGTCATCCTGCTCTTCCAGCGCTTCGGCAAGGGCTTCGTCCGGCAGATCGCGCTGCTGCTCGGTCTGTTCATCGGCACGCTCGCCGCGATCCCCTTCGGCATGGCGGACTTCACCGCCCTGCGCGAGGCGCCGGTCGCCGCGCTGCCCGCGCCCTTCGCTTTCGGCTCCCCTGAGTTCCAGCCCGCCGCGATCCTCTCCCTGTGCATCGTGATGCTGGTCCTCATGACCGAGTCCAGCGCCGGCATGCTCGCCCTCGGCGAGATCTGCGAGCGGCGCAGCGACGGGAGGACCATCACCCGCGGCCTGCGCACCGACGGCATCGCCACCGTGCTCGGCCCGGTCTTCGGCGGCTTCCCCACCTCGGCCTTCGCCCAGAACGTCGGCGTCGTCTCGCTGACCCGGGTGCGCAGCCGGTACGTGGTCGCCGTCGCCGGCGGCGCCCTGCTCGTCCTCGGTGCCTTCCCCGTCCTGGGCGCGGTCGTCTCGCTCGTGCCGATGCCGGTACTCGGCGGAGCCGGCATCGTCCTCTTCGGCTCCATCGCCGTCAGCGGCATCCGCACCCTGTCGGAAGCCGGTCTTGACGACAGCTCCAACATCGTCCTCGTGGCGGTCGCGCTCGGCGCGGGCATCACCCCGCTGGCCGCGCCCGCCTTCTACGCCGGATTCCCCGCCTGGGCGCAGACCGTGCTCGGCTCCGGCATCAGCGCGGGCGCGCTCGTGGCCGTCCTGCTGAACCTGTTCTTCCATCATCTCGGCACCCGGAGCCGTCACACGGCTCCGGCACTCAAATCCTCCTAGGGTCCTGCCGTGCCCACCAATCCCTCCTGGAATGAAGGAAGCACCGCCATGGCAGCACCTTCGGCAGCCCAGCGCATCGTCATCGAGAACGCGGCGATCGCGACCGTCGACGCGCACGACACCGAGTACGCCACCGGCTACCTCGTCGTCGCCGACAACAAGATCGAGTCCATCGGCGCCGGCAAGGCTCCCGAGGGCCTGGAGAACGTGGTCCGGCGGATCGACGCCACCGGCCATCTCATCACGCCCGGTCTGATCAACACCCACCACCACTTCTACCAGTGGATCACCCGGGGTCTGGCGACCGACCACAACCTCTTCAACTGGCTGGTCGCGCTCTACCCGACGTGGGCGCGGATCGACGAGTCGATGGTGCGCACCGCCGCCCAGGGCTCGCTGGCGATGATGGCCCGCGGCGGTGTCACCACCGCGATGGACCACCACTACGTCTACCCGCAGGGCTCCGGCGACCTGTCCGGCGCCATCATCGGCGCCGCCGCCGACATGGGCGTCCGCTTCACCCTCGCCCGCGGCTCCATGGACCGCAGCGAGAAGGACGGCGGCCTGCCGCCGGACTTCGCCGTCGAGACCACCGAGGGCGCGCTCGCCGCGACCGAGGAGACCGTCAAGAAGTTCCACGACGCCTCCTTCGACGCCATGACCCAGGTCGCCGTCGCCCCCTGCTCGCCGTTCTCCATCTCCACCGAGCTGCTCCGCGAGGGCGCTGCGCTCGGCCGCCGCCTCGGTGTGCGCATGCACACCCACGGCTCGGAGACCGTGGAGGAGGAGAAGTTCTGTCACGAGCTGTTCGGCATGGGCCCGACGGACTACTTCGAGTCCACCGGCTTCCTCGGCGAGGACGTGTGGATGGCGCACTGCGTCCACATGAACGACTCCGACATCGAGGCCTTCGCCCGTACGAAGACGGGTGTCGCCCACTGCCCGTCCTCGAACGCGCGCCTCGCCGCCGGCATCGCCCGCGTACCCGACATGCTCAAGGCGGGCGTGCCGGTCGGCCTCGGCGTCGACGGCACCGCCTCCAACGAGTCGGGCGAGCTCCACACGGAGCTGCGCAACGCGCTGCTGATCAACCGCCTCGGCGCCCACCGCGAGGCCGCGCTCAACGCCCGCCAGGCCCTGCGCCTCGGCACCTACGGCGGTGCGCAGGTCCTCGGCCGCGCCGACAACATCGGCTCCCTGGAGCCGGGCAAGCTCGCCGACTTCGTCCTGTGGAAGATCGACGGTCTCGGCCACTCGTCGATCGCCGACCCGGTCACCGCCATCGTCTTCGGCGCGGCGGCCCCGGTCACCGCGTCCTTCGTCAACGGCAAGCAGATCGTCGAGAACAACCGACTGCTGACCGCGGACGAGGACCAGATCGCGCGCGACGCGCGCACGGAGGCCCAGCGCCTGGCCCGTGTCACGGCCCAGGCCTGATCCCTCCCCAAGGAGTCCGACCGAGGGGGACGGCCCTCGGTCGGTCGCCGCGGACCCGAGCGGGGTCCGCGGCAGCCGGACCGGGGGGTGCCCGTACTCGCATGTCGTACGGCACCCCCCGGCACGGTGAACCCGTGTCCGCAGCCCCCACCGGTCACCCGTCAGTGCGCCGCACCCCCTCCGCCGGCGCACCGCGCCACCCCCTGCCCCCACTCCCGCAACGAGCCGCACCTCCTGCACCCGCATCGCATCGCACCACCTCCCTGAACCCCGCGTCACCGCCGACGTGTAACCGACCGGAGGAACCGCCGTGGCTGCCACGCCCCAGGTTCGCAATGCACAAGACGCAGGAACGTCCCCCGAGAACCGGACCAAGCATCCGGTCGACGAGGTCCTGCCCCCACTGAAGATGCTCACCAGCGGCCTGCAACACGTGGCCGCCATGTACGCGGGGGTCGTCGCCCCGCCCTTGATCGTCGGAGCGGCCGTGGGCCTCTCCGGCACCGAACTCACCTTCCTCACCGGAGCCAGCCTCTTCACCGCCGGCCTCGCCACCTTCCTGCAGACCCTCGGTGTCTGGAAGATCGGCGCCCGGCTGCCGTTCGTCAACGGCGTCACCTTCGCCGGCGTCGCCCCGATGATCGCGATCGTGGACACCACGAGGGACAAGGCCGACGCGCTGCCCGTCATCTTCGGCGCGATCATCGTCGCCGGACTGCTCGGCTTCATAGCCGCCCCCTGGTTCTCGAGACTCGTGCGGTTCTTCCCGCCGGTCGTCACCGGATCCGTCATCACGCTCATCGGCGTCTCGCTCCTGCCGGTCGCCTTCGGCTGGGCCCAGGGGCCCAACCCGGCGGCCGACGACTACGGTTCGACCACCTATCTCTCGCTCGCCGGCATCACCCTCGTCATCGTCCTGCTGCTGCGCCGCTTCACCCGCGGCTTCCTCAAGCAGGTCGCCGTCCTGGTCGGCCTCGTCGTCGGAACGCTCATCGCCATCCCCTTCGGCGTCACCGACTTCTCGCCGGTGACCGAGGCGGACGTGGTCGGCTTCCCGACCCCCTTCCACTTCGGCGCCCCGCAGTTCGCCCTCGCCGCGATCGTCTCCATGTGTGTGGTCATGCTCGTCTCCATGACCGAGTCGACCGCCGACATGCTGGCGCTCGGCGAGATCGTCGAGCGGCCGGCCGACGAGAAGACCATCGCGGCCGGACTGCGCGCCGACACCCTCGGCTCCGCGCTCAGCCCGCTCTTCAACGGCTTCATGTGCAGCGCGTTCGCCCAGAACATCGGGCTCGTCGCCATGACCCGGATCCGCAGCCGCTTCGTGGTCGCCTGCGGCGGCGGCTTCCTGGTCCTCATGGGCCTGTCGCCGGTGGCCGCCTCGCTGATCTCGGTCGTGCCCCGGCCGGTGCTCGGCGGCGCGGGCGTCGTCCTCTTCGGCTCGGTCGCGGCCAGCGGCATCCAGACCCTGGTCAAGGCCGGTCTGGAGAAGGACAACAACGTGCTGATCGTCGCCGTCTCGCTGGCCGTCGGCATCATCCCGATCACCAAGCCGGACTTCTACCACGCCTTCCCGGAGACCGCGCAGATCATCCTGGACTCGGGCATCTCCACCGGCTGTGTCGCGGCGGTGCTGCTCAACGTGGTCTTCAATCACCTCGGCCGGGGCCGGGACGACGACGAGGTGACCGCACCGATGGAGCCGGGCGAGGAGATCTCCGGATCCCACACGGCGAAGGCGGCGCACGTCCACTGAGCCGCCCGCTCCCGCCCCCGCCCGTCCCGGGCCCCGCGCACGCCGCGGGGCCCGGGACGGTGGTGCTGATCAACCCCAACACCTCGGCCGCGACGACCCGCATGATGACGACGGTCGCCCGCCGCGCCCTCGCCGGCTCCGGAATCCGCGTCCGCGGTGTGACCGTCACAACGGGCCCGGTCATGCTCACCGACCCGGCGTCGCTGCGCGCCGCGGCTCCGCAGGTGGTCGCCGCCGCGCACGAGGCCCTGACGGCGGGCGACTGCGCGGCCCTGCTCGTCGCCGCGTTCGGCGACCCGGGCGTGACGGAACTGCGCTCGGCCGCGCTCGGCGTCCCCGTGCTCGGCATCGGCGAGGCCGCCCTCGCCGAAGCGGCCTCGGGCGACCGCCGCTTCGGCATCGCCACGACCACCCCACGGCTCGCCGCCGCGATCGCGGCCCACGTGGAACGCCTGGGCCTCACCTCCCGGTACACGGGCGCCCGCTTCACCCCCGGCGCCCCTGAACACCTCGCCGCCCACCCGGAGAAGCAGCTGGCCGCCCTGGAAGCGGCGGTCCACGCCTGCGCCGTACGGGACGGAGCCGAGGCGGTCGTCATCGGCGGCGGCCCGCTCGGCGAGACCGCCGAAGTCCTCCGCGCCCGCGGCCTCACCCTCCCCGTGATCGCCCCGATCCCGACCGCCTGCCGCAGGATCGCGGGCCTGCTCGGCACGGGCCCGCCTGACCCGGCCCCGCGCGTCACGGGCCTGCCCGGCGCGCCCCCGTGACGCCCCGTTCCCCTCACCGCTCCATCTCCATCCGCCGCCTGCACTCCTGCGCCAGCCAGGGATAGGCCGCCCCGATCGCCTCGTACAGCCGCCGCCGCAGCAGCCGTTCGGCCTCGGCGCGGCCCGTGTCGCCGTACAGGCCGTCGAGGAGGGTCTCGTAGCGGGAGAGGGCCTGGCGGAGGTAGCCGACCTGCCAGCGGATCATCGCGCCCGCGGTGGCGCCGCCCGGGCTTCGGGCGCCCAGCAGGTGTCGGTGGCGCACCGCGCGGCGCTCCAGTTCGGCGGCGGGCAGCCGGGGCACCTCGATGGGCTCGGCCCGGATCGCGGCGAGGACGGCCCGGCGCCGCCGCTCGGCGCCCGCGCCGGCGGCGGCCGAACCCCGCCCGGCGGCTGACGCGGAGCCCAGGAACTCCGGTGTCCGTTCCACCGCCTCGACGCGGGCGAGGAGATAGAGCCGCACCGGGGCGAGCGACCAGCGTCTCGGGTCGCGCCCCTGCACATCGGCCTGCCCCAGCAGCGCGCCGATCATCGCGTCGCTCCAGCCGCGCCCGCGCAGCCCGGCCACGGTCACATACGTCGTACGGTCCGTCACGAATCCCCCTGCTTTCGACTACGGAGAGTGATGTATCCAGTGAAGCGCACCCCACTGACAACGCCCCTCCCGACGGCCTCTTGTCGAGCCGCCGGGCCCTGTGCCATACAGGTCTGGACCTTTCCGCGGATCGCCCGGCCGGACGGAGACAACCCGTGCAACGCCCGCTCGCCGCAACCCTCTCGACGCTCTCGGCCCTCGCCGCGCTCGCCCTCACGGCCTGCTCCGGCACCGCCGAGGCCGCCAAGGACACCCGCGTCCCCGCGGCCCCCACCGGAGTCACCGCCGCCGCGGGCAGCGCGAGCACCGTTCACGTCATGTGGAGCGCCGCCACCGACGACCGGGCCGTCACCGGCTACGCGGTCTACCGCCAGGGCCGCAAGGTGAAGGACCTCCCCGCCGGCACCCTGATGACCGACATCACCGGCCTCGCCCCCGCCACCCCCCACACCTTCACCGTCCGCGCCCACGACGCCGCCGGAAACCTCTCACCGGACAGCGCCGCCGTCACCGCCACCACCCTCGCCGCCACCGCCGAGGACCGCACACCCCCCACCCGCCCCGACGCCCTGCGGGTGACCGCCGCCGGCCGCGACGCGGCCATCCTCACCTGGCGTCCCGCCCGCGACGACACCCGCGTCACCGCCTACGACGTCTACCAGGGCGACTCCCGCATCCACACCGTCCCCGGCACCGCCACCACCGCCCGCCTCGCCGGCCTGCGCCCCGGCACCGCCTACTCCTTCACGGTCCGCGCCCGCGACGCCGCCGAGAACTCCTCCCCGGACAGCGACCCCGCCGACCTCACCACCACCCCCGCCCCCGGCGCCCCGCCCAACACCGCCCCCACCGCCCTCACCGCCCGAGCCGCGCACGGGGCCATCACCCTGACCTGGACGCCGCCCCGCACCTCCACCCCCGTCAAGGAGTACGAGCTCCACCTGAACGGCCGCTTCGCCACCACCATCGTCTGGGGCGCCCAGCCCCCGCCCGGCCCCGTGTCCTACACCCTCACCGTCCCCACCACCCCCGGCGTCCGCTACACCGCCACTCTCCGCGCCAGGCTCCCCGACGGCACCTGGGGCGACTTCTCCGCCCCGCGGACGGTGGTGACGCGCTGACGCACGCCGCTGACCGGAGCGTCCCGCCCCTCCCGGAACTACGCTGGGAAGCGTGGCCGAGATCGTTCTCACCAACACCGGACTCGCCGCGTTCCTGGAGGCGAGTCCCGAGTTCCGGGGGCCCGGTTCGCTCCGGGCCGCCGATGCCGTACTGAGTCTGCTCGCGCTGCGCGGGGCGGACCGGGGCACGGGGGTTCCGGAGCCGACGCCCGGGCTCGTGCGGCGGCTGCTCGTGGAGGACCTGCCCGCGTTCGTGTGCGCGGCGCCCGAGGAGCTGGCCGCGTATCCGGCGGTGCTGCGGGCGCTCGCCGGGCGGTTCGACGGGGAGCGGCGGGCGCGTGTCGAGGGGGTGATCGGGGAGGCCGTGGGCGACTTCGAGCGGGCCATGGGCGACCCGGGGAACCTCACCTGGCCGCGCTGGTACGCCCAGCTCCTGCGGGCCGACGGCACCGATCCCGACGACCCCGCGGCCGTACGGGCCTGGCTGGCCGGGCTCGGCGGGCCGCCCGTGCCCGACGGGGTGCGGCGCGCCGATCTCATGGGGCGGACCGCACTGGCCGACGTCCTGCTCGCCGAGGCGCTCACCCGGGCCTACGTGCGCGACGCCGAGGAACCGCCGCCCGCCGGGCCGGTCCTGACCGACCACGACGTGGCCCAGGGCATCAGGACGGTCGCCGCCGCCCTGCTCGACCGGTGGACCGCGGCGGGGCTCGCCGAGGGGCTCGCGGGGGAGTACGCGCATCTCGCGCCCGGACCGGACGACTTCCCCCATCTCGGCCTCGCCGACGCCCTGCTCGACGAACACCTCGACTATTACGGGGACCCCGCCGAACCCCTTCCCCCGCCCGAGGAGGACCCGGACCCGGGCGACCCGGTGGACGCGGCCGACCTGGAGAAGGAGGCCGACGCACTCGCCGCCGCCGTCGACTCCCTCGCCGACGAGGGGCCGTACGGCGGCGAGGCCGCCCACCTTCTCTACACCCTCTACCAGCGCGGCTGCTCCGCCGAGTCCGTCGCCCGCCGCGCCGCCGAGTTCGAGGACTGGCCGGTCGACCCGGCCCTGGAGGACGCCCCGGTACGCCTGCCACCGCCGACCTCGCCCGCGTACTCCACCCCGACCGCGGACGAGCTGGCCCGGCTGCTCGGCGCGTCCGGGATCGGCGACGCCGACCGGGCCCGGCTCGACAAGCCCGCGCACGAGCTGGCCGCGGTCGTCGACCGGCTCGCCGCGACCGGCCTCGTCTTCCGCCGCGGCGACGCCTACGGCCTCACCCCGCGCGGCAGCGCCGTCGTCCGCTATCTGCTCGCGGTGCGCCGGGTGGCCGTGCCCGACGCCGCCGAGGCGGCCGCCTGGGACGCGCCGGCGCTCGTGGCCGCAGCCACCGGCTGGCCCCCGGCCGTCGCCGGCCGGGTCCTCGCCGCCTGGTTGCGTGCCCGCGGCGACGCCGCGGACGCCTGGAAGGAACTGCTCGGCGCCCTCGGCACCGTCAACGCGGGCACGTCCGAGGCCGCCGCGACCCGCGCTCTGCTCGGCGTCCTCGACCTGTCCACCGCCCCCGCCCATGCCCTGCGCCATGCCCTCGCCGACCCGGTGGCCGGCGCCCGCGCGGAGGCGGTGCTGCGGGCCAGGGGCGAGCAGGTGGACCAGACCCTGGTGCCGGTCGGCGCCAGGGCCCTGCACGTCCTGGACGGACTGCCCGGCAAGCGGGGGCCGCTGGAGTCCCGCCGCGGCGCGTTCGACGCGGCGGCCGCGGGCTGGCCCGGCGGATCTGCGGCACTCGTCGCCGCGATGGCGGCGGCCGACCCGCACGAGACCGCCAGGGTCCTCGGCCCCCTCGGCATCAACCTGCCCTGAGAGGGACCTGACCCGAAACGGCCCTGATGCAGAAGGGGATCAGCCCGCCGAGAGGTACATCCCGGACGCTCCCGCCCCCGCCGTGTTCTTGCAGCTGAAGTCACCGGTCGTACGGGCGTACATCAGCTCCAGGCACCGGCCGAGGGCCAACTGCCCGTAGTAGTTCGGGTGCATGGACTCCTGCACCAGGCCCTGGGTCTCGTTGTTGTCGATCCAGCGCGCCCACTCGCTGGTGGTGGCGGAGGCCGGGGCCGTGGAGCTCACCAGCTTGCTCGACTTCGCGCACACCTCGCGGCCCTGCAGCATGTCCCGCAGGTCCATGAACTGCGCGCCCTTGGCCGTCGCGACGCCCTTCAGCCGGTTCGCGAGCTGCGGCACCAGGGAGTCCCTGGCCCAGTCGGAGTCCCGGTTCCAGAACGGGCAGCCGCCGGTGTTGTAGCGGCTCCAGTCGCTCTGCGGGTAGCGGTTCTCCGCGCCGCGCGGGATCGGCGACGGGTAGGACTGCAGCACGATCCGGTACGAGGAGTCCGCGTACCCGGCGGCCCGCATCACCGCGCGGATCTCGTCCACGGACTTGCCGACCTTGGCGACCACGCCCTCGATCTTCTGGTCCACGGCGTACTGCTGGTCGTCGTAGCAGTAGGAGCCCCACAGCACGAAGTCGTAGGCGCACTCCTCGATGATGTCCGCGAAGCCGAGGTCGTTGCCTCCGATCGACAGCGCGATCAGCTTCACGTCCCGGGTGGCCGCCACGGCCGCGAGCTGGTCGGCCTGCGGGGCCTCGCCCTTGTAGGGCACGCCGCCGTTCGCCGCGCGGAAGACGTTGTCCGTGGTGGCTCCGGAGCAGGCGAGGTTGACCAGCTCGGTGGCGATCGGTCCGGCGCTCTTCACCTCCGCCGAGTCCGAGCGGTGGCAGCCGCCTGCCGTGGTGCCGTACACCCGGCCGGGGTCGTAACCACTGCCGGTCCAGGACCGGTCGGTGCCGGTGCGGTTGCCGCTGTTCGTGAGGCTGTTGCCCTGCCAGCGGCCGGCCTCGCCGGAGATGTAGCTGTCGCCCATGGAGACGACGGCGGTGGGACCGGTGCCCGGCGCGGCGGTGGCCGGGGCGGAGGCGAGGGAGAGGAGGCCGGCGGCGAGACACAGGGGGAGCAGTCCACGCAGCGCGCGGTGGGGGGTCGAAGGCATGACGGTGCTCCTGCGGTGTGCGGTACGCGAGGTACGCATCGACGTGGGGACAGCCGCCGGCCGGTGGCATGCGGAATCTGGCACGCACCGACTTGTTACCGCTAGGTAGCTGCGTATTTCGGTTGAGTTACGTGACTTGTGAAACGCCATGGATCGAAAAGCCGTGCAAACGGGGCGGACCCGGAACGCAAAGGGGGAAACGCGAAGGGCT
The DNA here is from genome assembly GCF_044541845.1 of Streptomyces sp. NPDC085481. Classification (NCBI taxonomy): domain Bacteria; kingdom Bacillati; phylum Actinomycetota; class Actinomycetes; order Kitasatosporales; family Streptomycetaceae; genus Streptomyces; species Streptomyces sp. NPDC085481. Next base: position 171,081 of record NZ_JBITTJ010000007.1, read on the forward strand.
CCGCCCCCGGTACGGGTACCGGGGGCGGAGCCCTTCGTATGCGGCCGAGTGGCCGGGCGGCTGCTGTGCGGTCAGCCGACCAGCTGGTCGTACGCGGGGAGGGTCAGGAAGTCCGCGTAGTCGGCGTCGAGCGACACGTGAAGGAGCAGGTCGTGGGCCTGCTGCCACTTCCCGGCCGCGAAGGCCTCGTCGCCGATCTCCGCGCGGATCGCGGCCAGCTCCTCGGCGGCCACCTCGCGGGCGAGTTCGGGGGTGGCGCGCTTTCCGTTCTCGAACTCGACGCCCGCGTTGATCCACTGCCAGATCTGCGAGCGCGAGATCTCCGCGGTGGCGGCGTCCTCCATCAGGTTGAAGATGGCGACGGCGCCCAGGCCCCGCAGCCACGCCTCGATGTAACGGATGCCGACCTGGACGGCGTTGCGCAGACCGTCGTAGGTCGGGTGGGCGTGGAGGGACGCGATGTCGATCAGCTCCGGGCCCTCGACGTGCACGTCCTCGCGCAGCCGGTCCTTCTGGTTCGGCTTCTCGCCGAGCACGGCGTCGAAGGAGGCCATGGCGATCGGGACCAGGTCGGGGTGGGCGACCCAGGAGCCGTCGAAGCCGTCGCCGGCCTCGCGGTCCTTGTCGGCCTTGACCTTCTCGAAGGCGACCTTGTTGACCTCGGCGTCCTTGCGGGACGGGATGAAGGCCGCCATGCCGCCGATCGCGTGCGCGCCGCGCTTGTGGCAGGTGCGGACGAGGAGTTCGGTGTAGGCGCGCATGAACGGGGCCGTCATCGTCACCGCGTTGCGGTCCGGCAGGACGAACTTGGCGCCGCCGTCACGGAAGTTCTTGACGATGGAGAAGAGATAGTCCCAGCGGCCCGCGTTCAACCCGGCGGCGTGGTCGCGGAGTTCGTAGAGGATCTCCTCCATCTCGTACGCGGCCGTGATGGTCTCGATGAGGACGGTGGCCCGGACGGTGCCCTGCGGGATGCCGACGTAGTCCTGGGCGAAGACGAAGACGTCGTTCCAGAGGCGGGCCTCCAGGTGCGACTCGGTCTTCGGGAGGTAGAAGTACGGGCCCTTGCCGAGGTCGATCAGGCGCTGGGCGTTGTGGAAGAAGTAGAGACCGAAGTCGACGAGCGCGCCGGGCACGGGGCGGCCCTCGATGGTCAGGTGACGCTCCTCCAGGTGCCAGCCGCGCGGCCGCATGACGACGGTGGCGAGCTCCGCGGCCGGCTTCAGCGCGTAGGACTTCCCCGACCTCGGGTCGGTGAAGTCGATGTTCCGCGTGTACGCGTCGATCAGGTTGACCTGGCCGAGGACCACGTTCTCCCAGGTGGGAGCCGAGGCGTCCTCGAAGTCGGCGAGCCAGACCTTCGCGCCGGAGTTCAGCGCGTTGATCGTCATCTTCCGGTCGGTCGGGCCGGTGATCTCCACGCGCCGGTCGTTCAGGGCCGCCGGGGCGGGCGCGACCTTCCAGGAGTCGTCGGCGCGGATCGCCGCGGTCTCCGGGAGGAAGCCGAGGCTCGACGTACGGGCGATCTCGGCGCGTCGCTCGGTGCGGCGGGCGAGCAGCTCGTCGCGGCGCGGGGTGAAGCGCCGGTGCAGTTCGGCCACGAAGGCGAGGGCCGCGTCGGTGAGCACCTCCTCCTGGCGCGGCAGGGGCTCGGCTTCGACGACGACCAGGGAGGACGGCGCTGGTGCGGACATGAACTGTCACTTCCTTCAGCGGGCTTCACGGGCGGTGCCAGACGGCCGCCGGACGTCGTCGTGCGGCACGGAGTGCCACGGGCGCCGGGATGCGGCCGCAAGCGCCTTCACAGGGATCAGGCGCTTCTGAACAGTGGATACTAGTTTCCTCATGGTGGAAGTTCAATGGTTTGTTGATGTCGAGATTCTTCGGGTCGACACAACGTGGCGCTGGGTGCCACCACCCTCACTCCAGGTGCACCAGGTCCGCCTCCGTGTCGATGTCGTACGGCTCGGCCACATCCGAACAGTCCACGAGCGTGATCGCATCCCGGTGCGTCTTCAGGTAGTCCCGCGCCCCCTGGTCGCCCACCGCCCCCGCCGCGATCCCGGCCCAGCGGTCCGCCCCGAACAGCACCGGATGCCCGCGCTTCCCCTCGTACGAGGCCGCCGCCAGCGTGTCCCGCCCGCGATACGCCGCCCGCACCCGGGTCACCGCCGCCGCACCGATCCCCGGCTGGTCCACGAGCGACACCAGTGCCGCGTCCACCGGCAGCGCCGCCGCCCTGAGCGACGCGAGCCCGGCCCGCAACGAGGAGCCCATGCCCTCGCCCCACTCCGGGTTGTCCACCAGGACGCACCCCTCGAGCCGTGCCTCCTCCCGCACCCGCGCCGCGGCGGCACCCACCACCACATGCACGACCTCGCACCCACCCTCACGCAGCACCCGCACCGCGTACTCCACCAGCGGCCGCCCGCGATGCGTCAGCAGCGCCTTGGGCCGGCCCCCGAGCCGCCGCCCGCCCCCCGCGGCGAGCAGCAGGCCCGCGATCAAGGGCTCTCCGGCGGATTCTTCCGTCACTTCAGTCATGGGGACTGCATACCGCATCAGGCCCCCACCACACGGATGCCTGAAGTTGCGTCCGCCCGCTGGCGCGCCGGGCGCGCGAAGGAGTTAACTGGCCCGCGACCCCGGGCGCCCGACCGCAGGCCGGCGGTCGGCACAGTGACGTGCGCAAGGGGGGAATCCATGTTGCGAAGCGTGGGGCAGAGGCGAGTGAGCGCTGACGGCGTGGACCCGAGGGTGGCGGAACTGCGCGCCGCCGTGTCCCGGTTACGGCGTGAGCTGGCCGGTCACCGCAGGGAGTTCGCCGACCGGGGGATCGCCGAGGACGAGCTCGCCGCCCTCGACGCCATGGCCGTGAGCGGCGCGCCCGAGGTGTGGCGGCTCCAGCGGTCCCTGTTGCTGATCGCGGGCGCGCTCGGTTCCGTCAGCGCCCTCGCCGAGGGGCTCGCGGGCGTCCGTCGTGCCGTCGAGCTGTTCGGTCCGCCGCCCGCGCCGCCGGCCAGCGTGGCCGGAGGGCCTGGCGGCGCGTGAGCCGGAGGGCCTGGCGGTGCGTGAGTAGGCCCGTCGGTGCGGGCCGGAGGCGCTTCGGGACCCACGGGGGCCGCCGTTCAGCGCCTGATCAGCCGCCGCGCCGTCGCCGCCGCCACCGCCGCCGTCCGCGAGTCGACGCCCAGCTTGGCGAAGATGTGCACCAGATGGGACTTCACCGTCGCCTGGCTCAGGAAGAGCGCCTTGCTGATCTGCTGGTTCGACAGGCCCTCGCCCACCAGCTGGAGCACCTCCAGCTCCCGCCTGGTCAGCGCCTCCGCCGGGGTCCGCATCCGGTCCATCAGCCGGTGCGCCACCGCGGGGGCGAGCGCCGACTGGCCGGCGGCGGCCGTCCGTACCGCGGCGGCGAGCTCCTCCGGCGGGGCGTCCTTCAGGAGGTAGCCCGAGGCCCCGGCCTCCACCGCCGCCAGGATGTCCGCGTCCGTGTCGTACGTCGTCAGGACGAGCACCCGCGGCCCGCCCGGTACGGCAGTGATCGCGGCCGTGGCCTCCGAGCCGTGCATCCCGGCACCGAACTGGAGGTCCATCAGGACCACGTCCACGCCCCCGGCGGCGGCCAGCTCCACCGCCCGCTCGGCGGTCGCGGCCTCCCCGGTCACCGTGAAGTCCGGCTCGGTGTCCAGGACGGCGCGCAACCCGGCCCGTACCACCGGATGGTCGTCGGCGAGCAGCAGTCGGATGGTCATGCGTCAGGCTCCAGCGGGCAGCGGAAGGGAGACGGCCACGGCGGTGCCCTGGCCGGGGGCGGACTCGACGGTGAAGGCGCCGCCCAGTGACTCGGCCCGCGAGCGCATGGCCGGCAGTCCGAAACCGCCCTCGGAGGACGGTCGTACGGAGCCGGGATCGAATCCCTTGCCGTCGTCCACGACGTCCAGGGTCACCGACCCGCCCATGAACGACAGCGTGATCTCCGCCCGCGAGGCGGCGGCGTGCCGGACGGTGTTCGCGAGCGCCGACTGGGCGATCCGCAGCAGCGCCACCTCGTACGGGGTGGGCAGTTCGGCCGGCGTCCCGCTCACCGAGAACCGCACCCGCGGACCCTCGGGACCGGCCGTGCCGCACAGTCGCTCCAGGGCTCCTGCGAGCGAGCCGTGCTCCAGGCCGGGCGGGGCGAGCGCCCGGACGAACCGGCGGGCCTCCGCCAGGTTGTCCTGCGCGGCCCGCCGGGCCCCGTCGATGTGCCCGGCGGCCGGCGAGCCCTCCGGCAGCGCCCGCTCGGCGGCCCGCAGCAGCAACTGGATCGAGGAGAGCCCCTGGGCGAGTGTGTCGTGGATCTCCCGGGCCAGCCGCTCCCGCTCGGCGAGCGTCCCCGCGTGCCGTTCCGCCGCGGCGAGTTCGGCCCGGGTGGAGATCAGCTCCTCGATCAGCCGGCGGCGCCGCTCGTTCTCCCGGTACAGCGCCTGGTAGCCGAGCACGGTGGCGACCGCGACCGCCGCGCCGAGCAGCGGGCCGATGAACACCCCGGGGTTGAGCGGGGCGCCGTGGCCCACGTACGAGAGGATCGCGGCGCCCGCGGTCAGCGCCACGGCCGGCAGCGACCAGCGCGCCGGCAGCAGGTGCAGCTGGAGGAAGTAGAGCGGGAAGGCCACCCACAGCCCGTCGGGCGCGGCGACGAGGAGCAGCAGCCAGGCCGCGCACAGGCCGGCCAGCCACACCGCGGCCGCCCGCTGAGACTCCCGCACCGACGGCAGCAGCGAACCGGCCGCGTACACCGCGCCGGTCAGCGCCGCCGCCGCGATCCCCGCCGCCGAGTCGGCGCGCAGCGCGGCGAGCGCGAGCAGCCCCGCCATCAGCAGATGGAGGCAGAGCCGCAGGGCGCGCAGGGCGGGGGTGAGCGATCGGGGATCCATGGTCCGTCCAGCGTATGCGCGGGTGAGGGCCGGCCCGGACAATCCGGACTCAACCGAAAGTTTGATTGCGGAGCCATCCGTGGCGCGATGCCCGATGCCGTCCGGGCCGAGCAGGCTTGGCCCCATGTTCGTGGCATGGAGAGACCTGAGATTCGCCAAGGGGCGATTCACCTTGATGGGCACGGTGATCGTCCTGATCACGCTGCTCGTCGGACTGCTGTCGGGGCTGACCGCCGGGCTCGCCCGCGAGAACATCTCGGCGATCACCGGTCTGCCGGCGGACCGGCTCGCCTTCGCCGCGCCGCCCGACGGGCAGTCGGTCTCCTTCACCAACTCGACCGTCACCGAGCGCCAGTGGCGCGACCTGGCCGGCCGCCCGGGCGTGCGCAGCGCCGAGCCGCTCGGCATCCGCACCCTCAACGCCACCGCGGGCGACCGCACCGCCGCGCTGTCCGCCTTCGGTACGGATCCGGGCGGAGGTCTCGCCCCGGAGAGCGGGAAGCTCGGTCCCGGCCGGGCCGTCCTGTCGGAGTCCGCGGCGAAGGAGCTGGGCGTCCGGGTCGGGGACGCGGTGCGCCTCGGCACCCTGGGGGCCACCGTCGCCGCGATCGCCGGGGACGCCTCCTACAGCCACACGCCCGTCGTCTGGACCTCACTCGACGACTGGCAGCGGCTCGGGCACAGCGGCACCACCCCGCAGGAGCAGGCCACCGTCATCGCGCTGAGCGGGGCGGGCGTGGACTGGGCGGCCGGGGACAAGGCCACCGGGACGGCCGCGAGGACCGTCGAGGAGGCGCTCACCGCCATAGGGTCCTACCAGGCCGAGAACGGCTCGCTGCAGCTCATGCGCGGCTTCCTCTTCGTCATCTCCGCCCTCGTCATAGGAGCCTTCTTCACCGTCTGGACCATCCAGCGCAGCGGTGACGTGGCCGTCCTCAAGGCGCTCGGCGCCTCCACCCCGTACCTGTTGAAGGACGCGCTCGGGCAGGCCGTGGTCATGCTGAGCGCCGGCACACTGCTCGGCACCGGTCTCGCGGTCGGCTTCGGCGCGCTGATCAGCGGCGGGGACGTGCCCTTCGTGCTCCGGCCGCTGACCGTGCTCGGCCCGGCCGCCGTGATGATCGTGCTCGGGGTGCTCGGCGCGGCCCTGTCCATCCGGCGGATCACCGCCGTCGACCCGCTGACGGCCCTTGGGAGCGCCCGATGAGTCTGCTGCTCGAAGAAGTGACCCTGACCTACCCGGACGGCGACGGCCGGCTCACCGCCCTGGACGCGGTATCCCTGGACGTCCCGGCCGGCCGCCTCACCGCGGTCGTCGGCCCCTCGGGCTCCGGCAAGTCCAGCCTGCTCGCGGTGGCCGCGACGCTGGTCACCCCGGACCACGGCCGGGTGGTCGTCGCCGGTACGGAGACGGGGCCGCTCAGCCAGGCCGCCAAGGCGCAGCTGCGGCGCGAGCGGATCGGCATCGTCTTCCAGCAGCCCAACCTGCTGCCCTCGCTCACGGCCCTGGAACAGCTCCAGGTGATGGCGCACCTCTCCGGACGGACGAGCCGCGCGATGCGCGGGCGGGCGGCGGAGCTGCTCGACGCGGTCGGGCTCGGCGATCAGGCCCACCGCCGCCCGCACCAGCTCTCCGGCGGCCAGCGCCAGCGCGTCAACATCGCGCGGGCCCTGATGAACGAGCCCTCGGTCCTGCTGGTGGACGAGCCGACCAGCGCCCTGGACCACGAGCGGGGCGCGGCGGTCATGGAGCTGCTGGCCGGGCTGACCGCGGAGCGGGGAACGGCGACGGTCCTGGTCACGCACGACCGCACGCACCTGGGGCGGGCGGACCGGACGGTGACGGTGCGGGACGGGCGGCTCGTGGAGGAGGCGAGGGTCTGACCCCGCGAACGCCCGTGGGTACGGGATACGGGAAAGCGCCCGGAGCCGTCGAATTCGCCGACGGCACCGGGCGCTTCCCGTACGTGCATAAGGGGTCAGCCCTGCGTACGGAAGGGTCAGCCCTGCGTACGGAAGGGTCAGCCCTGCCCGTTGCCCGCGGTGTTCGCGAGCGCAGCCGAGAGCTCCTCGGCGACCTGCTGGAGGATCGGGACGATCTTCTCGGTCGCCGCCTCCGTCACGCGTCCGGCCGGGCCGGAGATGGAGATGGCCGCCGCGGTGGGGGAGTCGGGCACGGAGACCGCGAGGCAGCGGACCCCTATCTCCTGCTCGTTGTCGTCGACCGCATAACCGGTTTCGCGTACGGCCGCGAGGGCGTCGAGGAAGCCCTCGGGCGTGGTGATGGTCTTCTCGGTCGCGGCGGGCATGCCGGTACGGGCGAGCAGCGCGCGCACCTCGTCCGCCGGGGTGTGCGCGAGCAGCGCCTTGCCGACGCCCGTGGAGTGCGGCAGTACGCGGCGGCCGACCTCGGTGAACATGCGCATGGAGTGCTTGGAGGGCACCTGTGCGACGTACACGATCTCGTCGCCGTCGAGCAGGGCCATGTTGGCCGTCTCGCCGGTCTCCTCCACCAGGCGCGCCAGATACGGGCGGGCCCAGGTGCCGAGCAGCCGCGAGGCGGACTCGCCGAGGCGGATCAGGCGGGGGCCGAGTGCGTACCGGCGGTTGGGCTGCTGGCGGACGTATCCGCAGGCCACGAGGGTGCGCATGAGGCGGTGGATGGTGGGCAGCGGCAGCCCGCTGCTGGCGGAGAGTTCGCTCAGCCCGACCTCGCCGCCTGCGTCGGCCATCCGCTCCAGGAGGTCGAAGGCACGCTCGAGGGACTGGACGCCCCCGCTCGCGGCGGGCTTGGCGGCGTCGGTGGTGCTGGCGCTGGACGTCGGCACGTCAAGGTCCTTTCGGGGCAGGCGGGCAAGGCAGCAGCCTACCGGGCCGCCGGGCCGTACACACGGCCCAGGTTGCGGTGTCCGGGCCGGTCAGGGGGGTGTTTGTCCGTTGTCGGCAGCTGCCCGGAGGGATCCTGGTCCGCCCGCATGTGCGGAGCTACGTTCTACTGTACGAAATTTCCATTCCACTTCATGGAAACATCCAAGTGCGGTTGGTCAACGTCTCATGCTGGAAGTGTGCCCTTGACGACACGTCGTCCTGAAGTGAAGACTCCTTCAACAGTTCGTTGAAATTCTGCTGGAAGGGGTACGGGTGGACGTCAACCTGGTACTGCGCTCGACACGCGTCATCACCCCGGAGGGGACGCGGCCCGCGGCCATCGCCGTATCCGGCGGCACCATCGTCGCCGTGCTGCCGTACGACGCCGAGGTACCGGCCGGCGCGCGGCTCGAGGACGTCGGTGACGACGTCGTCCTGCCCGGACTCGTCGACACCCACGTCCACGTGAACGACCCCGGCCGCACCGAGTGGGAGGGCTTCTGGACCGCCACCCGCGCCGCGGCCGCCGGCGGCATCACCACCCTGATCGACATGCCGCTCAACTCGCTGCCGCCCACCACCACGGTCGAGAACCTGCGGATCAAGCAGGACGTCGCCCGCCCCAAGGCGCACGTCGACACCGGCTTCTGGGGCGGCGCGCTGCCCGACAACGTCAAGGACCTGCGCCCGCTGCACGACGCCGGCGTCTTCGGCTTCAAGTGCTTCCTTTCGCCTTCCGGCGTCGAGGAGTTCCCCGAGCTCGACCAGGAGCAGCTGGCGAATGCGCTCGCCGAGATCGCCGGGTTCGGCGGTCTGATGATCGTGCACGCCGAGGACCCGCACCACCTCGCCGCCGCCCCGCAGAAGAGCGGCGAGAAGTACGCCGACTTCCTCGCCTCCCGGCCCCGCGACGCCGAGAACACCGCGATCGAGAACCTGATCAACCAGGCCCGCCGCCTCGACGCCCGCGTGCACGTCCTGCACCTGTCCTCCTCCGACGCGCTGCCGCTGATCGCCGCCGCCAAGGCCGAGGGCGTGAAGATCACCGTCGAGTCCTGCCCGCACTTCCTCACCCTCACGGCCGAGGAGGTCCCGGACGGCGCCACCGAGTTCAAGTGCTGTCCGCCGATCCGCGAGTCGGCCAACCAGGACCTGCTCTGGCAGGGCCTGGCCGACGGCACCGTCGACTGCATCGTCTCGGACCACTCGCCGTCCACCGCCGACCTCAAGACGGCGGACTTCGCCTCCGCCTGGGGCGGCATCTCCTCCCTCCAGCTCGGCCTGCCCGCCATCTGGACCGAGGCACGCCGCCGCGGTTACGACCTGACGGACGTCGCCCGCTGGATGTCGGAGGGGCCGGCCCGTCTCGCCGGCCTCACCCGGAAGGGCGCCATCGAGGCCGGCCGCGACGCCGACTTCGCCGTGCTCGACCCGGACGCCACCTTCACCGTCGACCCGGCGGAGCTCCAGCACCGCAACCGGGTCACCGCCTACGCGGGCAAGACCCTGCACGGCGTCGTCACCTCCACCTGGCTGCGCGGAGAGCGGATCGCCGACCGCGGCGCCCTCGCCGAGCCCTCCGGCCGCCTCCTCGAAAGGAACAACTGACGTGTCCGCCATACCGAGCTTCACCGGCGACGCCAGCCCCTACGGCGGCGGCGACCCGTACGCCGACTACCGCACCGCCGACTTCCCCTTCACGCAGTACGCGGACCTCGCCGACCGGCGCCTGGGCGCGGGTGTGATCGCCGCCAACGACGAGTTCTTCGCCGAGCGCGAGAACCTGCTGAAGCCCGAGGCCGCCGAGTTCGACCCCGAGCACTTCGGCCACAAGGGCAAGATCATGGACGGCTGGGAGACCCGCCGCCGCCGTGGCGTCTCCGCCCAGGTGCCGCACCCCACCGCGGACGACCACGACTGGGCGCTCGTACGCCTCGGCGCCCCCGGCGTGATCCGCGGCATCGTCGTCGACACCGCCCACTTCCGGGGCAACTACCCGCAGGCCGTGTCCGTCGAGGCCGCCTCGGTCGCGGGCTCGCCCTCGCCCGAGGAGCTGCTCGCCGACGACGTGAAGTGGACGACGCTCGTCCCGCGCACCGCCATCGGCGGCCACGCCGCCAACGGCTTCGCGGTCGACGTCGAGCAGCGCTTCACCCACCTCCGGGTCAACCAGCACCCCGACGGCGGCATCGCCCGCCTGCGCGTGTACGGCGAGGTCGCCCCCGACCCGAAGTGGCTCGGCGTGCTCGGCACCTTCGACCTCGCGGCCCTGGAGAACGGCGCCCAGGTCGAGGACGCGTCCGACCGCTTCTACTCCCCGGCCACCAACACCATCCAGCCCGGCCGCTCCCGCAAGATGGACGACGGCTGGGAGACCCGCCGCCGCCGCGACAAGGGCAACGACTGGATCCGCTACAGCCTGGCCGCCGAGTCCGAGATCCGCGCCGTCGAGATCGACACCGCGTACCTCAAGGGCAACAGCGCCGGCTGGGCCGCCCTTTCGGTGGCCGCCGAGGGCTCCGAGGACTGGACCGAGATCCTGCCCCGGACCCGCCTCCAGCCCGACACCAACCACCGCTTCGTCCTGGACACCCCGGCGGTCGGCTCGCGGGTCCGGATCGACATCTACCCCGACGGCGGCATCTCCCGTCTCCGGCTCTTCGGCTCCCTCACCGAGGCGGGCACGGCGCGGCTGACCGCCCGCCACCAGGAACTGGGCGGGTAACGACACCCCGCCCGGCACGTGGGAGCGCACCGGCCCGACAGCAACCGGTGCGCTCTCGCAACCCCCGTTTCAGGCGGAATGGCCGCCGTCCACCGCGAACTCCGCCCCCGTCACGTACGCGGCGTCCGGTCCGGTGAGGAACGCGACCATCGCGGCCACCTCGCCGGCGGTCCCGAAGCGGCCGAGTGCCGTCCCGGCCGCCTGGGCCCCGGCGTACGGGCCGTCGGCCGGGTTCATGTCCGTGTCCGTCGGGCCGGGGTGGACGAGGTTCGCGGTGATGCCGCGCTCGCCCAGCTCCCGGGCGAGCGCCTTGTTGAGGCCGATCATGGCCGCCTTGCTCATCGCGTACAGCGTCGCGCCGGCGCCGGGCACCCGCTGGGTGACGCAGCTGCCGATCGTGACGATCCGCCCGCCGCGCTCCATCCGGGCGGCCGCTGCCTGCGAGGCGAGGAAGGCCGCGCGCACGTTCACGTCGAGCACCCGGTCCACGTCGGCGAGGCCGATCGACTCCAGCGGGCCGAGGACCCCGATGCCGGCGTTGTTGACGAGAACGTCGAGGCGGCCGAGCGCGTCCGCGGCCCACTCCACGGCGCCCGCCGCGTCACCGGCGTTCGCCGCGTCCGCCCGCAGCGGCAGCGCCTTGCGGCCGGCCGCCTCGATCCGTGCGGCGACCTCGCGGGCCCGCTCCTCTCCCTGGACGTACGTGAAGGCCACGTCGGCGCCCTCCTCGGCGAGCCGGACGGCCGTCGCCGCGCCCACGCCACGGCTGCCGCCGGTGACCAGAACCGCCTTGCCGCTCATGCTGCTCATGTCGGACTCCTCTGGAACATCGCACTCTTCGTTGCGAGTTCAGTCAAAGGCGGGCCGGGGTCCCGTGGCCGGCGGGAATCGGACGGCGAGACGATCGTGTACGGCAGCCACGGAAAGGTGTAGCCGCCACGCGCCCGTCCGGGTACGGTGATCACCCCCGTGCGAGCCGCCGAAGTCTCCACCCCGTCAGTCAGTTGAGTGGGAGAACCGGCCGTCATGTCGACTTCCTCGGCCATCGCCGCACCCGTACCCCTCGGCGCCCCCCGCCGCGCCTGGCTCACCGACCTGCCCGTCCTGCTCGTGGCGGTCGTCTGGGGCGCCAGCTACCTCGCCGCCAAGGGCATCACCACCACCCACACCGTGCTGGCCGTCCTGGTCCTGCGGTTCGCCGTGGTGCTGCCCGTCCTCGTCGCCGCCGGATGGCGCAGGCTGCGGGCGCTCAGCGGAGCGCAGTGGCGCGGCGCGGCGGTCCTCGGGCTGATCCTCGCCGGGATCTTCCTGGTGGAGACGTACGGAGTCGTCCACACCTCCGCCACCAACGCGGGCCTGATCATCAGCCTCACCATGATCTTCACGCCGCTCGCCGAGGCCGTCGTCACCAGGACCCGGCCGCCCCGCGCGTTCCTCGGCGCGGCCGCGCTGTCCGTGGCGGGCGTGGTCCTGCTGACGCAGGGCGGCGGCTTCACCGCACCCTCGCCCGGCGACCTGCTGATGCTGCTCGCCGCGCTCGCCCGTACCGTGCACGTGCTGGCGATGTCCCGGATCAAGTCCGTGCAGAGCGCCGACTCGCTCTCCCTCACGACCGTGCAACTCGGCGCCTCCGTCGCCGTCTTCGCCGTCCTCGCCGCCGCCCCCGGCACCGGCGACTCCCCGTGGTCCGTGGCGCTCGGCTTCGGGCCGCGCGAGTGGGCCGGGCTGCTCTTCCTGTCCGTCTTCTGCACGCTGTTCGCCTTCTTCGTGCAGATGTGGGCCGTGCGCCGCACCTCCCCGTCCCGCGTGAGCCTCCTGCTCGGCACCGAGCCCCTCTGGGCGGCGGCCGCCGGCATCGCCCTCGCGGGCGACCGCCCCGGCACCCTGGGCCTGGCGGGCGCGGTCCTCGTGCTCGCCGGTACGACCTGGGGGCGCCGCGCGGCCGACCGGGGCGCCACGTAGGCGTCCCGCCCCGGCGCTACGCCTTCACCCGGTCCGACATGATCATGATCACCAGGCCCAGGGCCGCGATCAGGATGTTCGCGAACAGCTCGTGGCCCTGGAGGAACCCCACGTTCTCCGTCAGGAACCGGGTGACTCCCATCAGCCTGAACCAGCCGTCGGTCAGTTCGCGGATCACTCCGCAGACGCCGAACACCATCACCAGAAAGCCCGTGACCTCGAGGATTCTCTTCATGCCCCGAGCATGATCCACCCCTCGCCGGGCCCGCGTCGGCCGCCGGTACCCACCGGGCACGACCGAAGTCCCCCCCTGTGCGACTTTGGTATCGGCCGGCCGCCACACCCGCGCGGCAGGCCCCTCACCTGCGTACATTTCCCGTATGACACGCACGGCACGCCCGGCGCGGCACACCTGGCTGCTGCCCTCCCACCTGGTCGCGGCCGCCGGGACCGAACCGGCCGGCGCGGGGGAGCGGCCGCGGCGCACCCTGCGGGACTGGATCGTCGACACCACCCTGTTCCTGCTGGCCGCGTTCGTCGGCCTGCTCGCCGCCGAGACCAGCGCCACGTACAACAGCGAGGCCGTCGCCCTCCTCGACCAGATCGCCGGCGGACTCGCCTGCTGCGCCCTCTGGCTGCGCCGCCGGTGGCCCGCAGGACTCGCCGTCACCCTGTCGGTGGTGAGCGTCGTCGCGCCCACCGCGGGCGGCGCCGTCCTCGCGAGCCTGTTCAGCGTGGCCGTACGCCGGCCCTTCCGCGAGGTCGCCTCCATCAGCGCGCTCGCCATGGCCGCCTCCACCGTCCAGGCCTTCGTCCGCCCCGACCCGGGCATCAACGTCGTCCTCGGCATCGCCATCGGCATCGTCCTGATCCTGCTCGTCACCGCCTGGGGCATGCTCGTCCGCTCCCGCCGCCGGCTGGTCGAGGCGCTGCGCGACCGTGCCCTGCGCGCCGAGGCCGAGGCCGAGCTGCGCGCCGAGCAGGCCCAGCGGCTCGCCCGCGAGGCCATTGCCCGCGAGATGCACGACGTGCTCGCCCACCGGCTCACCCTGCTCAGCGTGCACGCCGGCGCCCTGGAGTTCCGCCCCGGCGCCCCGCCCGAGCAGATCGCCCGCGCCGCCGGCGTCATCCGCGACAGCGCCCATGAAGCCCTGCAGGACCTGCGCGAGATCATCGGCGTCCTGCGCACCCCCGGTGACGAGGCCGCCGACCGCCCCCAGCCCACCCTCGCCACCCTCGACACCCTGGTCGCCGAGGTCCGCGAGGCCGGCATGAAGGTCGTCCTCGACTCCACCGTCACCGACCCGGACACCGTCCCCGCCGCCACCGGCCGCACCGTCTACCGCATCGCCCAGGAAGCCCTCACCAACGCCCGCAAGCACGCCCCCGGCGCCGAGGTCACCCTCACCCTGCGCGGCCGCCCCGGCGACGGACTGACCGTCGACGTCCACAATCCCGCCGCCCCCGGGCCCGTCCCGCACGTCCCCGGCTCCGGCCAGGGGCTCATCGGCCTCACCGAACGAGCCACCCTCGCCGGTGGCCGGATGCGCCACGGCCCCGCCCCCGACGGCGGATTCGCCCTGCACGCCTGGCTACCGTGGCCCGTATGACCATCCGGCTGCTCATCGTCGACGACGACCCCCTGGTCCGCGCGGGCCTCGCCCTCATGCTCGGCGGCGCCGAGGACATCGTGATCGTCGGCGAGGGCGCCGACGGCGCCGAGGTCCCGGGACTCGTCGACCGGCACACCCCCGACGTCGTCCTCATGGACATCCGCATGCCGAAGGTCGACGGCCTCACCGCCACCGAGCGGCTGCGCGCCAGGCCCGGCGCCCCCGAGGTCCTCGTCCTCACCACCTTCCACGCCGATGAACAGGTGCTGCGCGCGCTGCGGGCCGGAGCGGCCGGCTTCGTCCTCAAGGACACCCCGCCCGCCGAGATCGTCACCGCCGTACGCCGGGTGGCCGCCGGCGATCCCGTCCTGTCCCCGGCCGTCACCCGCCAGCTCATGACCCACGTCGCCGGCGGGCCGCAGGAACCGCCCCGCCGGACCACCGCCGCCCAGCGCCTCGCCGGGCTCGCCGAGCGGGAGCGGGAGGTCGCCGTCGCGGTCGGCGAGGGCCGGTCGAACGCCGAGATCGCCGCCGCCCTCTACCTGAGCGTCCCCACCGTCAAGACGCACGTCTCGCGGATTCTGGCCAAACTCGACCTCAACAACCGTGTCCAGATCGCCCTCCTCGTCCACGACGCCGGACTTCTCGATCTTCACGAGGGCGAAGGCGGCGCCTAGCCTGGGCCGATGTCCGTCATCGATCTGCGGGAGTACGGCGCGGACTTCACCGCGAACCCGTACCCGTACTACGCGAAAATCCGCGCGGCCGGTCCGGTCCACGAGATCCTCACGCCGGAGGGCATTCCGGCCTGGCTGATCGTCGGTTACGAGGAGGCCCGCGCCGCCCTGGCCGACCAGCGGTTCGGCAAGTCCACCTCGTTCATCGACTTCGAGTTCCTCGAACTCAAGGTCATCGGCCCCAATCTGCTCATCCTCGACCCGCCCGACCACACCCGGCTGCGCAAGCTCGTCGCCGGCGAGTTCACCGGCCGCCGGGTCGAAGCCCTGCGCCCGCGCGTCCAGCAGCTCACCGACGAACTCCTCGACGCGATGGCACCGGCCGGCCGCGCCGACCTCGTCGACTCCTTCGCCTTCCCGCTGCCCATCACCGTCATCTGCGAACTGCTCGGCGTCCCGGCCGCCGACCGTGACTCCTTCCGCGCCTGGTCCAACGAACTCGTCACCCCGACCGGCGCCATGACCGAGGAGGAGGCCGTCCGCGGCTTCGGCGGCTACCTCGACGAGCTCATCGAGGACAAGCGGGCCGCGGGCCCCGCCGACGACCTGCTCTCCGCCCTCATAGCCACCCGCGCCGAGGACGGCGACCGGCTTTCCCTGCCCGAACTGCGCGCCCTCGCCTACCTGTTGCTGATCGCGGGCCACGAGACCACCGTCAACCTGATCGCCAACACGGTCCGCGCCCTGCTCGCCCACCCCGAGCAACTCGCTGCGCTGCGCGCCGACTTCGACGGCCTGATCGACGGGACCATCGAGGAGGGGCTGCGCTACGACGGTCCGGTGGAGGCCGCCACGTACCGCTTCGCGCGTGAGGACGTCGCGTTCGGCGGCAAGGTGGTCCCGGCCGGCTCCGTCGTCCTGGTCGGCCTCGCCGCCGGCGCCCACGACCCGGGCCGCTTCCCCGAGCCCGACCGCTTCGACATCCGCCGCGACCCGCGCGGCCACCTGGCCTTCGGGCACGGCCTCCACTACTGCCTGGGCGCTCCGCTCGCCCGCCTGGAGGGCAGGATCGCCATCCGGACGCTCCTGGAACGCTTTCCGCGGCTCGAACTCGACCCCGAGGCAGGACCGCTGGAGTGGCTGCCCGGCCTGCTGATCCGCGGCACCCGCCGACTCCCGGTCGTATGGTGACCCCCCATGCCCGCCGAGACGCCCACCGGCCCGCCCGCCGAACTCGACCCCGCCCTCGCGCAGAAGATCCTCGACGCCCAGCCCTTCAGCCGGCTGCTCGGCGCCCGGATCACCGCCTTCGGCGCGGGCGCCGCGACCCTGGAGCTCGACATCCGGGAGGAGCACCGGCAGCAGAACGGCTACGTGCACGGCGGCGTGCTCTCGTACGCCGCCGACAACGCGCTCACCTTCGCCGCGGGCGCGGCCCTCGGCCCCGCCGTGCTCACCGCGGGCTTCTCCATCCAGTACGTCCGCCCGGCCGTCGGCGCGGTGCTGCGCGCCCGCGCGTCCGTCGTGCACGCGGGGCGGCGGCAGGCCGTGGTGCGGTGCGATCTGCTCACGGTGGACGCGGCGGGCGCCGAGACGCTGTGCGCGGTCGCCCAGGGGACCGTGCTGAGCTCGGGCTGAGGGGATCGCGCCGGCCTGAGGCGTGTCCGAGGGGGCGTCCGGCGGACATGGCACGGTCCGCGGACGTTCAGGCCGACGGGATCTCCGCCATCCGCACCGGCCGGCGCTCCCGGCGCGACAGCTCGCACGCCTCCGCGATCCGCAGCGCCGCCAGCGCCTCGCCGCCGTCGCACGGGTTGGCCCGCTCACCGCGCACCAGATGGACGAAGGCATCCAGCTCCGCCTCGTACGCGGGGCCGAACCGCTCCAGGAAGCCGGGCCACGGCTTCCCGGGCGGCGGTGGGCCCTGCGGCTCGACCGACTCCAGCGGGGTGCGGTCGTCCAGGCCGACGGCGAGTTGCGCCCGCTCGCCCGCCAGCTCCATCCGTACGTCGTAGCCGGCGCCGTTGCACCGGGTCGCGGTCGCCGTCACCAGCGTGCCGTCGTCCAGGGTGAGCAGCGCGGCGGCCGTGTCCACGTCCCCGGCCTCGCGGAACATCGCCGGCCCCGCGTCCGACCCGGTCGCGTACACCTCCACGACCTCCCGCCCGGTCACCCAGCGCACGATGTCGAAGTCGTGCACCAGGCAGTCCCGGAACAGCCCGCCCGACAGCGGCAGGTACGCGGCGGGCGGCGGCGCCGGGTCGGAGGTCGCCGCCCGTACGGTGTGCAGGCGGCCGAGCCGCCCGGCCGCCAGGGCCTCGCGCGCCGCCGCGTACCCGGCGTCGAAGCGCCGCATGAACCCCAGCTGCAACTCGGTCCCGGCGGCCGCCACCGCGCCGAGCGCCGCGAGCGTCCGGGGCACGTCCAGGGCGATCGGCTTCTCGCAGAACGCCGGAAGGCCCGCCCCGGCGGCCCGCGCGATCAGCTCCGCGTGCGCGGAGGTCGCCGACGCGATCACCACCGCGTCCAGCGCGTGCGCGAACAGCGCGTCGACGGTCGGCGCCGCTTCGGCCCCCAGCGCGCCCGCCACCCCCGCGGCCCGCTCCGGATCGGCGTCCGCGAGGACCAGCGCCTCGACCTCCGGATGCCGGGCGAGCACCCCCGCGTGGAAGGCCCCGATCCGTCCCGTGCCGATCAGTCCGATACGCATGGCCCCAAGGTGGTGCGGAACGGACCCGCTGTCAAGGAATTGTCAGGACAACCGGACGACACGACTTCCCGTCCCCGGCCCCCGGGGCTACGCTCCCCGACGTGTTTGCGCAGCCGCCGTCCCCTTCACCCCCACCCATCCCCGAGCTGTCCGTGGACCGCAGCAGCCCGGTGCCCCTCTACTTCCAGCTCGCCCAGCAGCTCCAGGCGGCCATCGAGCACGGCGCGCTGACCCCGGGCACCCTGCTCGGCAACGAGATCGACCTCGCCACCCGGCTCGGCCTGTCCCGGCCCACCGTCCGGCAGGCCATCCAGTCGCTCGTCGACAAGGGCCTGCTCGTGCGCCGCAGGGGCGTGGGCACCCAGGTCGTGCACAGCACCGTACGGCGGCCGCTGGAGCTCAGCAGCCTGTACGACGACCTGGAGACGGCCGGACAGCGGCCCGGCACCCGGGTCCTGGTCGACCGGCTCGAACCGGCGAGCGCCGAGGTCGCCGCCGCGCTCGGGCTGCCCGAGGGCGAGGAGGTGCGCTACCTGGAGCGGCTGCGCTCCGCGCACGGCGAGCCCATGGCGTACCTGCGCAACCACCTCCCCGCCCGGCTCCTCGACCCCGCACCCGACCCCGTACGCCTCGAGGCCACCGGCCTCTACCGGCTGCTGCGCGCCGCGGGTCTCACCCTGCACAGCGCCCGCCAGGCGATCGGGGCCCGCGCCGCAGGGCCCGCCGAGGCGGAGCTGCTCGACGAGCAGGAGGGCGCCCCGCTGCTCACGATGGAACGCACCACCTACGACGCCACGGGCCGGGCGGTCGAGTTCGGCTCCCACCTCTACCGGGCCTCGCGCTACTCCTTCGAGTTCCAGTTGCTCGCCCGCGGGTAGGCCCCCTGAAGATCGGCGCGACCCCCATGACCGATACTGCAATGCACGCAGAAGGACACAAAGGAGGGCACGGCCTCGTGACCAGGGTTCGTACAGGGGTACGCGCGGCCGTCGGCGCCGTGCTCGCGGTGGCTCTGACCGCCGCGCTCGCGGGTTGCAGCAGCACCGGCGGCAAGCGCGCGGAGGACGCCCGCAAGGCGGCCGCGGCCCAGGGACGGGCGGCTGTGAACACCCCCCGCTGGACCTTCGCCATGGTCACCCACTCGGGCGACGGCGACACCTTCTGGGACATCGTCCAGAACGGCGCCAAGCAGGCCGCCGTCAAGGACAACATCAACTTCCTCTACGCCCACAGCGACGAGGCGCAGCAGCAGGCCCAGCTCATCGACTCGTACGTGGCCAAGGGCGTGGACGGCCTCGTCGTCACCCTCGCCAAGCCCGACGCGATGAAGACGGCCGTCGAGAAGGCCGTCAGGGCCGGCATCCCGGTGATCACCGTGAACTCCGGCGCCGACCAGTCCAAGGCCTTCGGCGCCCTCACCCACATCGGCCAGGACGAGACCGTCGCCGGCGAGGCCGTCGGCGAGGAGCTCGACAAGCGCGGTCGCAAGAAGGCCCTGTGCGTCCTGCACGAGCAGGGCAACGTCGGTCACGAGCAGCGCTGCGCCGGCGCGAAGAAGACCTTCGGCGGCGACCTGCAGAACCTCTACGTCGACGGCACCAACATGCCCGACGTCCAGGCCTCCATCCTGGCCAAGCTCCAGTCCGACCCGTCCATCGACGCGGTCGTCACCCTCGGCGCGCCGTTCGCCGACGCCGCCGTCCAGGCGAAGAAGTCCGCCGGCAGCAAGGCCGAGATCGACACCTTCGACCTGAACGCCAAGGTCGCCGGCGCCCTCGCGGCCGGCACCCTCGGCTTCGCCGTAGACCAGCAGCCCTACCTCCAGGGCTACGAGGCGATCGACCTGCTCTGGCTGTACAAGTACAACGCCGACGTCCTGGGCGGCGGGAAGCCGGTCCTGACCGGCCCGCAGATCATCACCAAGGACGCCGCCGCCGCGCTCGAGGACTACACGGAGCGGGGCACCCGATGAGCGCCGTCCCGCCACCGGAGCTCGACCACGTCGACGAACGCCTGCTGCGGACCTCCCCGCTGAAGAAGCTGCTCGCCCGGCCCGAGCTCGGCTCGGTCGTCGGCGCGATCGCCGTCTTCCTCTTCTTCTCGGTCGTCGCCGACAGCTTCCTGCGCGCCTCCAGCCTCGGCACCGTCCTGTACGCGGCGTCCACCATCGGCATCATGGCCGTGCCGGTCGCGCTGCTGATGATCGGCGGCGAGTTCGACCTCTCGGCGGGCGTCATGGTGACCACCTCGGCGCTGGTCTCCTCGATGTTCAGCTACCAGATGACGGCGAACGTCTGGGTAGGCGTCGGCGTCTCGCTGCTCGTCACCCTCGCCATCGGCGTCTTCAATGGCTTCATGCTGACCCGCACCAAGCTGCCGAGCTTCATCATCACCCTCGGCACCTTCCTGATGCTGACCGGCCTGAACCTCGGCTTCACCAAGCTGATCAGCGGCACCGTTTCCACCAAGACGATCGCCGACATGGAGGGCTTCCCCTCCGCGCGGAAGCTCTTCGCCTCCCAGTGGACGGTCGGCGGGGTCGAGCTCAAGGTCACCATCCTGTGGTGGTTCGCGCTGGTCGCCCTCGCCACCTGGATCCTGCTGCGGACCCGCGCCGGAAACTGGATCTTCGCCGTCGGCGGCGGCGCCGACGCCGCCCGCGCGGTCGGCGTCCCGGTCTACAAGACCAAGATCGGCCTCTACATGGGCGTCGCCTTCTGCGCCTGGATCTCCGGCCAGCACCTGCTCTTCTCGTTCGACGTCGTCCAGTCGGGGGAAGGCGTCGGCAACGAGCTGACCTACATCATCGCGGCCGTCATCGGCGGCTGTCTGATCACCGGCGGCTACGGCTCCGCCATCGGCTCGGCGGTCGGCGCGTTCATCTTCGGCATGACGAGCAAGGGCATCGTGTACGCCGAGTGGAACCCCGACTGGTTCAAGTTCTTCCTGGGCGCCATGCTGCTGCTCGCGACCCTCCTGAACGCCTGGATCCGCAAGCGCGTGGAGGCCACCAAGTGACCACGGAAGCCACTCCTCTCGTCGAGCTCGCCGACGTCAGCAAGTACTACGGGAACATCCGCGCCCTCGAAGGGGTCTCCCTGGAGGTCGGCGCGGGGGAGATCTCCTGCGTCCTCGGCGACAACGGCGCCGGCAAGTCCACCCTCATCAAGATCATCGCCGGTCTGCACCGGCACGACGGCGGCACCTTCCGCATCGAGGGCGAGGAGGTCGAGCTCGCCAACCCGCGCGACGCCCTCGACCGTGGCATCGCCACCGTCTACCAGGACCTCGCCGTCGTCCCCCTGATGCCGGTCTGGCGCAACTTCTTCCTCGGCTCCGAGCCCACCCGGGGCAAGGGCCCGCTAAGGCGCCTCGACGTCACCCGGATGCGCGAGACCACCCGTACCGAGCTGCTGCGCATGGGCATCGACCTGCGTGACGTCGACCAGCCCATCGGCACCCTCTCCGGCGGCGAGCGCCAGTGCGTGGCCATCGCCCGCGCCGTGTACTTCGGCGCCAAGGTCCTCGTCCTCGACGAGCCGACCGCCGCACTCGGCGTCAAGCAGTCCGGAGTGGTCCTGAAGTACGTGGCCGCCGCACGTGACCAGGGCCTCGGCGTGGTCCTCATCACCCACAACCCGCATCACGCCTATCTCGTCGGTGATCGGTTCGTGCTGCTCAAGCGCGGGACGATGGCCGGCAGCCACACCAAGGACTCCATCGCCCTGGACGAGTTGACCCGGCAGATGGCGGGCGGAAGCGAGCTCGAGGACCTCCGTCACGAGCTGGAGCGCCCCACCGGTTCGTAACGCGCGCCACACACCCCAGCTGGCAGAATCGAGCCGATGAGTACCTACCGCGACCTCACCCACCGGGGCTCCGCCCGTGGCACCGTGCTGCGGACCGTCGGCACCCGAGAGCGGCGCTCGCACCTCACGGCGCCCCGCGTGCCGACCGTCGGCATCGACATCGGCGGTACGAAGGTGATGGCCGGGGTCGTCGACGCGGACGGCAACATCCTGGAGAAGATCAAGACCGAGACGCCCGACAAGTCGAAGAGCGCCAAGGTCGTCGAGGACACCATCACCGAGCTCGTCCTCGACCTCTCCGACCGCCACGACGTGCACGCCGTCGGCATCGGCGCGGCCGGCTGGGTCGACGCCGACCGGGCCAGGGTGCTCTTCGCCCCCCACCTCGCCTGGCGCAACGAGCCGCTGCGCGACGCCCTGCAGGACCGGCTCGCCGTCCCCGTCATGGTGGACAACGACGCCAACACGGCCGCCTGGGCGGAGTGGCGCTTCGGCGCCGGACGCGGCGAGGACCACCTCGTCATGATCACCCTCGGGACCGGCATCGGCGGCGCCATCCTGGAGGACGGCCAGGTCAAGCGCGGCAAGTACGGCGTCGCCGGCGAGTTCGGCCACATGCAGGTCGTCCCCGGCGGCCACCGCTGCCCCTGCGGCAACCGCGGCTGCTGGGAGCAGTACAGCTCCGGCAACGCCCTCGTCCGCGAGGCCCGCGAGCTCGCCGCCGCCGACTCCCCGGTGGCGTACAACATCATCGACCGGGTCAAGGGCAACATCCCCGACATCACCGGACCGCTCATCACCGAGCTCGCCCGCGAGGGCGACGCCATGTGCGTCGAGCTGCTCCAGGACATCGGCCAGTGGCTCGGCGTCGGCCTCGCCAACCTGGCCGCCGCCCTCGACCCCTCCTGCTTCGTCATCGGCGGCGGCGTCTCCGCCGCCGACGACCTGCTCATCGCCCCCGCCAGGGACGCCTTCCGGCGCCACCTCACCGGCCGCGGCTACCGCCCCGAGGCCAGGATCGCCCGCGCCCAGCTCGGCCCCGAGGCCGGCATGGTCGGCGCCGCCGACCTCGCCCGGCTCGTCGCGCGCCGCTTCCGCCGCGCCAACCGCCGCCGCGTCGAGCGGTACGAGCGCTACGGCCGCTACGCCCAGGCCCTGCGCGGCGCCGCCGCCGACAAGAACTCCCGCACCACCCAGGACCCGCATTCATGACCGTGCCCCACCCCGCCGCGTCCCCGGACGGCAAGCTCCCCGAGGACCGGCGGCACATGCTGCGCCGCCGCTGGCTCACCGCCATCACCATCGTGCTCCTCGTCGGCATCCCCGCCGGCTACCTGGTGATCTCCGCCGGCCAGAGCCGGGACAGCGGACGCGACAAGGAACGTGAGTCCTCCGCCCACGGCCTCCAGACCAACTGGCCCTCCCAGATGAAGCGCCGGGTCTTCGAGATCCCCGTCCCGTCCAACGCCTGGGACGTCAGCTACTACGAGACCAGCAACTGGAAGACCAGCCGCCTCTACGTCCAGTTCACGACCACCGCCAACGGCCTCGACACCTTCCTGCACGACAGCGGCACCGGCCGCACCTCCCTGCGGGGCGGCGAGGTCAGCGTCGGCGAGCGCGACGCCGACATCGTCGGCTGGAACTTCGTCCCGACCCACGACTGGTCCGGCACCAGCGTCGACCGAGAGCCGCCGCGGCCCACCAGCGACATCACCGTCGACCTCACCGACCCCGCCTTCCCCCGGGTCTACGCGGTCTCCACGACATCCCCCTGACCCCCTGACGAAAAGCCGACAAGCCGCTCACTACCCTGGAGCGAGTGAGTCAGACGCAGACGCCCCCGCCGCACCCGCCCACCCTGCAGTACCGGAGTGACGGACCCGACGACGCGCCCGTCCTCGTCATCGGACCCTCGCTCGGCACCACCTGGCACATGTGGGACCGCCAGATACCCGAGCTCACCCGGGAATGGCGGGTCGTCCGCTTCGACCTGCCGGGCCACGGCGGCGCCCCCGCCCACCCCGTCAGCTCCGTCGCCGAGCTCGGCGACCGGGTCCTCGCCACCCTCGACGAGCTGGGCATCCAGCGCTTCGGCTACGCGGGCTGCGCCCTCGGCGGGGCCATCGGCCTCGACCTCGCCCTGCGCGCCCCGCACCGGGTCGCCTCGCTCGCCCTCGTCGCCACCTCGCCCCGCTTCGGCAGCGCCGACGAGTTCCGTCAGCGCGGCGTCATCGTGCGCACCAACGGTCTCGAACCGATCGCCCGCACCGCCCCCGAGCAGTGGTTCACCCCCGCCTTCGCCGCCGCCCAGCCCGCCATCGTCGACTGGGCCGTGCAGATGGTCCGCACCACCGACCCCGGCTGCTACATCGCCGCCTGCGAGGCCCTGGCCGTCTTCGACGTCCGCGAGGCCCTCGGCCGGATCGGCGTGCCCGCCCTCGTCCTCGTCGGCGCCGACGACCGGGTCACCGGCCCGGCCGAGGCCCGTACCCTCGTCGCCGGCATCGCCGACGCCCGGCTCGCGGTCGTCCCCGGCGCCTCCCACCTCGCGCCCGTCGAGCAGCCCGCGGCCGTCACCGAACTGCTCACCGGCCACTTCGCCGGCCTCGCCCAGGACACCGGCGCCCTCACCGCACCGCCGATGCCACCGGTCTCCGCCCCCGTCGTGCCCGCCGGCGAGCTCGCCCCCGTGGCCCCGGCCGAGGCGGAAGAGGCGGCGCGCCCGGACCCGTACGAGAGCGGCCTCAAGCTGCGCCGGGAGATCCTCGGAGACGCCCATGTGGACGAGGTGCTCGAGGACGACTTCGGCACCGACTTCCAGAACCTGGTCACCCGCTTCGCCTGGGGCGAGGTGTGGAGCCGCGAGGGCCTCGACCGTCGCACCCGCAGCAGCGTCACCCTCGCCGCCCTCATCGCCGGCGGCCACCTCGACGCCCTCGCCGACCACACCCGGGCCGCGCTGCGCAACGGACTGACCCCCGACGAGCTTCGCGAGATCGTCCTGCAGACCGCCGTCTACTGCGGACTGCCGGCCGCTGAGAGCGCCCTGCGGGTGGTACGGCGGGTCGTCAAGGAGGACACCACACCCCGGACGTAGTGCCCCGGGGCCCTGGGGCACGCCCTAGTGTGGGTGGTGTGAAGCTGACGAAGAACACGCACGCCTGTGTCCGCCTGGAGAAGGACGGGCGGACGCTCGTCATCGACCCCGGCACGTTCAGCGAGCGGGACGCCGCCCTCGGCGCGGACGTCCTGCTCGTCACCCACGAGCACCCCGACCACTTCGACGAGGGACGGCTGCGGGCCGCCCTGGAGGCCGACCCGGCCGCCGAGCTGTGGACGCTGCGGAGCGTCGCCGAGCAGCTGGCGGCGGCGTTCCCGGGGCGGGTCCACACCGTCGGACACGGGGACGCGTTCACCGCGGGCGGCTTCGACGTCCAGGTGCACGGCGAGCTGCACGCGGTGATCCACCCGGACCTCCCCCGGGTCACCAACGTCGGCTACCTGATCGACGGCTCCCTCTTCCACCCGGGCGACGCGCTCACCGTCCCGGACCAGCCGGTGGAGACCCTGATGGTCCCGGTGATGGCCCCCTGGAGCAAGATCTCCGAGGTCATCGACTACGTGCGCGAGGTCAAGCCGCGCCGCGCCTACGACATCCACGACGCCCTGCTCAGCGACCTGGCCCGGCCGATCTACGCGGGGCACCTCGGCAGGCTCGGCCGCACCGACCACAGCCGCCTCGCCCCGGGCGACTCCACCGAGCTGTGAGCCGGTCCGGGACCGGAGCCGGGAGCCGGCCGGTGAGCCGGAATCCGGTGGCTGTCACACCCCGCCGTTAGGCTTGCGCTCATGCGCATCGCCACCTGGAACGTCAATTCGATCACGGCCCGACTGCCCCGGCTGCTGGCCTGGCTGGAGAGCACCGGCACCGACGTGCTGTGCATCCAGGAGACCAAGTGCACCGTCGAGCAGTTCCCCACCGAGGAGCTGCGCGAGCTGGGGTACGAGTCGGTGGTCAACGCCACCGGCCGGTGGAACGGGGTCGCCCTGGTCTCCCGGGTCGGCCTCGACGAGGTCGTCATGGGGCTGCCCGGCGGCCCCGACTACGAGGCGGTGCAGGAGCCGCGGGCGATCTCCGCGACCTGCGGCCCGGTTCGCGTCTGGTCCGTCTACGTGCCGAACGGCCGCGAGGTCGTCCACGAGCACTACGCGTACAAGCTGCGCTGGCTCGAGGCCCTGAAGGCGGCCGTCGCCGACGACGCTGCCGCCGCGCGCCCCTTCGCGGTGCTCGGCGACTACAACATCGCCCCGGCCGACGACGACGTCTGGGACATCGCGGCCTTCGAGGGCGCCACTCATGTCACCGAGCCGGAGCGGGCCGCCCTCGCCGGGCTGCGCGAGGCAGGCCTGAGCGACGTGGTCCCGCGCCCGCTGAAGTACGACCACCCCTTCACCTACTGGGACTACCGCCAGCTGTGCTTCCCGAAGAACCGCGGCATGCGCATCGACCTGGTCTACGGGAACAAGGCCTTCGCCGACGCGGTGAAGGACAGCTACGTGGACCGCGAGGAGCGCAAGGGCAAGGGCGCGTCCGACCACGCTCCGGTCGTGGTCGACCTCGACGTGTAGGGCGCGCCCCGGCCGATGCCCGCCGGCCTCCGCGCGCCGGGTGGTGCCCCGCCAGGGTGCGGTGCGACGCTGTTCGGATGAACATTCCTTTCCTGGACAACTGGCGCAAGAAGCATGATGCGGGACGATCCCCTCTGGTCTCGGCCTTCGACCGTGACCCGGAGGGGGCGGCCGAACTGCTCGCCGAGTGCGAGCTGCTGCGCGCCCGTGCCCAGGAGGCCGGAGTGCGGCTCGACGACTCGCCCCGCTCCCTCGCGGCGCTCGACCAGCTCACGCCGCGCTGGCGTGACGACTCGGAGGAGCTGCCCTGGGTCGGCAACGACGCCGGGCTCTATCTCGGCACGGTCCTGGTGCGCACCGTGCCCGGGGCCGGCTGGCACCTCCGGCCGGACGGCCAGCCGGTGGTCCTGCTGCCCTCGGGGCGCGAGATCAACGTGGTCGAGGCCGGTCTCGACTGGGCCGTGACCGGCTCGCCCGAGCTCTCCCAGATCTACGCGGAGGCCGCCGAGTTCTGATCCCTTCCCCGCACCTCCGCCGACTCTTCTGCAGTAAATACGGCTTATTGCGGTTTCATGCGTGTCGGGCGTGAAGTCCCTTTCCGGGATGGATAGTTTGCGCTGACCAAGGACTTCCTGTCCAAGATCCTCACGCACTGACCGGTCGGGAACCATGCAGCGTACGAACCGAACCCTCGCCGCGCTCGCCCCCCTCCTCACCCTCGGCGGCTGCCGCAAGGAGGGCAGCCCGCCCGTCAAGGGTCCACAACCCGTCCAGCTCCCCGTCCACCCGGTCCCGTCGGGCTTCACCCCGGCCGACTCGCCCACCTGGGAACCGGTCACGCCGCTGCCGGGCCGGGAGTAGCCCCCGCACGGGCCCTGCCCGCCCGGCAGCAGCCGGTGATCACTCCGCCCGCAGCGGTACCGACACGTAACTGGGGTCGGCCGCGGGGGAGGAGAAGGTCAGCTGCGCGCCGGTCGGGTTGTGCTCGATGTACAGCGGGTCGACCGTGTCGACGACCAGGGCGAGCCGGTGCCCGGCCGGCACGTCGTAGGCCGTGGAGAACAGGTCCAGGTCGACGGCGAACGGCTTTCCGGGAGTCTTGTCGTGGAAGGTGTACGGCGCGTTGCTGACCAGCTTGCCCAGGCCCAGGGGGCCCACGTCGTAGAGGTACGCGACGAAGGTGCCGCTCTCCGCGGTGGGCGTGAGCGTGGTGTGCAGCCGGGCGGTGCCGCGCACCCGCTGCGGGGTGCTGTACCGCTCGGACTGCCACACGCCGGCGAAGGCGCGGGGGAGGAGCGGGATCGAGGCGACGGGCGGGGTCTGGAGGAACTGGTCGAGCAGGTTGGACAGCATGACGATGCCGCCGTTGGCGCCCGAGTCGACGTTCGCCCACAGGTGTTCGGAGTCGCCGAGCAGGAACTTGCGCTGGTTCGCGCCCACCGACTTCCAGTCCGGGTAGCCCTCGTAGCCGGCGTCGGAGCGCGGCTTGAGCCGGACCGGCTGCTCGCGGTCGACGCCGTTGTCGGCGCCCTTCAGGTAGTGGTCGAACCAGCGATGGGCGCTGGTCCAGGTGTCGTTGGGCAGCCCGAGCAGGCCGGTGGCCTCGGCGGTGGCGTGGTCGCCGGGGCGGAACTCCAGGCGCTTGGGGCCGGTGAGCTTCTCGTAGAAGCTCGCGAACTGGTTGGGCGGGAAGATGGTGTCGCCCCACGCGTTGCCGAGCATGATCGCCGGGCGGTTGGCGTTGATCGCGTCGAGGTAGGTCGCCGCGGACCGCTCGCGGCCCCAGGCGATCATCTCGTCCTCCTTGTCGAGGTTGGAGGAGAGGAAGTCGCCCAGGATCTGCCGCAGTTCGGGTCCGGGTCGCCCGGTGAGGTAGCCGGCGCCGCCGAGCAGGGCGGCGGCCTGGAGGTGCTGGGTGCGGCCGCTGTAGATGGAGTCGATGAGGTCGGCCCAGCCGCTGAGCGCGGCGACGGCCTTGATCCGCTTGTCGTGCGCGGCGGCGAGGAGACTGATGCCGGCTCCGTAACTCACGCCCGCCATACCGACCTTGGCCGGGTCGGCCGGAGTGTTGGCGAGGGTCCAGTCGATGACCTTGGAGGCGTCGGCGATGTCCTTCGGTCCGGCGGTCTCGATCTCCCCGCCGGACTGCCAGAAGCCGCGCGAGTTGTAACCGACCACGACATAGCCGGAGTCGGCGAGCTTCCTGGCCTGTGCGAGGTACTCGATCTGCGGCATCGCCCAGCTGGTGGGGAGCACGATCACGGGGTAGCGGCTCGAGTCGTCGGCTCCGGCGGGGGTGACGACGTTGGCCTTGAGGATCGTGCCGCCGTCTCCGGCGATGTCGACGAAACGGACGCCGGGCTCGGCGGCGTGGGCGGCGGGGGCGAGCCCGAGGGCCGTCCCGGCCACCAGGGCGGCGGAGACGGCCAGGACCAGAGGTGTGCGCACGGGTCACTCCTACTCGTGTCACTGGTGGGGACAGTGAAAGTGACCCGACGGTAACCGCAGGGACTTACCTGAGGTAACTGGTCGGTAAGTTACGCGAGGGTAACGATTAGTGGTCCGCGAGTGCGCTCTTCGCCCGCCACTCGGCCCAGGAGAGGTTCCACTCGCCGTAGCCGTTGTTCAGGGCCTGCGTCCCCTTGGCGTCCAACCCCGTGATCTCGAACGGGTCCCCGACCTGCACCAGGTCGTACACGGCCCTGGCGTTCGCGTCGCTCATCCCGATGCAGCCCGAGCTCTTGTTGGCGCTGCCGAAATAGGCGGCGTTCCAGGGCGCGGCATGGGCGTACATGCCGGACCAGGTCAGCCGCATCGAGTAGTCGACCATCTTGTCGTAGGCGTCACCGAGTCCGACGGTCTCGGACCGCATGTTGATCGTTCCCTCTTTGGTCATGAGTACGGTCCTGCCCCGCCACGACGCCTTCTCGCCGCCGGGTGTGCCGGCCGACATGGGCAGGTCCTTCACCACCTGTCCGTCCCGCAGCAGCTTCAGGCGGTGGCCGTCCAGGTCGACCTTGACGACCTGGACGCGGCCGATCGTGAACGTCGTCGTGTAGTCGCGCACGAACCAGCCGCCGGAACCCGAGTCGACGCCGTTCAGCGCCGCGTCCAGGGTGACCCTGGTCCCCGGCTTCCAGTACTCCTTCGGTCGCCAGTCGACCCGGTCCTTGCCTGACCAGTCCTGCATCCACCCCCAGGAACCCCGGGTGTCGTCCGAGGTGGTGACCTTCAGCTGCCTCTCCACCGCGGCCTTGTCCTTCACCGGGTGGTCGAAGACGATCGACAGCGGCTGCGCGATGCCGACCGTGGTGTGCTTCCCGGGGGCGAGCGTCAGCTTGTTGACCCTGTCCGGCTTGGCGGTCGTGAACGCCGCCTTCGCGCTCCCGCCGTCGGCGTCACGCGCCTCGACCGCGTACGAGGTCCCCGGCGCGGCAGGCCGCTGCGAGCTCCAGCTCTTCCCGTCCGCGGCGACCTTGCCGGCCAGGGTCCCGCCCTCGTCGTCCGTCACCGTCACCTGCTGCAGCCGCGGCCCCTCCGTGAGCGTGACGACGACCGGGGCGCCGGCCTCGGCCCGCTCCCCGGTCAGGTTCACCGAGATCCGCGTCCGCGGCGCCTCCTGCGCGGCGCCGGCGGCCCGTCCGGCCCGCCGGAGCACGCCCCGAGCGTGAGGGCCAGGGCGGTGGTGACGAGCAGGGCGGGCACGGGTATGCGGCTCACGGGAACGACCTCCGGTGGTGATCTCTTACGGGTGGAGAGAGCCCCGGCGACCGGAGATGGTTCCGTACATGTGGACTATTTCCGGGATGTCGGATGTGAGATGACCGATACGGGCGGCGCGGGGCCGTCGAGAAGTGGGACGGCTTCCGCGAAGTCGGCGTACGCCTCGCCGTACCGCTCGGCGGCGACGAGGAACATGGCACGGTCGGTGAGGGCCTGGGGGAGTGCGGGATGACCGCCGGGCAGCCGGCGGGCCAGGGCGACGCCTTCGTCGAAGAGGGGGCGCAGGGGCTCCTCGATCAGGTAGGAGCGGCGTGCGGCCCGGAGTGCCGAACGCAGCGTCAGTCTGCGGTGGACGGCGCACAGCTCGGCGAGCCGTCCGGCCCGGGAGAGCCGGGCGGCCTCGGCTTCGAGGGCGGGGACGGCGTCGAAGTAGGCCTGCCTCGTGTCGGGCGACCACTGGTGGCTTTCCGTGCCGAAAGGCGGCACCGGGGCGTCGGGGGAGGGGGCCGGCTCCGCCGGGCGCCCCGACAGGACGAACAGGGTGGCCCACCAGGCGAGGATGTTGCTCCAGCTCCTGGACTCGCCGGTCCGCGCGAGCCGGGCGAGCAGCTCCAGCGTCTCCCGCCGGGTCGCCGCGGCCTCCGCCCCGCGCCCGGCGGTCTCCAGGAGCCGGGTGTGGTGGACGAGGTCCCAGGCCAGGGAGCCGAGCGGGGTGCGGTCCTCCGTCGCCTCGCGCCGGCGGTCGTCCACGACCAGGGCGAACGCGGCCACGGCCTCCTCGTGCAGTCCGGCGGCGCCGAGTTCGGCCGCCCACTCGATCACGTTCCAGTCGGCGACGCCCGCACCCGCGGACCGGACCATCCGTCCGTGCATCTCCGCCGCCTCGCGATGGCGCCCCTCCTCGGCCAGCACCGTGGCCAGCCGCCCGTGGCCGTACCAGCGGCTCTCCACCTGCCCCCGCTCGAAGCCGTACCGCCCCGCCTCCGCCATCTCCTCGCACACCGCGCGGCCCTCCGCCCGCAGCCCGGCCCGGAACAGCGAGTGCTCGTAGGCCTCCAGGGCCCGGTGCAGCTGCTTCGTCCGGTTCGGCGCGTCCGGATCGATGCGCCGCGCGGCCTCCGCCGCCTCGGCGTGCAGCGCCAGCCTCACCTCCGCGCTCGCGTCGTAGCCGTGCGACACCAGCGCTTCCGCCAGCTTCGGCAGATAGGCCCGCGGGCTCACCTGCGCGAGCACGCGGTACGCCTCGACCTCCTGACGAGTGCTCAGTCGCGCGGATCCCAGCAGCAACGTCCGCGCCCGCAGCACCGCGTCCTGATCGACGTTCTCCATGCTCCCCCTGATCCCCGAGTGATCCATGACGGAGATTCTGGGAGCCGGGGCAAGGGCCGGACAAGGCTCGCGAACTGTGCGTTCCGTCCTACGAAAACCGCCTCTGACCTGTCATGATGGAGACGTCTTCACCCCGATGGGAGGGACGGTGGGGAACACGGGCGAGGTACCCGACGTCTTCGATCCGCGGACCTACGCGGCCGGCATCCCGCACGACCGCTTCCGCACCCTGCGCGACCACCACCCCGTCGCCCGCCAGCGGGAGTCCGAGGTCCTCGGCTGGCCCGCCGGCCCCGGGTTCTGGGCGGTGACCCGGCACGCCGACGTCGTACGGGTGCTCAAGGACTCCGGCGCCTACTCCTCGTACCTCGGCGCCACCCAGATCCGTGACCCCGCCCCCGCCGACCTGCCGTTCATCCGGCGGATGATGCTCAACCAGGACCCTCCTCACCACGGACGGCTGCGGCGGCTCGTCAGCCGTGCCTTCACGCCGGGGAGGATCGAGCGGTTCGCCGAGACCGCGCGTCGGCGGGCCGCCGAACTGGTGTGCGCGGCACGGGAGTCGGGGTGCGAGGCCGACCTCGTACGGGCCGTCACCGACGACTACGCGCTGCTCAACCTCACCGACCTGCTCGGCGTGCCCGCGAGCGACCGGACCCTGCTCCACAGCTGGACCGAGCGGGTCATCGCCTACCAGGACCCCGACGAGCCGCCCGTCCTCGACGCCGAGGGGCGGCCGGTCAACCCGCGCTCACCGGCCATGCTCGCCGAGATGTTCGACTACGCCCGGGAGCTCGCCGCCCACAAGCGCGCCCACCCCGCCGACGACGTCATGACGGTCCTCGCCTCCTGTGAACTCCGCGACGCCGAGCTGGAGATGTTCTTCTTCCTGCTGACCGTCGCGGGCAACGACACCGTCCGCAGCGCCGCCCCCGGCGGCCTGCTCGCGCTCGCCGGACACCCCGACGAGCGGGCCCGGTTGTGGCGGGGAGAGGTCTCCGTGGCCACGGCGGCTGACGAACTCCTGCGCTTCCACCCGCCCGTGCTCTCCTTCCGGCGCACCGCGACCCGGGACACCGAGCTGGCCGGCCGCAGCATCGCCGAAGGCGACAAGGTGGTCGTCTTCCACGCCTCCGCCAACTACGACGAGCGGGTCTTCGCCGATCCGCTCCGGCTCGACCTCGGCCGCACCCCCAACCCGCACGTCTCCTTCGGCGACGGCCCGCACGTCTGCCTCGGCGCACACTTCGCCCGGCTCCAACTCCGGCTCCTGTACGAGGAGATGCGTGCGGCGTGCGACGACATCGAGGTGGCGGGCCCGCCCCGCCGGCTCGTCTCCAACTTCATCAACGGCATCAAGTCGCTGCCCCTGCGGATGGACTGGCGGGGGTGACCGCGGCCGTCAGGGCCTGCCGGGTCACGTCGGCCACCAGCTCGACGACATCGGGGCCGTACGCCTGCGAGTTGACCACCTTGAGCAGCAGCACGAAGGAGCCGCCCCGGTAGCTGCGGGCGAGCCGCTCGTGGTGCCGGGCCAGATAGCGGGTCGCGGCCTGGTTAGTGATGGCCCGCTGCCCGCAGAAGAGGAAGACGGGCCGGCCGCCCTCGCCGGCGGTGACCCGGGCGAGCAGCACGTACTCGCAGACGCCCGGGTCCATCCGGTAGCGATCGGCGCCGATCCGTATCGCACCCCGTTCCTCGACCGGCTCCCGCTCCACGCTCATCGTCAGCCCCGGCAGCAGGCTGGACAGGTGAGCCCCCATCCGGCGGTTCGACCCGGGGCCGCCGACGCAGAATTCCGTCCGGTCGCCGAAGCCGAGCTGGGCCAGGTCGTGCTGGACGATCTGCGCGTGCGCCCCGCAGTCCTTGATCAGGGCGGACAGTTCGAGCAGCGCGAACACGTCGAAGCGGTGCACCGCCCCGTCGCCGCCCGCCTCCCGGTTGACCACGAGCATGCACTCGGAGTGGCCGGGCAGCCCGAAGAACGCCTGCTTCCTGCGGAGCCTCCGTCGCCAGAGATGGGTGCGGGTCAGCCAGCCGAGGGAGCCGCTGACCCCGGTGGCGAGCACGCCCAGCACGATGTTGCGCAGGTCTTCGTTCATGGGCGCGCATGGTAGCGGGCGACCGGTCGACTGTTCGAGACGCGGTCCTGACGGGAGGTGCGGACAGAAGTTACGCTGCGCGGACGGTCGTTGACTGGAGGTACGGATGCAGTCTCGGATGCGGCGTCCCACCGCACGGAGCTTGTCGGTTCTCACCGTCGCCGCGACGGTCCTCTCGGTGGGCGCCGCGGCCCCGCCGGCGGCCGCGCCGCACGGCTCACCGCCGGCCAAGGTGCCCGTGGCCACCGGCTGGGGCGGGGCCGTCTCCAGCGTCGACGCGGACGCCTCCGCCGCCGGCATCGAGGTGCTGCGCAAGGGCGGCAACGCCGTCGACGCCGCCGTCGCCGTCGCGGCGGCCCTCGGCGTCACCGAGCCGTACTCGTCCGGCATCGGCGGAGGCGGCTATTTCGTCTACTTCGACGCCAGGACCCGTACGGTCCACACGGTCGACGGCCGCGAGACCGCCCCGGCGTCCGCCGACGCGAACCTCTTCGTGGAGAACGACACGCCCATCCCCTTCGAGGAGGGCATGACCAGCGGGCGCGGGGTCGGCACCCCCGGCACCCCCGCGACCTGGGCGACCGCCCTCGACGAGTGGGGCAGCAAGCCGCTGCGCAAGCTCCTGGAACCGGCCGAGCGGCTGGCCCGCGACGGCTTCACCGTCGACGCCACCTTCCGCGCCCAGACCGCCGCCAACGAGGCCCGCTTCCGCGACTTCCCCGCCACCTCCGAACTCTTCCTGCCCGGCGGGCAGTTGCCGGTCGTCGGCTCGACCTTCAAGAACCCCGACCTCGCCCGTACGTACGGGAAACTGGGCCGGGAGGGCGTCGGCGCCCTCTACCGCGGCCCGCTCGCCCGCGACATCGTCAACACCGTCCGGCGACCCCCGGTCCGCCCCGGCGCCACCCGGGTCGTCCGCTCCGGCGACCTCACGGAACGCGACCTGGCCTCGTACGAGACGATCCAGCGCCGGCCGACGAAGGTCTCGTACCGCGGACTCGACGTCTACTCCATGGCCCCGTCCTCCTCCGGCGGCACCAGCGTCGGCGAGGCGCTCAACATCCTGGAGGGCACCGACCTCGCCCACGCCTCCCAGGTCCGCTACCTGCACCGCTTCATCGAGGCCAGCCGGATCGCCTTCGCCGACCGCGGCCGCTGGGTCGGCGACCCGGCCTTCGAGGACGTACCGGCCCGCGGCCTGCTCTCCCAGCGGTACGCCGACTCCCGGGCCTGCCTGATCCGCGACGACGCCGCCCTGGCCAGCCCCCTCGCGCCCGGCGACCCCCGCAAGCCGGCGGCGTGCGCGAGCGGCGGCACGGCCGCCCCGACGACGTACGAGGGCGAGAACACCACCCATCTGACGGTCGCCGACAAGTGGGGCAACGTCGTCGCCTACACCCTCACCATCGAGTCCACGGGCGGCAGCGGCATCACCGTCCCCGGCCGCGGCTTCCTGCTCAACAACGAGCTGACCGACTTCTCCTTCGCCCCGGCCAACCCGGCCGTGCACGACCCCAACCTGCCCGGCCCGGGCAAGCGCCCGCGCTCGTCGATCTCCCCGACGATCGTGCTCGACGAGACCGGCCGGCCGGTGCTCGCCCTCGGCTCACCGGGCGGCGCCACCATCATCACCACCGTCCTGCAGACCCTCACCGGGGTCGTGGACCGCGGGCTTCCGCTGGTCGACGCCATCGCCGCGCCCCGCGCCAGCCAGCGCAACCAGGCCACCACGGAGCTCGAACCGGGCCTGTGGAACAGCCCGTTGAAGGCCGAACTGGAGGCGATCGGCCACGGCTTCCGGCAGAACCCGGAGATCGGCGCGGCGACCGGCGTCCAGCGCCTCCCGGACGGCCGCTGGCTGGCCGCCGCCGAGCCGGTGCGCAGGGGCGGGGGCTCGGCGATGGTGGTCAGGGCGACGCCGTAGGTCTTTGCCGAGTGGACCCTTGAGGGTGTCTCGCCGATCAGGCCGGAGCCGCGAGCCCGGGCGTGGCGGCGAGACGCACCCTAGAGGGCCGTCAGGACGCGCGGGCCCTCGTCCGTGATCGCCACGGTGTGCTCGGTGTGGGCCGCGCGCGAGCCGTCGACCGTACGGATCGTCCAGCCGTCCCGCGCCGTGTAGTGGTCGTCGCTGCCGCCGCCGGTCAGCATGGGCTCGATCGCGATCACCATGCCGTGCCGCAGCGGCATGCCCCGGCCCGGGCGTCCCTCGTTGGGGATGCCCGGGTCCTCGTGCATCGAGCGGCCCACGCCGTGGCCGCCGAGCCCGTCCGGGATGCCGTACCCGGCCCGCCGGCAGACCCGGCCGATCGCGTGCGCGATGTCGCCGACGCGGTTGCCGACCACGGCCGCGGCGATCCCGGCCTCCAGAGCCTCGTACGCCGTGTCGATCAGCCGGGTGTCCTCCGGGCGCGCCCGGCCGACCGTGAAGCTGACCGCCGCGTCCCCGACCCAGCCGCCGAGCACCGCCCCGCAGTCCACGCTCAGCAGGTCGCCGTCGGCGAGCCGGGTGGTGCCCGGAACGCCGTGCACGATCGCGTCGTTCACGGACAGACAGACCACGGCCGGGAAGGGCACCGGCGCCCAGTCGGGGTGGTACCCCAGGAACGGCGACCCCGCCCGGGCCTCGGCCAGCACCTCCCGTGCCACCCCGTCGAGTTCGACGAGCGTCATCCCGGGTGCCGCCTTGTCCCGTACGGCCGCCAGGGCCTGGGCCACCACCCGGCCGGACTCGCGCATGGCCAGCAACGTCGCGTCGGTCTTGATCTCCACCATGCCAATTACTATACCGGTATTAGAATGGCGTTCATGGTGCGTACTCCCCTGACCCCCGAAGAGCGCGAGCGCGGCGAACGCCTCGGCGCGCTGCTGCGCGAGGCGCGCGGCCCCCGCTCGATGGCGGAGATCGCCGCCTCGGCCGGCCTCTCCGCCGAGACCCTCCGCAAGATCGAGACCGGCCGGGCCCCGACCCCCGCCTTCTTCACGGTCGCCGCGCTCGCCCGGGTACTCGGCCTGTCGATGGACGAACTGGTGACCCGCTGCGCCTTCGTCGCGGCCGCGGCTTAGCTGCGGGAGGGGGAGAGGAAGCCCGGTCCGGTCGTCCCGGGCAGGCCCTAGACGGACACCGCGAGCTGCACTCGGCTGTGCAGCGGGCGGTCGATCTCGTCCAGGATCGCGCGGGCGAAGTCCGGGTGGGCGATCCGGCCCGGGCCGTCGAGGACCGTGCCGACGGCAGTCCGGTAGCCCCCGGTAACCGGCGCCTCCTGGTTCAGGTCCAGCGGCGGCACCACCATCAGCCAGTCGAGCTCCGGGCCCGCATCGGCCGTCAGCAGGTCGAACTCGGCCACGTGTCCCTGGGAGAAGGTCCGGAACTGCTCCGGGAACTCGGGCGCGTCCATCACTCGTACGCCCGGCGCCGTCTCCAGCGTCGCCCCGATCCCCACCGTCACGAGCCTGCGCACCCCCGCCGCCGGCAGTCCCGCGACGAGCGCCTTCGCGGCCGCGGTGAAGTATTCCTCGGAGGGGACGTCCAGGCGCACCGAGGTGTTCACGGCCGCCGCGTGCCCCGCCGCGAGGGCGCTCACCGAGACGGGGTCGGTGACGTCACCCCGTACCACGGTGACCGAATCCCCTTCCAGGTCACGGTACTTGGCGGGGTCGCGGACCACCGCGGTCACCCGGTGGCCACGGGCCACCGCCTCCGTCACGGTCGCCCGGCCGACCCGTCCGCCGGCGCCGAAGATGATGATGTCGTTCGTGTCGTTGCTCATGGCGGGAACCGTAGGACGGGGGTGCCCGGTTACTTCAACGGTACCGGGCCCCCGATCGGCGCCCGGGTGGGCTAGTTTCGACGGTATGACCGAGCTCGACACGCGCCCGCTGCCCCGCGACCTGTTCCACGACCCCGACTGCTCCGAGCACGCCCAGCCGATCCGCGTCGGCGGCAAGTGGACCGCCGTGGTGCTGCGTTGCCTGGAGGACGGCCGGCCGCGCCGCTTCACCGAACTGCGCGTACCGCTCCACTGGATCACCCCCAAGGTGCTCACCGAGACCCTGCGCTCCATGGAACGCAACGGCTTCGTCTCCCGGACCGTCCACGACGAGAACCCGCCCCGCGTCGAGTACGCCCTCACCGCCCTCGGCCGCTCGCTGCTCGACCCCCTCGACACCGCCTGCGCCTGGGCCCGCGCCCACACCCCCGAGATCGCCGACGCGCGGGAGTCGTACGACACGGACGGCGGCGTAGTCTCGCGGGCATGATGCCCGAGGAGCTGCGGCGCGGCCGCTACGTCAGCCTGACCACCTTCCGCAAGGACGGCACGGGGGTCGCCACCCCCGTCTGGTACGCGGTCGACGACGACGCGCTGTACGCCTGGACCCGCACCGACTCCTGGAAGGTCAAGCGACTGCGCCGCGACCCGCGGGTCGCGGCCGCCGTCTGCGACATGCGCGGGAACGTGGCCGACGACGCCGTCCGGGTGGAGGGCACGGCCCGGCTGGTGACGGGGGAGGAGCTGCGCCGGGTGCGCAAGCTGCTCTCCCGCAAGTACACGTGGCAGTACTGGGCGGTCGACTGGCCCGCGACGATGGCCCGCCTCGGCAAGCGCCCCCACACGGGCATCGTCGTCACGTTCTGACACCCCTCCTCGAAAACTCTGCGTAGCCGTCCCGTAACACGACTGCGGTCCAATGCCGGTGGACCGAAAGGCAGTGGTATGACGGTGCATCAACTTCCGGCAGAGGTCTCGGCGTTCGCGGGCTGGCTCAGTGAGGTGGCCGGTCGGCTCGTACCGGGCCGGGGCTGGTACGGGGTCTTCGCCGCTCGTGACCCGGAGGGGTTGCGCGCCTGCTTCGACGGTAGGGAGATCCTGCCCTGGGACGTCGTCGAGTCGTTGCTCCAGGACCTCGGGGAGCCGCCCGACGGACCTCGGGGCGTACGGGGCAGAGCCCTGCACGAAGCCGCGGCGACCGCCCACGACCGCGGGCCCGGCGGGGCGGCGGCCCTCGTCGAGCGCCGGGAGCTGATGGCGCACGAAGCCCACTACGCCGAGACCCGGATCCGCGAACTGAGCGAGGGCCCCGACACGCAAGGCGTCGCCACCGATCTGGCCTGGGCGCGCGACGACCTCGCCCGGGCCCGGGCGAGGGTCGTGGAGCTCACGGCGCGACTGGAACGGCTCCGGCAGCCGCGCCGGGCGCCCCGCCCGCAGCCCGCCGCCAAGCGGCGCCCACGTGGTGCGCGGTACGCGTGGCTCGACGACCCGGCGGATCCGGTGCAGGCCGCACCCGTCCCGGTGGACCAGGCGCAGGTCGTGCCGGACCTGCCGGTCGGTGGGGCGGCGCCGCGTGGGGCGCGGTTCGGGGGCGCCCCGGCCGAAGCCGCACCCGCGCCCGTACCCGCTCCCGCCATAGACCCCGAACAGGCCGCCCGCGCCGCCGGCAACGCCGTCTACGCGCTCCGGCGGCTGCGCGCCCAGGGCCGTAGCGGCGAGGCTCACGGTCTGCTGTGCGAGGCCCTCGCGGGGCCGGCCTCCTGGCTGCCCGCGCTCGCCGCCGAGCTGCACCGCGCCGGACTCGCCGCCGACTGGACCACCCTGCTGTGGGAGGCCGCCTCCCTGCCCCCGGCCCGGCTGGCCGCCGTCGCGGGAGCCCTCGCCGACGCGGGCCGCCCGCACGACTGCGACCAGCTGCTGCGGCAGGGCGTCGCCCGGCCGGTGGAGGAGCTGGCCGGCGCCTGCGCGGCCCTGCACGCCGAGGGCCACCACGCCGAGGCCCAGGCCCTGCTCACCGCCTTCGTCCGGGCCCGCACTCCCGAGGACGCCGCCCGCCTCACGGCACTCGACCCGCCGGCCCTCGCACCGCAGGTCCTGGCAGCCGCCCGCGCCGTCTCCCCGGCCCGTGAACGCGATCTGCTGCACGCCCTGCGCGTCGCCGGAACGATGTGAACCGGCGGACGGTGGAGCGCCGCCTGCGACGCGACCACCCCCGGGCCTCGCGGTGCACCGGCGCGCGGCGATGGAGGCGTACGCGACGAGCACCTGGCCTGAGCTCGGGCATCCGCGCGGACACGTACCGACCGGGACGTGTCGGTACGTGTCCGACGTGGACCACTCGGGTATGAAACATGATCGACTCCGCTGCTTCCCGGCGGCGGTCTTGCTCCGGGCTGTGACGGGGCTTACGTTCTCCTCCTACGCATCGCGTCTACGTGCGTAGAGGCTCTCTGACGCCGTGCCGAAGGAGCAGCTCATGACCGACGTCGTACGCGCCGCGCTCGTCCAGGCGACCTGGACCGGCGACACCGAATCCATGATCGCCAAGCATGAGGAGTACGCCCGCGAGGCGGCCCGGCAGGGCGCGAAGGTCATCGGGTTCCAGGAGGTGTTCAACGCCCCGTACTTCTGCCAGGTGCAGGAGCCCGAGCACTACCGCTGGGCCGAGCCCGTGCCCGACGGGCCCACCGTGCGCAGGATGCAGGAGCTCGCCCGGGAGACCGGGATGGTGATCGTCGTGCCCGTCTTCGAGATCGAGGGCGCCGGCTTCTACTACAACACCGCCGCCGTCATCGACGCCGACGGCAGCTACCTCGGCAAGTACCGCAAGCACCACATCCCCCAGGTCAAGGGCTTCTGGGAGAAGTACTACTTCCGCCCGGGCAACGCCGGCTGGCCGGTCTTCGACACCGCCGTCGGCAAGGTCGGCGTCTACATCTGCTACGACCGTCACTTCCCCGAGGGCTGGCGTCAACTCGGGCTCAACGGCGCCCAGTTGGTATACAACCCGTCGGCCACGCACCGCGGTCTCTCCTCCTACCTCTGGCAGCTCGAACAGCCCGCCGCCGCCGTCGCCAACGAGTACTTCGTCGCCGCCATCAACCGCGTCGGCGTCGAGGAGTACGGCGACAACGACTTCTACGGCACCAGCTACTTCGTCGACCCCCGCGGCCGCTTCGTCGGCGAAGTCGCCTCCGACAAGGCCGAGGAACTCCTCGTCCGCGACCTCGACTTCGGGCTCATCGAGCAGGTCCGCCAGCAGTGGGCCTTCTACCGGGACCGCCGTCCCGACGCGTACGACGGGCTGGTGCAGCCGTGAGCAGCCTCTACGACCGCCACCGCGCCGTCATCCCCGACTGGGTCGCGCTCTACTACAAGGACCCCCTGGAGCTCACCCACGGCGAGGGCCGCCACGTCTGGGACGCCGACGGCAACCGCTACCTCGACTTCTTCGGCGGCATCCTCACCACGATGACCGCCCACGCCCTCCCCGAGGTCACCAAGGCCATCTCCGACCAGGCCGGGCGGATCATCCACTCCTCCACCCTCTACCTCAACCGCCCCATGGTGGAGCTCGCCGAGCGGATCGCGAACCTCTCCGGCATCCCCGACGCCCGTGTCTTCTTCACCACCTCCGGCACCGAGGCCAACGACACCGCGCTCCTCCTCGCCACCGCGTACCGCCGCTCCAACCAGATCCTGGCGATGCGCAACAGCTACCACGGCCGCTCCTTCTCCACCGTCGGCATCACCGGCAACCGCGCCTGGTCGCCCACCGGCCTCTCCCCGCTCCAGACCCTGTACGTGCACGGCGGCGTCCGCACCCGAGGCCCCTACGCCCAGTACACCGACGAGCGGTTCATCGACGCCTGCGTCGCCGACCTCGAAGACCTCCTCGGCCACACCCGCGACGTCGCCGCCCTCATCGCAGAGCCCATCCAGGGCGTCGGCGGCTTCACCTCCCCGCCCGACGGCCTGTACGCCGCCTTCCGCCGGGTCCTCGACCGGCACGGCATCCTGTGGATCGCCGACGAGGTGCAGACCGGCTGGGGCCGCACCGGCGAGCACTTCTGGGGCTGGCAGGCGCACGGCCAGGCCGGACCGCCCGACATGCTCACCTTCGCCAAGGGCATCGGCAACGGCATGTCCATCGGCGGAGTCGTCGCCCGCGCCGAGATCATGAACTGCCTGGACGCCAACTCCATCTCCACCTTCGGCGGTTCGCCCGTCACCATGGCCGCCGGGCTCGCCAACCTCGCGTACCTCCTCGAACACGACCTCCAGGGCAACGCCCGCCGGGTCGGCGGACTCCTCATCGAGCGGCTGCGCGGCATCACCGCCGGCGTCGACGCCGTACGGGAGGTCCGCGGCCGCGGCCTGATGATCGGCGTCGAACTCGCCGAACCGGGCACCGACCGCGCCGACCCCGACGCGGCCGCCGCCCTCCTGGAGGCCACCCGCGCGAACGGGCTGCTCATCGGCAAGGGCGGCGGCCACAACACCAGCGCCGTGCGCATCGCACCCCCGCTCTCGCTCACCGTCGCCGAGGCCGAGGAGGGCGCCGCCATCCTCGAACAGGCCCTGAGGAACCTCTAGTCGCCTAGTCGCCCACCCGGGGAGAGACCCGTGAGCACCCGTACCCTCATCCGCGGCGGCCTGGTGATCACCGCCGCCGACGAGCTCCACGCCGACGTGCTGATCGAGGACGGGCGGATCGCCGCCCTCGCCGCCCACGGCTCCGACATCGCCGCCGGCTGGACCGCCGAGCACACCATCGACGCCACCGACCGCTACGTCATCCCGGGTGGCGTCGACGCCCACACGCACATGGAGCTCCCCTTCGGCGGCACCTCCGCCTCCGACACCTTCGAGACAGGTACCCGCGCCGCCGCCTGGGGCGGCACCACCACCATCGTCGACTTCGCCGTCCAGAGCGTCGGCCACTCCCTGCGCGAGGGCCTGGACGCCTGGTACGCCAAGGCCGACGGCAAGTGCGCGATCGACTACGCCTTCCACATGATCCTTTCCGACGTCGACGAGCACTCCCTCAAGGAGATGGACAAGCTCGTCCAGGAGGGGATCACCTCCTTCAAGCTCTTCATGGCCTACCCGGGCGTCTTCTACAGCGACGACGGCAGGATCCTGCGCGCCATGCAGCGGGCCTCCGTCAACGGCGGGCTGATCATGATGCACGCCGAGAACGGCATCGCCATCGACGTCCTCGTCGAGCAGGCCCTCGCCCGCGGCGAGACCGACCCCCGCTACCACGGGGAGGTCCGCAAGGCCCTCCTGGAGGCCGAGGCCACCCACCGCGCCATCCAGCTGGCCCGGGTCGCCGGCAGCCCCCTCTACGTCGTGCACGTCTCCGCCGAGGAGGCCGTCGCCGAGCTCGCCGCCGCCCGCGACAAGGGGCTGCCCGTCTTCGGCGAGACCTGCCCGCAGTACCTCTTCCTCTCCACCGACAACCTCGCCGAACCCGGCTTCGAGGGCGCCAAGTACGTGTGCAGCACCCCGCTCCGGCCGAAGGAGCACCAGGAGGCGCTCTGGCGGGGCCTGCGCACCAACGACCTCCAGGTGGTCTCCACCGACCACTGCCCCTTCTGCTTCAAGGGCCAGAAGGACCTCGGGCTCGGCGACTTCTCCAAGATCCCCAACGGGCTCCCCGGCGTCGAGAACCGCATGGACCTGCTCCACCAGGCGGTCGTCGACGGGCACATCTCCCGCCGCCGCTGGATCGAGATCGCCTGCGCCACCCCCGCCCGGATGTTCGGCCTCTACCCCCAGAAGGGCACGCTCGCCCCCGGCGCCGACGCCGACGTCGTCATCTACGACCCGCACGCCCGCCAGACGCTCTCCGCCGCCACCCACCACATGAACGTCGACTACTCCGCGTACGAGGGGAAGACGGTCACCGGACAGGTCGAGACGGTCCTCTCGCGCGGAGAGGTCGTCGTCGACCAGCGGAAGTACGTGGGCCGGGCCGGCCACGGCAGCTTCGTACCCCGCTCCACCTGCCAGTACCTGAACTAGGAGGCCGCCCCCTTGGACTTCGGACTCGTCCTGCAGACCGACCCGCCCGCCTCGCAGGTCGTGGGCCTGATGCGCAGGGCGGAGCGCAACGGATTCCGCTACGGCTGGACCTTCGACTCCGCCGTGCTGTGGCAGGAACCCTTCGTCATCTACAGCCAGATCCTCGAACACACCACGAAGCTGCACGTCGGCCCCATGGTCACCAACCCGGGCACCCGCACATGGGAGGTCACCGCCTCCACCTTCGCCACCCTCAACGAGATGTACGGCAACCGGACCGTCTGCGGCATCGGCCGCGGCGACTCCGCCATGCGCGTCGCCGGCCGCAAGCCCAACA
Source organism: Streptomyces sp. NPDC085481 (assembly GCF_044541845.1). NCBI lineage: Bacteria > Bacillati > Actinomycetota > Actinomycetes > Kitasatosporales > Streptomycetaceae > Streptomyces > Streptomyces sp. NPDC085481. Next base: position 214,287 of record NZ_JBITTJ010000007.1, read on the forward strand.
CCCTGGCCCGGCTCGGCGAGGCCATCGACGTCATCCGCGACCTCGCCGAGGGCCGCGAGGCGCTCGTCGACGGCAACCCGGTCCGGATCCCCTGGATCAGGAAGGGCAGGCTGCCCGTCTGGATGGCCGCCTACGGGCCGAAGGCCCTCGCCCTCGCCGGGCAGAAGGCCGACGGCTTCATCCTCCAGCTCGCCGACCCGTTCCTCACCGAGTGGATGGTCAAGGCGGTCCGGCAGGCCGCCGCCGACGCCGGACGCGACCCCGACGCGCTCACCATCTGCGTCGCCGCGCCCGCCTACGTCGGCGACGACCTGGCCCACGCCCGCGAGCAGTGCCGCTGGTTCGGCGGCATGGTCGGCAACCACGTCGCCGACCTGGTCGCCAAGTACGGCGAGCACTCCGGCATGGTCCCGGACGAGCTCACCGCGTACATCAAGGACCGGCACGGCTACGACTACAGCCACCACGGCCGCTCCGGGAACCCCGACACCGCGTTCGTCCCCGACGAGATCGTCGACCGCTTCTGCCTCCTCGGCCCCGCCGAGGCACACATCGCGAAGCTGAGGCACCTCCGGGACCTCGGCGTCGACCAGTTCGCGGTCTACAACATGCACGACAACCGCGAGGGCACCATCGACGCGTACGGCTCCGAGATCATCCCCGCGCTCAACGCCTGACCCCCAAGGGGTGTCTCCCCCCGGGCCCGGCACCTCTTCCGCACAGAAGGGGAACACCGACATGACCGCCACCACCCCCTCCGACAGACCCGCCATATCCGGGGGCCGTGTCGAGCTCGCGCCCGGCACGGCCCCCGGCGACCCCCGCTTCGTCAACGACGACCTGCTCCCGGTCCCCGTCACCGAGCGCCGCTGGACCACGTACAACTTCGCCGCCCTCTGGGTCGGCATGGCCCACAACATCCCCTCCTGGCTGCTCGCCTCCGGCCTCGTCGCGCTCGGCATGGACTGGAAGCAGGCCGTCCTCACCATCGCCCTCGCCAACGTCGTCGTGCTGCTGCCGATGCTGCTCACGGGCCACGCGGGACCCAAGTACGGCATCCCCTTCCCGGTCCTCGCCCGCGCCTCCTTCGGGCTGCGCGGAGCCAACCTGCCGGCCCTCATCCGGGCCGCAGTGGCCTGCGCCTGGTTCGGCATCCAGACCTGGATCGGCGGCCAGGGCGTCTTCGTCCTGCTCGACAAGGCCTTCGGCGGCGACTGGGCCGGGGCCGCCAGGATCGGCGGCCAGCCCTGGACCCTGTGGCTCTGCTTCGTCCTCTTCTGGGCGCTTGAGCTCGCCATCATCCACCGGGGGATGGACGCCCTGCGCCGCTTCGAGAACTGGGCCGCGCCCTTCGTCATCGTCGGCGCGCTCGTCCTGCTCGTCTGGATCGCGGTCAAGGCGGGCGGCCTCGGACCCCTCCTCGATCAGCCGTCCAGGCTGGGCTGGGGAGCCGACTTCTGGCCCGTCTTCTTCCCCGCCCTCATGGGCATGATCGCCTTCTGGGCGACGCTGAGCCTGAACATCCCTGACTTCACCCGCTTCGGCGCCGGACAGCGCGCACAGATCTGGGGACAGACGCTCGGGCTCCCCACGACCATGACCCTCTTCGCGCTCCTCTCGGTGCTCGTCACCTCCGGCTCGCAGGCCGTGTACGGGGCGGCCGTCTGGGACCCGGTGGCGCTCGCCGCCCGGACGGACAACGTCTTCGGCCTGCTCTTCGCCCTGGTGACCGTCCTGGTCGCGACCATCTCCGTGAACATCGCGGCGAACGTCGTGTCACCCGCGTACGACCTCGCCAACCTCGCCCCCAGGCTGGTGAACTTCCGCACGGGCGCGCTGACCACGGGCGTCGTCGGCGTGCTGATCATGCCGTGGAAGCTCACCGCCACCCCCGAGCTGTACATCTTCACCTGGCTCGGGCTCGTCGGCGGCCTCCTCGGCACCGTCGCGGGCATCCTGATCGCCGACTACTGGCTGGTGCGCCGCACGGCCTTGGACCTCGCGGGGCTCTACCGCGCGGACGGCCCCTACTGGTACCGCTCCGGCTGGAACCCGGCCGCCGTGATCGCCTTCGTGGTGGGCGGGATCCTCGCGATCGGCGGCTCCCACTCGGCCCCGGGCACCGGGCCCTTCCCCGAGGACGGACTGATCCCCTTCCTCGCGCCGTTGGCCGACTACGGCTGGGCGGTCGGCCTCGCCACCTCCCTGCTTCTCTACCGCGTTCTCATGGCCGGCCGACGGATGCCCGCGTGAACGATGTCCGGATCTTTACCGGATTCCGTTTGATGACATAGCCTCGACCGAACGGATCGCCTGGAGTGGCGCAGATCACCTCCACGCGTGCCACCGCATGCGCTGATCCGTGAACCCCCCACGCTGTCGTTTCCGTTCACAAGACGCAACAGAAGGCGGTCGTCGATGTCCGGCACGGAATCCTCCGACTACACCCAGCGGCTCGCGCGGCTGGAGACCTCGGGGATCAAGAGGCTGCTGCCCACCCAGGCTCCGTACCGGTGGAATCTGAAGCGGCTGGGTCTGGGCCGGGTTCTGGACGTGGGCTGTGGCCTCGGGCGGAACCTGCTGAACTGCGGGCCGGACAGCGTGGGTGTGGACCACAACGAGACGTCGGTGGCGACGTGTCGTGAGCGGGGTCTGACGGCGTACACGCCGGACGAGCTGGAGCAGGCGGCGGACTGCGGTCCGGGGTCGTTCGACAGCCTGCTGTGCGCCCACGTGCTGGAGCACATGGACGAGTCGCTGGGGAACACGATCCTGGAGCAGTACCTGCCGCTGGTGAAGCCGGGCGGTTCGGTGGTCCTGATCACGCCGCAGGAGGCCGGCTACAAGACCGACGCCACGCACGTGCGCTTCGTGGACTTCGAGGGCCTGCGGGGGCACGCGCAGAAGGTGGGCCTGACCATCGACCGCACCTACTCGTTCCCGTTCGCGCGGTCGGTGGGCAAGGTGTTCCCGTACAACGAGTTCATCCTGGTGGCCCGCACCGCCACCGCCTGACCCCGGGCGATCACGGCAGCGGCGCCGGCGCCCAGCCCGGTGCGTGCGCCGCCGCAGCGCGCTCCCAGGCGGCCACGCCGCCGCCGAGCGGCCAGGCCCGGGTGCGCTCCGGGGTCCGTTCGATCGCCCGCAGGACCTCGGCGAGCCGGCGGCTCGCCGCCGCGGCGTGCACGGCGGCCAGCGGGCCGTCCAGGGCGGCCGTCGTCCGCTCGTACTCCTCGACCGGGCGGGCCGCGCAGAGCGCCACGTAGGCGGAGTCGACCGCCCGGGAGAGCAGCAAAACCCTCGGGCGGCCGCCCTCGGCGAGGGCGGCGACCAGCCGGTCGTGCCCGTCGAGCACGACGGGGGAGTTCAGCCCGCTGATCCACCACAGCAGTACGGGCGGCAGCACTCCCTCGTGGTACTGGCGGCGGTACGCCTTCACCCGGGGAGCGCCGGGGTCGGAAAGGGCCCGCAGCGGCAGCAGGTCGCGTGCGTCCTCGTCCGGGTCGCCGTAGCCGAACCAGGTGAGGTGGCCCCGGTCGGGGTCGTGGGCCAGGTGCTTGGCCCAGTTGCGGTCCGCGAACCACCCCGGACTCTCCACGGCCAGGTTCCAGTCCCCCTCGTGGAGCGGCCCCTCGGCGGCCCCGCGCAGCGCCGCCTCCGCGTACGCGGCCCAGCGCTCCGTCCACGCGTCGGAGCCGGGCGGGGCGAACTCGGCGAAGGCACGGGCCTCGGCGGCGCGCAGCGGGGCCAGCGGTGAGACGTACCGCCCGGTCCGCGCGTAGTGCACCCCGCGGTGCGTGGCGCGCTGGCGCGCGAACAGGACCGGCCGCTCGCCCTGCGTCAGGACGAGCCGCCCGCCGTCCGCGCACTCCATCCGCAGCCCGGGCCGCACCGGGTGTTCGATCCGCATACGGGGAGCGTACGGGCAGCGCTCAGTGCTCCCGCTACTGCCCGGTGTCGTATCCGCCGAGCGGTGCGTCGTCGAACTCCAGGCGCCGCTGCGCCGGGCCTTCCAGCAGGTCCAGCAACTGGTCCTCGCGGTAGACGTGCCCTGCCTCCAGGAACTCGGGTGCGGGCGCGAGCGCGACGAACAGGTCGGCGTTCTCCTCGAGCGGGCGCAGCCACAGCAGGAACGTGCTCAGTGCCGGGATCTTGAGCATGTGCAGCTCGTACCTGCCCGACCGGATCTCGGAGACGTCGGCGAGCTCCTGCAGTGCCGATGCCGTCGACTGCACGTAAGGTCCCACGTTGATCTGCTCCAACGCGGGCGGTCGGCCGTCGGTGCTGGCGGACACCTCGCTGCTCGCCACGGCGGCGTCCTCGTCCAGGACGAGGTAGCGCCAGCCGGTCACCGTCGAGGCCGTGAGCGGCCTACGGGCCACAAGATGATCGAGCCCGACGTGATGCACCTGGTGCGGCATCGAGAGCGTCACCTCCGTCTCGGGCGAGGGCAGTTTCCCTGCCGCCGCGGGGAGGCTGTACGGGGCGAGCCGGGCGAGATGCTCGAAGCCCGCCTGAGCTATCCGTTGCACCTCGGGTGGTGAGGCGTATTCGACGGCCATCGGGTCACCTCGTGAAGAACGTGAACGTCCAGGTCCCCGATCCCTGGTACCTGGTGCGGAAGGAGTCGTAGCTGACGGCCGAGAAGCCGTATGCCGGGTCTTCGACCGTGAGGTACTGCTCGAAGATGGGGGGCTCGCCGACGATGAGGTCGCTGTAGCCGGTGATCACCGGGAAATGGCCACCGCCACCGCTCCAGTCGATCTTCGCTGCCACGGGGCGGCGGGCGTCGATCTCACGGGCCACCGTCGGATTCACTGGCGCAGGTCCTGCTTCGCCTCGGGCGAAGCGGCCGACGTGTGCCAGGCCCAGGTTGAGGTACCAGGGCCGGTTGCAGGCGGCGGTCGACCCGTTGGCGCAACAGGTCGTCGTACCGAAGATGTCGTCCACCAGCAGGCACTGGATCCAGCCGGACGCCGGGTTGTAGAACGCGTCGACACTGACGGAGGTCGCGGCCCAGCACCATTGCGACTGTTGCTGACGCTGCATCGCGAAGACGAATCCGCCCGCGGATCTGACGGACTGTTCGGGTTTCACGGACATCACACCCGCCTCCTTCGTTCGGCCCGGATCGAGAGGGATGTCTGTCATCGGGGCAGCGCGCGGGCCCCGCGCCACGCACGGCGCCGCAGGGCACAGCGGCCTTGACGGCAACGCTGGTTGACGCTGGGGGAGAGGCCGGCGAACGCCTGGCGGAATGAACCGAGCCGCGACGAGAGGCCCGCGGAGTTCTGAACCAATCGTCACATATCCCGGGGGCGTGCGCATGCCGGAACCCGGGCGCTGAGCACGGACCGGATCGCCGCTCGCCCCCGTTCCCTACGGCACCCGTGCCGTCCACTCCGGCGTCGCGAACTTGGTCTCCGCCAGCTCCTTCGCCCGGGCCAGCTCCTCCTCGGTGACCCGGCCCTCCGACAGGCCATAGCGGTCGCGGAAGGAGGCGATCATCCGGTCGATGACCGCCTCGCGGGGCAGACCGGTCTGGCGGCGCAGCGGGTCCACGCGCTTCCTGGCGCTCTTCGTGCCCTTGTCGGAGAGCTTCTCGCGGCCGATGCGCAGGACGTCCGTCATCTTGCCGGCGTCGATGTCGTACGCCATCGTCACGTGGTGCAGCACCGCGCCTTCGCCCGCGACCACGCGCTTCTGGGCGGCGCCCGCGATCTTGCCCGCCTCGGTGGCGATGTCGTTCAGCGGCTGGTACCAGGCCTTGATCCCCATGTCGCCGAGGGCGCCGAGCACCCAGTCGTCGAGATAGGCGTAGCTGTCGGTGAAGGAGAGGCCCTGCACGAGGGCGTCGGGGACCGAGAGCGAGTACGTGATGGTGTTTCCGGGCTCGATGAACATGGCGCCGCCGCCGCTGATCCGGCGGACCACCTCGATGCCGTGCCGCCGCGCCGCCTCCGGGTCCACCTCGTTGCGCAGCGACTGGAAGCTGCCGATCACCACGGCGGGGGAACCCCATTCCCAGACCCGCAGGGTCGGCGGGCGGCGGCCGGCCGCGACCTCCGCCGTCAGGACCTCGTCGAGCGCCATGTGCAGGACGGGCGCCTGCGGCGGCTCGTGGATCAGCTGCCAGTCGTAGTCCGTCCAGTCGGTGGCGTGCGCGAGCGCCCGGCGGACCGCGACGCCGATGCCCTCCGTGGTGAGCCCGAACATCTGGGTGCCCGGCGGCAGAGCCTGGTCGATCCGGGCCGCGAGACCGGCGGCGTCCGTGTCGGCCGGGGCGCCCTCCAGGGCCCCGTCGATCGCCAGGATCGCCTCGTCGGGCTCCAGGAAGAAGTCGCCCGCGACCCGGACCCTGCGCAACAGGCCGTCCGCCACGTCGAGGTCGACCACGACCAGCTTGCCGCCCGGGACCTTGTACTCGCCGTGCACGGGACCCTCCCTGGATGTAAGGGGTGAACTCGATCACAGCGTACTCGCGGGCCGCAGGTCGTCCGCCGGTTGTCCACAGGTCGCCGCCGCGCCTCCGGAATGTCAGCCGGGTGTGCTTCGCTGGACACATGATCGGAGACATCGACACCATCGACTTCCTTGAGCACGTCCTCGCCGGCGGCACGACCGAGGTGGAGGAGGCGGTCCGCAAGGCCGCCGCCACCGAGATCATGCCGCGCTTCCGGCAGCTCGACGCCGACGAGATCGTCGAGAAGAACGGGCCGCACGACCTGGTCACCGTCGCCGACCGGGCCGCCGAGGCCCATCTCACCGCCTCCCTCACCGCCCTGCTGCCCGGCTCCGTCGTGGTCGGTGAGGAGGCCGTGCACGCCGACCCCACGGTGTACGAGGCGCTCAAGGGCGACGCCCCCGTCTGGATCGTCGACCCCGTCGACGGCACCCGCCAGTTCGTCCACGGCGACCCGGGCTTCTGCACCCTCGTCGCCCTCGCCCGCCGCGGCGAAGTCCTCGCCTCCTGGACCTACGCCCCCGCCCGGGACGAGCTGGCCGTCGCGGTGCGCGGCCGCGGCGCGACCCTGAACGGCGCGGCGATACGGTCGGGCGTGCCCGCGCCCGGCGCGGTCCTGGAGGTCGCCACCTCCCACCCCGACTACACCACCCCGGACCAGAAGCGCGCCCTGCTCGGCCTGCGCACCGAGGGCGTCGCCCCTCGCCCCTGCGGCTCGGCCGGGCTGGAGTACCTGTCGGTCGCCCGGGGCGAGCTGGACGCCGTCGCCTTCTCCTGGGAGTACGCCTGGGACCACGCGGCCGGGCTGCTCCTGGTCGCGGAGGCCGGAGGCGCCGATCTGACCCTCACCGGCGAGCGGTTCCGCATCACCGGAGGCAACACGCTGCCGTTCGCCGCGGCCCGTGACGCCGCCACCGCCGAAAGGATCCGGTCACTGCTCGGGGCCCGCTAAGTCCCGTACGGGGCCGGGAATATGCTGAAGCCCTTGGCCATCGGCTGACGAAGGAGTCCCAAGGTGCCGTCGATGCTCGATGCCGTCGTCGTGGGGGCGGGACCCAACGGACTGACCGCCGCCGTGGAGCTCGCGCGGCGCGGCTTCTCGGTCGCCGTCTTCGAGGCGAAGCCCACCGTCGGCGGCGGCGCGCGGACCGAGGAGCTCACCCTCCCCGGCTTCCGTCACGACCCGTGCTCCGCCGTGCACCCGCTCGGCGCCGGATCGCCCGTCTTCAGGACGATGCCGCTCGAACGGCACGGCCTGGAGTGGCTGCACCCGGACCTGCCCATGGCCCACCCGTGGGACGACGGCACCGCGGCCGTCCTCTCCCGCTCCGTCGCCGAGACCGCGGCCTCCTTCGGGCCGCGCGACGCCGGCACCTACCGCCGGCTCGTCCAGCCCTTCCTCGGCAAGTGGGACACCCTGGCCCGGGACTTCATGCAGCTGCCGCTCACCGCGCTGCCCCGCGACCCGGTCACCCTCGCCCGCTTCGGCCTCGCCGGACTCCCGCCCTCCACCTGGCTGATGCGCCGCTTCCGCGAAGAGAAGGCCCGCGCCCTGTTCGCCGGGCTCGTCGGCCATGTCATCGCCCCGCTCGACGGCTTCGCCACCGGAGCCGTCGGCCTCGTCTTCGCGCTCGCCGCGCACGCGGGCGGCTGGCCGCTGCCCCGGGGCGGCTCCCAGTCCGTCTCCGACGCCCTCGCCGGATACCTGAAGGAGCTCGGCGGCGCCGTCCACACCGACTACGAGGTCAAGCGGCTGGACGACCTGCCGCCGGCCCGCGCGTACGTCTTCGACACCTCGCCCACCGCGCTCGCCCGGATCGCCGGCTTCGGCGGGTACTACGACCACTACCGCTACGGCGCCAGCGCCTTCAAGATCGACTATGCGCTGACCGGCCCCGTGCCGTGGACCGCCGAGGCCGCGCGCCGCGCCGGCACCGTCCAGATCGGCCCCACCATGGGCGAGATCGACACCGCCCTGCGCCAGGCCTCCTCCGGCACCGCCCCCGACACCCCCTTCCTCATCGCCGCCCAGCCCAGCCTCGTCGACCCCGGCCGGGCCCCCGACGGCAAGCACGTCTTCTGGGTCTACGGCCATGTCCCCAACGGCTGGCGCGGCGACCTCACCGAGGCCATCGAGCGGCAGATCGAGCGCTTCGCGCCCGGCTTCCGAGACCTCGTCCTCGCCCGCGCCACCGCGGGTCCGCCCGAGCTCGCCGCGCGCAACGCCAACTACGTCGGCGGCGACATCGCCTGCGGCGCGGCCCGCGGCCTCCAGCTGCTGCTGCGCCCCAAGCTCTCCCTCTTCCCCTACAGCACCCCGCACCCGGCGGTCTTCCTCTGCTCCTCCGCCACCCCGCCCGGGCCCGGCGTGCACGGAATGTCCGGGCACAACGCGGCCAAGGCGGTCTGGCGCCGGCTGCGGACCCCTGCCCGGGCCTGACGAAATGAGGAGGCCCGCCGCGGCCGGCGGCGGGAGGATGGACACATGACCAGCCGACCCTCGATCGTCCTCGTCCGCGGCGACATCACCGAGCAGGACACCGACGTCATCGTCAACGCCGCCAACTCGTCCCTCCTCGGCGGTGGCGGGGTCGACGGGGCCATCCACCGCCGCGGCGGCCCCGCGATCCTCGACGAGTGCCGCAAGCTCCGCGCCGGCCACTACGGCCGTGGCCTGCCCACCGGCCGGGCCGTCGCCACCACCGCCGGGAACCTCGCCGCCCGCTGGGTCGTCCACACCGTCGGCCCGGTCCACAGCCCCGAGGAGGACCGCTCCGGTCTGCTCGCCTCCTGCTACCGCGAATCCCTGCGCGTGGCCGCCGAGTTGGGTGCCGAGACGGTCGCCTTCCCCGCCATCTCCACCGGCATCTACGGCTGGCCCATGGACGACGGTGCCCGTATCGCGATCCGCACCGTGCGGGAGGAGGCCGCCGGGCCCGTACGAGAGGTGCGGTTCGTGCTCTTCGACCAGGCCGCGTACGAGGTCTTCGCCACCGCGCTGGCCGCCGGGTCCGCCGAAGGTTGATGTCGTTTTCTCGCCAGCCCGGCTGCCGGTGATCACCGATCCTTGAACCATGCACACCGACACCGAGCGCTGCGTACGGGCCGTCCAGTCGAAGGACGCCCGCTTCGACGGCGTGTTCTTCACCGCCGTCCGCACCACCCGGATCTACTGCCGGCCCAGCTGCCCGGTCGTGCCGCCCAAGGTCGAGAACATGGAGTTCCACCCCAGCGCCGCGTCCTGTCAGCGGGCCGGCTTCCGGGCCTGCAAGCGCTGCCGGCCCGACACCAGCCCCGGCTCGCCGCAATGGAACGTACGCGCCGACGCCGTCGCCCGGGCCATGCGGCTCATCCAGGACGGCGTCGTCGACCGCGAGGGCGTCCCCGGCCTCGCCGCGAAGCTCGGCTACTCCACCCGGCAGATCGAGCGCCAGCTGCTCGCCGAGCTCGGCGCCGGCCCGCTCGCGCTGGCCCGCGCCCAGCGCGCCCAGACCGCCCGGCTGCTCATCGAGACCACCCCCCTGCCGATGGCCGAGATCGCCTTCGCGGCCGGCTTCGCCTCGATCCGCACCTTCAACGACACCGTCCGCGAGGTCTTCGCCCTGACACCGGGCGAGCTGCGTTCCCGCGCGGCGGGATCCCGCACCGCGCCGCCCGCGACCCCCGGGACGATCACCCTCAGGCTGCCGTTCCGCGCCCCCCTCAACCCCTCCAACCTCTTCGGTCACCTCGCCGCGACCGCCGTCCCCGGCGTGGAGGAGTGGCGCGACGGCGCCTACCGGCGGACCCTGAGCCTCCCGTACGGGCACGGCATCGTCGCGCTCGCCCCCCGCCCCGACCACGTCCTGTGCCGGCTCTCCCTCACCGACCCGCGCGACCTCACCCACGCCATCAGCCGCTGCCGGTGGCTGCTCGACCTCGACGCCGACCCCGTCGCCGTCGACGAACAGCTGCGCACCGACCCGCTGCTCGCGGCGCTGGTCGACGCGGCTCCCGGGCGGCGGGTGCCGCGCACCGTGGACGCCGCCGAGTTCGCCGTACGCGCCGTCCTCGGCCAGCAGGTGTCCACGGCCGCCGCCCGCACCCACGCGGCCCGCCTGGTCACCGCGCACGGCGTCCCCGTCGACGACCCGGAAGGCGGCCTCACCCACCTCTTCCCGAGCCCCGGGGCCCTCGCCGGGCTCGACCCGGGGAACCTCGCCCTGCCGGGCAGCCGCCGCACCACCCTGCTCACCCTCGTCGGCGCCCTCGCCGGCGGAAGCCTGGCCCTCGGCCCCGAGAGCGACTGGGACGAGGCCCGCGCCCGGCTGCTGGACCTGCCCGGCTTCGGCCCCTGGACCACCGAGGTCATCGCGATGCGGGCGCTCGGCGACCCCGACGCCTTCCTCCCCGGAGACCTCGGCGTCCGCCGCGCCGCCGAGGGCCTGGGCCTGCCCGCCACCCCCGCCGCGCTCACCGCCCGCGCCGCGCACTGGCGGCCGTGGCGCGCCTACGCCGTCCAGTACCTCTGGGCCACCGACGCCCACCCCATCAACCACCTCCCCGCGTAAGGAAGCGCAGCAGACATGCCCACCGTCCAGCACACGGTCGTCGACAGCCCCTACGACCCGCTGACCCTGGTCGCCGTCGACGGAGTCCTCAGCCGCATCCACATGACCGGCCAGCGCCACCGCCCCGCCGAGCAGACCTTCGGCACCCCCGACCCGCGCCCCTTCGCCGAGGCCGTCCGCCAGCTCGACGCCTACTTCGCCGGCGAACTCACGGAGTTCGACCTGCCGTTGAAGCTCGTCGGCACCCCGTTCCAGCTACGCGTCTGGGAGCAGCTGCGCCTCATCCCGTACGGGGAGACCCGGACGTACGGGGAACTCGCCGAGGTCCTCGGCAACCCCGGTGCCTCGCGCGCGGTCGGCCTCGCCAACGGCAAGAACCCGGTCAGCATCGTCGTCCCCTGCCACCGGGTGATCGGCGCGAGCGGAAACCTCACCGGCTACGGCGGCGGCCTGGACCGCAAGCAGCGCCTGCTCGCCTTCGAATCGGGCGGGCCCGCTCCCGACGCCCTCTTCTAGCGCAGGCCTTCGAGGAGCGCGGGCAGCGCGGTGCCGATCGGCTCGCGCACGATCTCGTCCGCGACCGGGTCGTACGGAGTGGGCTCGGCGTTCACGATGATCAGCCGGGCCCCGTGCTCCGCCGCGATCCCCGCGAGCGAGGCGGCCGGCTGCACCTGCAGACTCGTCCCCACGGCGATGAACACCTCCGTGCCCTTGGCGATCGCCATGGCCTGCCCGAGCACCTCCGGATCCAGCCGCTGCCCGAACATGACCGTCGCCGACTTCAGGATCCCGCCGCACGCGAGGCAGGCCGGGTCGGCCTCGCCGGCCTGCACGCGCTCCAGGGCCTCGGCCATCGACGAGCGCGCATGGCAGGCCGTGCACACCACCGACCGCGCGGAGCCGTGCAGTTCGAGCACCTTGCGCTCCGGCACCCCGGCGGCCTGGTGCAGGCCGTCCACGTTCTGCGTGATGACCCGCAGCGCGTTGCCGCTCCGCTCGTACGCGGCGACGGCGTGGTGCGCCGCGTTCGGCTCGGCCCGCAACACCGGCCCGTCGAGCCGCATCCGCCACGAGCGGCGGCGGATCTCCGGGTCGGCCATGTACGGCCCGTAGGTGACGAGCCGCTCGGCCTCCGGGTCGCGCCGCCACAGGCCGTCGGGCCCCCGGTAGTCGGGGATGCCCGAGTCCGTGGAGATGCCGGCACCGCTGAGAATCGCGACCATGGTCATACCGCGAGAGTAGACAGGCCCGAACGGCCCCCGCGAGCGGATTTACGGGGTGGCCCGGACGCCCGGACCCCGGGATCCCCGGCGCTTCAGTGGGCGGCGTGGCCGTTCTCCAGTTCCACCGGCCCGCGGCCGCTCTCCAGCGCGCCGAGTGCGGCGAGGACCCGGGGGGCCAGGGCGCCCGGCAGGTACGAGGGGATCTCCGCGGGGTCGACCAGCTTCCAGGAGATCAGCTCCTCCTCCTGGAGGCGGATCGCGGCGAACTCCTCGTCCGACAGCACCCCGCCGTCGTACAGGTACACCACGATCGGCGGCCGCGCCGTCCCGTGCACCCAGTCGACCGCGAGCAGCGCGCCCAGTGCGACGTCGAGGCCGATCTCCTCGGCCGTCTCGCGGCGGGCGCCCTGGCGAGGGGTCTCGCCGGTGTCCGACTCGATCGTGCCGCCCGGCAGGGCCCAGCCCTCCCGGTAGTTCGGCTCGACGATCAGGACCCGTCCCGCCGCGTCGCGGAAGAGGGCGGCCGCACCGGCCAGGACGCGGGGCAGGCCCGCGATGTACGTGGCGTAGTCAGTCGTGGTCACCCCGTCAGCGTAGCCAGCCGCAGGGTCCGCTCGGCAAGCTCGCTGATCCGCACCCCGTCGTAACCGAACACGGCGCTGCGCACCCGGTCCTGGAGCGGCTCGCTCCACTGCGGCGGGATGGCCGCCGCCCCGCACAGCACCCCCGCCACCGAGCCGGCCGTCGCCCCGTTGGAGTCGGTGTCCAGGCCGCCGCGCACGGTGAGCGCGATGGTGCGGGTGAAGTCCCCCTCCCCGTAAAGGAGTCCGGCGGTCAGCACCGCCGCGTTGGGGATCGTGTGGATCCAGCCGAGCCCCCCGTTCTCCCTCGCCAGCTCGGCGAGCGTCGCCGACCACTCCAGGCCCGACTCGTGCAGCGCGATCGTGTGCCGTACGGCCCTGGCCAGCCGGCTGCTCGCGGGGATCCGCTCCAGGGCGGTCTCCAGGGCGTCGCGCGGACCGGGCGCGGTGAACGCGGCCGCCACCAGGGCAGCCGCCCACATCGCCCCGTACACCCCGTTGCCGGTGTGCGAGAGCGCCGCGTCCCGGCGGGCCAGCGAGGCGGCCCGGCGCGGGTCGCCGGGGGAGGTCCAGCCGTAGACGTCCGCCCTGATCAGCGCGCCGATCCACTCCTGGTGGGGATTGTCGTACGTGGCGGTCAGCGGTGGCTTCAGACCGTTGGCGAGGTTGCGGTAGGCCACCCGTTCGGCCGTGAAGGTCTGCAGGTACGGCAGCCTCAGCAGCCAGTGCTCGCCGACCTGCTCGGTCGTGAACGCGAAGCCACGGGTCTCCAGGAGGTGCAGGCCGAGGATCGAGTAGTCGATGTCGTCGTCCCGGCAGCTGCCGTGGATCCGGCCGCGCACGCACTGCGGCCACTCCGGCCGCAGCTCGAAGCCCTCGGCCCCGGCGGCCGGCGGCGGGGGCAGGTAGTCGGTGAGCGGGAGGGCGTCGGTCAGCCGCAGGTAGGCGTCGATCCGCTCGGGCGTCCAGTGATCACCGCGCTCGACCGGCTTGCCGAGCATGTTCCCGGCGATCCGCCCCGTCCAGCCGCCGAGGATCCGGTCGGCGAGTTCGCTGTGCTTGAGCAGGCCCATGGCACCGGTCTACCGAAAGCGGGGGCCCGGCGCGCGCCGAGGCACCCGCGTGGGCCCCCGCTCACTCGCGGCCGTGCCGTGAGGGGCCCGGCTCCGTGATCACGTCGCCGACCATCGCCCGAACCGCGTCGCCCACCCCGTGCAGGGCGTGCCGGGCCGGGCCCGCGCCGGGATCCTCGCGCAGCTCCTTGAGCAGCGCCCAGCACAGGCCCAGCATCACCAGCACGAACGGCAGCGCCACCAGGATCGTCGCCGTCTGGAGCGAGGTGAGACCGCCCGCGACCAGCAGGACGGCGGCGACCGCGGCCATGAGGACGCCCCAGGCGACCACCAGCCAGGTCGGCGGATGCAGCGCGCCCCGGCTGGTCAGCGAGCCCATCACGAGCGACGCCGAGTCCGCGCTGGTCACGAAGTACGTCATCACCAGGAGCATCGCGAGATACGAGGTCACCGTGCCGATCGGCAAGGCGTCCAGCATCGCGAAGAGCGAGGCCTCCGGGCCGTCCTTCACCGCGCCCGCCAGGTCGGCCGCGCCCGTCGACTCGAGCCGGATCGCGGTGCCGCCCATCACGCAGAACCAGAACACCGTCGCCCCCGAGGGCACGAGCAGCACCCCGACCAGGAACTCCCGGACCGTCCGGCCGTGCGAGATCCGGGCGATGAAGGTGCCCACGAACGGGGCCCAGGACAGCCACCACGCCCAGTAGAAGATCGTCCAGGCACCCAGCCACGTGCGGTCGGTGAACGCACCGGTGCGGCTCGCCATCGGCAGCAGCTGGTACAGATAGCCGCCGACCGAGGCGGGGATCGTGTCGAGGATGTACACGGTCGGGCCCAGCAGGAAGACGAAGACCATCAGACACGCCGCCAGCACGATGTTGAGCGTGGAGAGCCACTTCACGCCCTTGTGCAGGCCGGAGAAGGCGGAGAGGACGAAGGCCGCCGAGAGCGACACGATGATGATCAGCTCGGTGGTCGTGGAGTCCTCGACGCCCATCGTCAGGTTCAGGCCCTTCGCCACCTGGAGCGCGCCGAGACCCAGGCTGGTCGCCGTACCGAAGACGGTCGCGAAGACCGCCAGCAGGTCGATCGCCTTGCCCGGCCAGGACCGCGCCCTGCGCTCGCCCATCAGCGGCACGAACGCGGCGCTGAGCGTGTTGCCGCGGCCCTTGCGGAAGCCCGCGTACGCGAGGGCCAGGCCGGCGATGCCGTAGATCGCCCACGGGGTGAGCGTCCAGTGGAAGAACGAGTACTCCATGGCCGTACGGGCCGCGGCGCCGGACCGCGGCGGCACCCCGCTCGCCGGTGGCGGGCTCAGGAAGTGCTGGAGCGGTTCCCCCACCCCGTAGAACATCAGGCCGATGCCCATCCCCGCGCTGAACATCATCGCGATCCACGCCAGATTGGAGAACTCCGGCTCCGAGTCGTCCGCGCCGAGGCGGATCCGGCCGAAGCGGCTCAGCGCGATCACCACGCACAGGACGAGGAAGACGTCGGCCGCGGTCACGAAGAGCCAGGCGAAGTTCGCCAGCACCCATTCGAGCGCGGAGGTCGAGGCACTGTCGAAGGAATCCTTGCCCAGGGCCGCCCAGGCCACCACCGCGACGACCGCCGCCATTCCGACGGTGATGACCTTGCGGTCGGGTGACGGCTCTTTATTTGATGTTTGATCGATCGCTTCCGCACTCATGGTGGCCCACTATGGTGCGGAATATCGCTTTATCAGTGGGTGGCACGCCGTCTTCCCGTCCGGATAGGGTCGGCCTCGGCGCGACTGCCTGTTCGAAAGCAAGGGATGCAAGGTGACGGACGGAGCAGTAACTGAGGTCGCACGCGTGCTCGTCGCGGCCGACAAGTTCAAGGGTTCGCTCACGGCCGTACAGGTCGCGGAGCGGGTCACGGCTGGGCTGCGACGGGTCGTCCCCGAGCTCGTGGTGGAGACGCTGCCCGTCGCCGACGGCGGCGACGGCACGGTCGCGGCCGCCGTCGCGGCCGGATTCGAGCGGCGCGAGGTCACCGTGACCGGGCCGCTGGGCGAGCCGGTCACGGCCGCGTTCGCGCTGCGCGGGGCCACGGCCGTGGTGGAGATGGCGGAGGCGTCCGGCCTCCAGCTGCTGCCCGGCGGGGTCTTCGCCCCGCTCACCGCCACCACGTACGGCTCCGGCGAGCTGCTGCGCGCGGCGCTCGACGCCGGTGCCACCACGATCGTCTTCGGTGTCGGCGGCAGCGCCACCACCGACGGCGGCGCCGGCATGCTCGCCGCGCTCGGCGCGCGCTTCCTCGACGCCGACGGCGAGCCGGTCGGGCCCGGCGGCGGGGCCCTCGCGCGGCTGGCCTCCGCCGACCTGTCGGACGTCGACCCGCGCTTCGCCGACGTCGACCTCGTCCTCGCCAGCGACGTGGACAACCCGCTGACCGGCCCGAAGGGCTGCGCGGCGGTGTACGGACCGCAGAAGGGCGCCTCCCCGGAGGACGTCGAGACCCTGGACGCGGCCCTCGCGCACTACGCGCGGATCCTGGAGAAGGCGATCGGCCCCAAGGCCGCCGAGCTCGCCGCCTCCCCGGGTGCGGGCGGCGCCGGCGGCATCGGCTACGGCGCGCTGCTCATCGGCGCGAGCTTCCGGCCCGGCATCGAGCTGATGCTGGAGGTGCTCGGGTTCGCCCCCGCGCTGGAGCGGGCGACGCTGGTCATCACCGGCGAGGGCTCCCTCGACGAGCAGACGCTGCACGGCAAGGCGCCGGCCGGCGTCGCCGCGGCGGCGCGCGCGGCGGGCAAGGACGTCGTGGCCGTGTGCGGCCGGCTTGCCCTGCCCCCGGCGGCCCTGGGCGCCGCCGGCATCCGGCGTGCCTATCCGCTGGCCGATCTGGAGCCCGACGCGGCCACGTCCATCGCCAACGCCGGGCCGCTGCTCGAGCAGGTCGCCGCGAACATCGCCCGGGACTTCATCGCCTAGGCGGGTGGGCGGGGGGCCGCTCACCCACGTGGGCGGCTGGGCGGGGGCCGCTCACGTCGTCGGTCCACCGCCTGCGGTCGTCAGGCGGAACGCGTCGAGGGCCAGGGTCATCTCCGTGAGGTCTCGGGGGCGCGAGAGCGAGCGGGACGTCAGTTGTTCCAGGCGGCGCAGACGGTTGAAGACCGTGTTGCGGTGGCAGTAGAGGCGGGCTGCCGCGCGGCCCGCCGAGCCCTCGCAGTCGAGCCAGGCGTCCAGGGTCTCCAGGAGGACCGCGCGGTCCGCCGGGTCAAGACCCAGCAGGCCGCCCAGGACGTCGGAGACCAGCAGGCCCGCCATCTCCGGCTGGGACACCACGAGGGCGCCCGCTATGCGGCGGTCGAGGCGGACGATCTGCCGGGTGCCGGGTGGGCACGTGCGCAGGGCCAGTTCGGCGAGGCGGCGGGCCCGGCCCAGTTCCGCCAGGCCCGTGACGACGGGGCTGATGCCGCCCGGGCCCGGACACCGGCCGTCCAGCAGGTCCGAGAGGGCGTCGAGGCCCGTGTCCGCGGCCAGGGCCACCACCCCCACCTCGCAGTCCGCGCGCATCCGCCACAGGAAGCGGACGCCCGTGCCCTGGACCTGGCGGTGGAACGGCTCCGGCGGCTCCCGGCGGTCGTGGCGGAGGACCACGACCGCGTACCGGCCCTGCTCCGGCAGGTCCAGGGCGGCTGCCGCCCGCGCGACGACCTCGGGTGCGCGCTGCCCCTGGAGCAGCGCGTCGAGGAGTGCCTGCAGTTGCTCGTCCGTGCGGCGGCGCAGTTCGTGTTCGGTGGCCCGGTACGCCTCAGACGCGGTGTCCGCCTGCGCGTCCACCGCCGACCAGACCATCGTCGCCGACTGCATGAGCGCGGCGAGGTGGCTCGTTCTCGTCTGTGCGCCCTCGATCAGGGCGTCCCACACCAGATGGCCCGCGTGCCGGTACGCGTGCACCACCAGTTCCAGCGGCATGCCCTGTTCGGCCCTGCGCCGGCCCATCTCCTCCGCGTGCTCCAGGTCCCGGCGGGGCGTGTCCCGTGGTGCCGAGATCATCTCGATGCCGATGCGCATCGCGGTGTGCGCCTCGTGCCAGTGCTGGTCGTACGGCAGGATCCGGCCGTACGCCGGGTCGTACGCGTGCAGTTCTCTCAGGTGCTCGTCCACCAGGTCCGGCACCGCCTCGAGGAGTTCGGTGCACGCCTGGGCCAGCACCTTCCAGTCGTCGCCGGTCCGTGGTCTGCGCCGTCCCATGCCCGGGAGGATGCCACCCTTCCACCGCTCTCCACAGGCCCCTGACACGCAGCGTTGTGCGCGTGCACAGCCTCCCGGCGCGCCCGCTGGTCACCGGCAGCGTTTCGGACACCGTCCGTGGACGGGTGGCCGGGGCCGGTGCTGGGGTGAGCGCCACCGAACCGGAAGGGGAGTCATGGGAGGTACCGCACCCGCCCTCGCAGTGGCGGGGCTGTCCGCGGCTTACGGGCCGGTCCGCGCGCTGCGGCAGGTGTCGCTCGAGGTCCCGGAGGGTGCCGTCGTCGCCGTGCTCGGCGGCAACGGCGCCGGCAAGTCCACGCTGCTGAGGGCGATCTCGCGCACCCTGCGGTTCCACGGCGGGGCCGTCGTCGCCGGCACCGTCACCTCCGGCGGCCGGCCCCTGGACGGGCTCGCCCCCGACCGGGTCGTCGCGGCCGGGGTCTCCCAGGTGCCCGAGGGCCGCCAGGTCTTCGCCCGGATGACCGTCGAGGACAACCTGCGGGCCGGTCTGCTGGGCGGCCGGCGTGACCGGTCCGCGCGGAACGCCGCGGTGCAGCGGGTCCATGAGCTCTTCCCCGTCCTCGCCGAGCGGGCCCGGCAGCGGGCCGGGCTGCTCTCGGGCGGCGAGCAGCAGATGCTGGCGGTCGCCCGGGCCCTGATGGCCGCGCCGAAGCTGCTGCTGCTCGACGAACCCTCGCTGGGGCTCGCCCCGCTGATGGCGGCCCGGATCGCCGACACGATCCGCGAGATCAACGCCCAGGGCACCGCCGTGCTCCTCGTGGAGCAGAACGCGGCGCTCGCCCTGCGGCTCGCCTCGCGTGCGTACGTCCTCGAGGTCGGCGAGGTCACCCTCGCGGGGCCCGCCGAGGACCTCGCCGCCTCCGACGAGGTCCGCCGCCGCTACCTGGGCGTCGTCGACGAGACCGCCGCCGCGGACGCGGCCGCCGCACGCGGGGTCCGTCCGGTCCTCGCCTGCTGGGAGGAGTCCGCCCGATGAGCAGTCACCTCGTCGTCGACGCCCTGACCGTGCGGTTCGCCGGGCTCACCGCCCTTGACGGGGTCGGGTTCACCGTTCGTCCCGGCACCGTGCACGCCGTCATCGGACCCAACGGTGCCGGCAAGTCCACCTGCCTCAACGTCCTGTCCGGCCTCTACAAGGCCGCCTCGGGGTCGGTGCGGTTCGGCGAGCACGAGCTCACCGCGCTGCCCCCGCACCGGATCGCCGATCTCGGTGTCGCGCGGATCTTCCAGAACCTCGCTCTGCCGCCGCGCGCCACCGTCGAGGACAGCCTGATGCTGGGGCGGCACCGTCTCACGAGGACCGGATTCCTGGCCGCCGGGCTGCGGCTGCCGTCCGCCGTCCGCGAGGAGGCCCGGCACCGGGCCAGGGTCCGGGAGATCGCCGCCTTCGTCGGTCTGGAGAAGCAGCTGGCACAGCCGGCCGGTTCCCTGCCGTACGGCCTGCAGAAGCTCGCCGAGCTCGCCCGCGCCCTGTGCATGGAGCCCCGGCTGCTGCTGCTCGACGAGCCCGTCGCCGGGATGACCGCCGACGAGCGGCGCAGGACCGCTGCCGTCATCGCCGGGGTCCGCGACAGCCTCGGCATCTCCATCGTCCTCATCGAGCACGACATGGGCGTGGTGATGCGGCTCGCCGACTCCGTCACCGTCCTCGACTTCGGCCGCCGGATCGCCGACGGCGCCCCCGGCGACGTCCAGAACGACCCCGCCGTGGTCCGCGCCTACCTGGGAGAGGAGAGCGCCGCGTGAGCACCCTCGCCGAACTGCTCATCAACGGGATCTCGCTGGGGTCCGTCTACGCGCTCGTCGCCCTCGGCTTCGTGGTCATCTTCCGTGCGACGGAGGTGGTGAACTTCGCTCACGCCTCGCTGCTGCTCGCCGGTGGCTACGTCACCGCCGTGCTGCACGACAAGATCGGCTTCTGGCCGGCGCTGCTCGCCGGGATCGCGGGTGCGGCGGTGGTCGGCGCCGCCGTCGAGTTCCTGGTGATGCGCCGCTACCGCGGCTCGGACCACAGCGTCCTCGCCATCGTCACCATCGGCGTCGACATCCTGCTCGCCACCGAGCTGACCCGCCGGATCGGCACCGACATCCTCGCCCTCGGCGACCCGTGGGGCGACGCCGTCGTCACCGTCGGGCCGGTCGCCGTGGCCCAGACCCGGATCGCCGCCCTGCTCGCCGCGGCGCTGCTCATCACCGCGTTCCTGCTCGCCTTCCGCCACACCTCCTGGGGGGTGGCGATGCGGGCCGCCGCAGAGAACCGGGAGACCGCCGCCCTCATGGGCATCCGCCTCGGCCGGGTCTCGCTCGGCGCCTGGGCGGTGGCCGGCGGCCTCGCCGCCGTCGCCGCGCTGTTCCTCACCGTCTTCCCGACCCCCGGCCTGGAGCGGACCACCTCGCTCGCCGCCATGAAGGCCTTTCCCGCCGCGATCCTCGGCGGCCTCGACTCCACCACGGGCGCGCTCGTCGGCGGCCTGGTCGTCGGCGTCACCGAGTCCCTGGCCACCGGCTACCAGGGCGACCTCACCTTCCTCGGCCGGGGGATCGGCGACCTCGCCCCGTACCTCGTCATGGTCGTGGTGCTGCTCGTCCGCCCCGCCGGCCTCCTCGGCACGAAGGAGCTCGCCCGTGTCTGAGACCCTCGTCGTCCGCTCCCTCGCCCGCCCGCGGGTGTACGGCGGGGCCGCCGTCGGCGTGCTGCTCCTCGCGCTGCCGTTCTACCTGGACCGGTTCTGGCTCCAGGCGGGGCTCTTCGCCATGGCCGCCGCGATCGGCGCCATCGGCATCAACCTGCTGACCGGCGCCACCGGACAGCTCTCCATGGGCCATGCCTTCTTCCTCGCCGTCGGCGCGTACGGCTACTGCGTGTTCGCGGGTGACGGCGGTGACGGGCTCACCGGCCTCGGCCTGCCCGGCTGGCTCGCCGCCGTGCTCGCCGTGGTCCTCGCGGGTCTGGCCGGCGGGGTGTTCTCGCCCATCGCGGGCCGGCTGCGCGGCGCGTACCTGGGCATCGCGACGCTCGCGCTGATCTTCATCGGCCAGCATGTCCTGTTCAACGCCGAGGACCTCACGGGCGGCTTCAACGGCCGGGCGGTCCCGCCGTTCAGCCTGTTCGGCCTCACCTTCGACGACAGCGAAGTCCTCGTCGCGGCCGTGCCGTTCGGCTCCGCCGAGAAGCTCTGGTACCTGGGGCTCGTCCTGCTCCTCGCGGGCGCCCTGTTCGCCCGCGGGGTGCTGAGCGGCCGCCCCGGCCGGGCCATGAACGCCATCCGGGACCACCGGGTGGCCGCCGGCGTCATGGGCATCCCCGTGGCCCGTCACCGCGCCGCGGCCTTCGTCCTGTCGTCCATGTACGCGGGCCTGGCGGGCGTGCTGCTCGCGCTGGTCTTCCAGCGCACCGTGCCGGAGTACTTCGGCATGGTGCTCTCCCTCGAATACCTGGCCATGATCGTCATCGGTGGTCTCGGCTCGGTCGCCGGAGCGGTGGTCGGAGGCGTCTTCGTCTCCCTGCTGCCGCAGCTCCTCAACCGGTACAGCGACGCGCTCCCCCTGGTCTCCGCCCCCGGGACGGGCGGGATCGCACCGGGGGAGGCCGCGCGCTACCTGTACGGCGCCGCCGTCGTCGCGGTGGTGCTCTTCCTGCCCGGGGGCCTGGTCCGGCTCGCCGCCCGGCGCACCCGGCCCACTCCAGGGGAGGAACGATGAACCACGGCAGAAAAGCCGCGCGCGGCCTGACCGGCGCGCTCGCGCTGCTCGTCGCGCTGACCGCCGCCGGCTGCAGCTCCAAGGCCACGGGCGGCGACGGGAACGGCGACGGCACCGCGGCCGACGGCGTGAAGTCCGGCACCGGCGTCACCGACAAGGCCATCCGGCTCGGCGCGCTCACCGACATGACCGGCGTGTACGCCACCCTCGGCAAGAGCGTCACCCAGGCCCAGCAGCTGTACGTGAAGCAGGTCAACGCGGCCGGCGGGATCTGCGGCCGGCAGCTGGAGCTGACCGTCCGCGACCACGGCTACGACCCGCAGAAGGCGCTCGCCGCCTACACCGAGCTGGAACCGGAGGTGGCCGGCTTCGCCCAGTTCATCGGCTCCCCGTTCGTCGCCGCCGTCAAGCCGCGCGTCGACGGCAGGGACAAGGGCCTGGTGCTGCCGCAGGCCTGGTCGGCCTCGCTGCTCGGCTCCCCGTACATCCGGGTGCTCGGCACCACGTACGACGTCGAGACGATCAACGCCGTCGACTTCCTGCTCAAGGAGAAGGGCCTGAAGGCGGGTGACAAGCTCGGGCACGTCTACTTCGAGGGCGACTACGGGCAGAACGCCCTCGCCGGGTCGAAGTACGCGGCCGGGAAGGCCGGGCTCACGGTCGTCGAGCAGAAGATCAAGCCGACCGACAACGACATGTCGGCACAGGTCGCCGCGCTCAGGAAGGCCGGGGTCAAGGCCGTCGTCGTCAGCGCGGGCCCGCGCCAGGCCGCCTCGCTCGTCGGGGTCGCCGCCGCGACGAGGTTCCTGGTGCCGGTGATCGGCAACAACTCGGCCTTCGCGCCCCAGCTGCTCGACACCCCGGCGGGCCCGGCCCTGGAGAAGATGTACTGGTTCGCCTCCCCGAGCCTTCCGATCGGCGCCGACACCCCGGTCGCCCGCAAGCTCGTCGCCGACTACCAGGCCGCCTATCCGGGCCAGACGCTCGACAACGGCATCGTCGCCGGCTGGACCGCGGCGAGCGTCTTCGGCGAGGCCCTGAAGAAGGCGTGCGCGGACAAGGACCTCACCCGCGAGGGCATCGACAAGGCCCTGCTCACCCTGAACCGCCACGACGCGGGCTTCGGCCTCACCCACGACCTCAGCGACCCCAAGGCCCCGTCCTCGCGCGAGTCGGTCATCCTCCAGCCCGACAGGTCCGTCCCCGGCGGCATGCGCACGGTCCGTCAGCCCGCCGCGTCGGAGGCCGCACGGAGCTACCGGGTCGGGTAGCCCGGCGGCGACATCCGCACGTAACAACCGGATGTGAGGCTCGGGCGCATGAACGTACGCATAGAGGCGTGCCGGACGCACCCGGGCCTCCCGGCCCTGCTCGCCGCCTACCACCTCGCCACCGAGGCCGAGAAGGGCCGCCCCGTGCCGGGCCCGGCCGGGCTCCCGGACGGTTACCGCGCCGAGGCCGAGGACCCGGCCGCCGCCTTCGCCGCGGACACCGTGCTGCTGGCCACCGCCACCGGGGCGCACCGGCCCGCGGCCTGTGCGGTGCTCACGGCGGACGGCGAGATCAAGCGGCTCTGGGTGGAACCCGCGGCCCGGGGGAACGGCCTCGCGGCCGCCCTGGTCACGGAGGCGGTACGACGGGCGGACGAGGCCGGCGTCCCCGCCGTACGCCTCTCGGTCTGGCGGTGGCGCGAGCCCGCCCTCGCCCTCTACCGGCGCCTCGGCTTCGAGAGCGTGGCCTCCTGGGACCCCCGCCCTGAGCTGCTGTGTCTGGAGCGGCGCCTCGACGGCGTCCGGCGCCTGACCCCCGACGAGATCCGCGCCGACGCCGCCGGCGGTCTCACCGAGCTCCTGCGCGACGCCGTGGACGGCGGTGCCTCCATCGGCTTCCTGAAGCCCCTGGACGCCGCCGAGGCGGCCGCCTGGTGGCGCTCCGTCGCCGACGAGGCCGAGCGGGGCGTACGGGATGTCCTCGGCGCCCGGGACGAGGACGGGCGGCTCGTCGGCGTCGTCACCCTCGTCCGCAGCGACAAGGCCAACGGGCGCCACCGGGGCGAGATCGCCCGGCTCGTCGTCCACCGCGCCGCGCGCGGCCGGGGCCTCGGGGCCGGGCTCCTCGCCGCCGCCGAGGCCCGCGCGGTCGCCCTGGGCCTCGGCCTGCTCGTCCTGGACACCGAGACGGACAGTCCCGCCGAGCGGCTGTACCGCAAGGCCGGCTGGACGGCCGCGGGTGTGATCCCGGACTTCGCCGCGGACCCGGATGGCACCTTGCAGCCCACGACGCTGTACTACAAGCAGCTCGGCTGACAGTGCACGCGGAAGGGCCCCGGACGCGATCCGCGTCCGGGGCCCTTCCGCATGCACTGTGGTTCCGCTACGGCAGCTGCGCCGCCTGCGCCTGTCGCGCCTCGCGGCTCTCGCGCCGGTTGTCGCGGAAGGTGTTCACTCGCCGGGCCGTCGCGAAGAGGGGGATCACGGCGCCCAGCACCACCTGCAGCGCGCAGCCGGTCTGGAGCAGGAACTGTCCGCCCGGGGCGTCGAACGCCCAGGCCGCCAGCATGCCCATCGCACCGACGATCCAGCTGAGCATCGCCACCGCGAGGATGCCCCGCGGCTTGGGGTACTCGACCCGGCTCACCATCAGCCAGGCGACTCCGATGATCGCGAGCAGCGTCGGGATGAACGGAAGCTCGAGAAGCACGATCGAGACCACCGTCAGCGCGCCGAAGGGGCTCGGCATGCCCTGGAACATGCCGTCCTTCATCGTCACGCAGGAGAATCTCGCCAGCCGCAGCACCACCGCGAGGAGCACCACGATCGCGGCCACCGCCGAGACCTTCTGCTGCGCGCCGGGCGTGACCATGCCGTACACGAGTACGAAGTAGGCCGGGGCCAGACCGAAGCTGATCAGGTCCGAGAGGTTGTCGAGCTCGGCGCCCATCGGGGACGAGCGCAGCTTGCGCGCCACGATGCCGTCGAACAGGTCGAAGATCGCCGCGGCGAGCATCAGGATCACGGCGGTGGCGGCGCTGTTGCGCGCCATGCCGGTCTCGGAGCTGCCCGTCAGGTGCGGGATGAGGATGCCCGTGGTGGTGAAGTACACCGCCATGAAGCCGCACGTGGCGTTACCGAGCGTGAGGGCGTCCGCTATGGACAGCCTCAACGACAGCGGCATCTCCTCGGCGTCATCGGCCTCGGCCTCCGAGTCGGCGACCCACTCGGACGCGCGTGTGTCGGGATCAATCACGGTCAATGCGAGTCACCCCCGCGGTCGTGGGCTGTCCGACCTCGACGGCGACCTCGACACCCTCCGGAAGGTAGATGTCGACACGCGAACCGAAGCGGATCAGGCCGATCCGGTCACCCTGCTCGACCTTCGTCCCCTGCGGGATGTACGGCACGATGCGCCGGGCGACGGCGCCCGCGATCTGCACCATCTCGATGTCGCCGAGCTCGGTGTCGAAGTGCCAGACAACGCGCTCGTTGTTCTCGCTCTCCTTGTTGAACGCCGGCACGAAGCCGCCGGGGACGTGCTCCACGGACGTCACCGTGCCGGCCAGCGGCGCGCGGTTGACGTGGACGTTCAGCGGGCTCATGAAGATGGCGACGCGGGTGCGTCCGTCCTTCCACGGCATGATGCTCTGCACCACACCGTCGGCGGGCGAGATGACCCGGCCCTGAGCGATCTCGCGCTCGGGGTCGCGGAAGAACCACAGCATGCCGGCCGCGAGAGCGGTGACCGGCACGGCGACGGCCGCGGCGCGCTTCGACTTGCGGGCGCGCGCGAGGCTGAGCGCCGCGGTGGCGACGGTCGGCAGAAGCCACGGCGATGCTCCGCGTGCGATGCGTACGCCCTTGGGGGTGTCGCGGTGTGCAGAGGTTTGGCTGTGGGGCATGGATGACCTTCGTAGCGGATGATGCCGCGGTAACGGGGGGACGGCGGCTTTCCGTCGATGCTATCGGTTGCGAGCCGCAACTGGGCAAGCCAGAAGCCGAGTCGACGGCCGGAAGACGAACACGGGGTGTGATCTTCTTCGCGGCCGAATCGACCCAAATGCGACAATCAACCCTGGAATCGGTACTCCTCGAGCAGCCGACGGCCAATGATCATTTTCTGGATCTCGGCGGTACCCTCGCCGATGAGCAGCATCGGCGCCTCGCGGTAGAGACGCTCGATCTCGTACTCCTTGGAGAACCCGTATCCGCCGTGAATGCGGAAGGCGTCCTCCACGACCTCCTTGCAGTATTCGGAGGCGAGGTACTTCGCCATCCCTGCTTCGAGGTCGTTTCGTTCCCCGGAGTCCTTTTTGCGTGCTGCGTTCACCATCATGGCATGAGCGGCCTCGACCTTGGTAGCCATCTCGGCCAGCTTGAACTGAATCGCCTGGTGCTGGGCGATCGGCTTGCCGAAAGTGTGACGCTGTTGGGCATACTGGACGCCCAGTTCGAAAGCACGCTGCGCGACGCCGCAACCACGGGCCGCCACGTTCACGCGGCCGACCTCCACGCCGTCCATCATTTGGTAAAACCCTCGGCCGGTGACCCCGCCCAGGACCCGATTGGCCGGAATGCGCAGTCCGTCCATGATGAGTTCGGTCGTGTCGACGCCCTTGTAACCCATCTTCTCGATCTTGCCGGGAATGGTGAGGCCGGGACGGACCTCTCCGAAGCCGGGCTCCTTCTCGATGAGGAAGGTCGTCATCGACTTGTGGGGGGCGGTCCCCTCGGGGTGTCCTTCGTCACTTCGGACGAGGACGGCGACCAGGGTTGACGTGCCACCGTTCGTCAGCCACATCTTCTGGCCGTTCAGGACGTACTCGTCGCCGTCCCTGACCGCCTTCGACGTGATCGCCGACACGTCCGAGCCGAGCCCCGGCTCCGACATCGAGAAGGCGCCGCGCACCTCGCCGGCCGCCATCCGCGGAAGGAAGTACTCCTTCTGCTCCTGGGTGCCGTGCTGCTTGAGCATGTACGCCACGATGAAGTGAGTGTTGATGATGCCGGACACCGACATCCAGCCACGCGCGATCTCCTCCACGCACAGCGCGTAGGTGAGCAGCGACTCACCCAGGCCCCCGTACTCCTCGGGGATCATCAGACCGAAGACGCCGAGCTCCTTGAGCCCGTCGACGATCTGCTGCGGGTACTCGTCGCGGTGCTCCAGCTCCGTGGCGACCGGGATGATCTCCTTGTCGACGAAGTCCCGGACGGTCTTGAGGATCTCCTGCTGGACGTCCGTGAGCCCGGCGGTCTGGGCGAGTCGGGCCATGGCTACTTCTCCGTCTTCTTGGCGGGCTCGATGAGCTCGGGGCGGCCGGGCTGCTCGCCGCCGCGCGCTTCGATGTACTCGGCGGTCGGGACCATCACCTTGCGGCGGAAGACGCACACCAGGGTGCCGTCCTGCTTGTAGCCCTTGGTCTCGACGTAGACGATGCCGCGGTCGCTCTTCGACTTCGACGGCGTCTTGTCGAGGACGGTCGTCTCGCCGTAGATGGTGTCGCCGTGGAAGGTCGGCGCCACGTGCCGCAGCGACTCGATCTCCAGGTTGGCGATCGCCTTGCCCGAGACGTCCGGCACGGACATGCCGAGCAGCAGCGAGTAGATGTAGTTGCCGACGACGACGTTCCTCTTGAAGTCCGTCGTGTTCTCGGCGTAGTTCACATCCATGTGGAGCGGGTGGTGGTTCATCGTCAGCAGACAGAAGAGGTGGTCGTCGTACTCGGTGACCGTCTTCCCGGGCCAGTGCTTGTAGACGGCGCCGATCTCGAACTCTTCGTAGGTGCGGCCGAACTGCATCGGACTCAGGCCTCCGGGATCTCGAACTTGCTGGTGCGCTGCATGCCGGCGGCCCGGCCCTTGCCGGAGATGACCAGGGCCATCTTGCGGGAGGCCTCGTCGATCATCTCGTCGCCGAGCATCGCCGAGCCCTTCTTGCCGCCGGCCTCGGAGGTGTAGTAGTCGTACGCGTCGAGGATCAGCTCGGCGTGGTCGAAGTCCTCCTGCGAGGGCGAGAAGATCTCGTTCGCCGCGGCCACCTGGTCCGGGTGCAGCACCCACTTGCCGTCGAAGCCGAGGGCGGCGGCGCGCTGGGCGACGGCCTTGTAGCCCTCCGGGTTGCGGATCTGCAGGTAGGGGCCGTCGATCGCCTGGAGGTTGTTGGCGCGGGCGGCCATCAGGATGCTCATCAGGATGTGGTGGTACGCGTCCGCCGGGTAGCCGGGCGGCTGCTCGCCGACGACCAGCGACTTCATGTTGATGGAGGCCATGAAGTCGGCCGGGCCGAAGATGATCGTCTCGACGCGCTGCGAGGCCTGGGCGATCGCGTTGACGTTGACGAGACCCTGGGCGTTCTCGATCTGCGCCTCGATGCCGATCTTGCCGACCTCGAAGCCCATGGTCTTCTCGATCTGGGTGAGCAGCAGGTCGAGCGCGACGATCTGCTGGGCGTCCTGGACCTTCGGCAGCATGATGCAGTCGAGGTTCTGGCCGGCGCCCTCGACGACCGTCACGACGTCGCGGTAGGTCCAGTGGGTCGTCCAGTCGTTGACCCGCACGACCCGGGTCTTGCCGGTCCAGTCGCCCTCGTTGAGGAACTTCACGATGGTGTGCCGGGCGTCCGGCTTGGCCAGCGGCGCGCAGGCGTCCTCCAGGTCGAGGAAGACCTGGTCCGCGGCGAGACCCTGGGCCTTCTCCAGGAAGCGCGGGTTCGAGCCGGGCACCGCGAGGCAGGAGCGGCGCGGACGCAGACGGTTCACGGGGCTGGTCATGCGGGGACCTCCAGGGGGTCGAGCTTGTTCGCTTTCCGGATCTCGTCGACGATACGGCCGATGATCCCGGTGATACCGAAGTCCTTCGGTGTGAAGACGGCGGCCACACCGGCCGCCCGCAGTTCCTCGGCGTCGGCGTTCGGGATGATCCCGCCGACGACGACCGGGATGTCGGCCGCCCCCGCGTCCTTGAGCCGGTCGAGGACGTCGGGCACGAGCTGGGCGTGCGAGCCGGAGAGGATCGACAGGCCGACCGCGTGCACGTCCTCTTCGAGGGCCGCGTCCACGATCTGCTCGGGCGTGAGCCGGATGCCCTGGTAGACCACCTCGAACCCGGCGTCGCGGGCCCGTACGGCGATCTGCTCGGCCCCGTTGGAGTGCCCGTCGAGGCCCGGCTTGCCGACCAGGAAGCGGAGCTTGCCGACGCCCATGTCCTGGGCGGTCAGGTCCACCTTGCGGCGCACCTCGGCCATCGGGGAGCCCGCCTCGGCCGGGACGGCCACGGGGGCGGAGGAGACACCGGTCGGCGCGCGGAACTCGCCGAAGACCTCGCGCAGCGCACCCGCCCACTCGCCGGTCGTGACGCCGGCGCGGGCGCACTCCAGGGTGGCCTCCATGAGGTTGCCGGTGCCCTTCGCGGCCTCCTTGAGGCGCTCCAGGGCCTTGCAGGGCCGCGGGTGGTTGAAGGGCGGCTGGTAGCGGGTGTCGCGCCAGGTGCCGAGGGAGGAGACGACCCGGGCCTCGACGGCCGGGTCGACCGTCTGGATCGCGGTGTCCAGGTCGGCGGTGAGCGGGTTCGGCTCGGTCGTCTCGAAGATGTTGACGCCGATGATCTTGTCGTCGCCCGACTCGATGCGGGCGCGCCGCTCGGCGTGCGAGGAGACCAGCTGTGCCTTGAGGTAGCCGGACTCGACGGCGGCCATGGCGCCGCCCATCTCCTGGATCCGCTCGATCTCGGCCAGGCACTCGGTGACCAGGGTCTCCACCTTGGCCTCGATGACGTGCGAGCCGGCGAAGATGTCCTCGTACTCGAGCAGGTCGGACTCGTGCGCGAGGACCTGCTGGATGCGCAGCGACCACTGCTGGTCCCAGGGGCGCGGCAGGCCGAGCGCCTCGTTCCAGGCGGGCAGCTGCACGGCGCGGGCGCGGGCGTCCTTGGAGAGGGTGACGGCCAGCATCTCCAGGACGATCCGCTGGACGTTGTTCTCCGGCTGGGCCTCGGTCAGACCGAGCGAGTTGACCTGCACGCCGTAACGGAACCGGCGCTGCTTGGCGTCCTCGATGCCGTACCGCTCGCGGGTGATGGTGTCCCAGATGCGGCCGAAGGCGCGCATCTTGCACATCTCCTCGATGAACCGGACGCCGGCGTTCACGAAGAACGAGATGCGGGCGACGACCTCGCCCTTGCGGTCCTCGGGGACCTGTCCTGAGGCGAACACCGCGTCGAGCACGGCGATCGCCGTGGACATGGCGTACGCGATCTCCTGGACCGGAGTGGCCCCCGCCTCCTGCAGGTGGTAGCTGCAGATGTTGATCGGGTTCCACTTCGGGATGTGGTTGACCGTGTACGCGATCATGTCCGTCGTGAGGCGGAGCGAGGGGCCGGGCGGGAAGACGTGCGTCCCGCGCGACAGGTACTCCTTCACGATGTCGTTCTGGGTGGTGCCCTGGAGCTTGGTGATGTCCGCGCCCTGCTCCTCGGCGACCACCTGGTAGAGCGCCAGCAGCCACATCGCGGTGGCGTTGATGGTCATCGAGGTGTTCATCTGCTCCAGGGGGATGTCCTGGAACAGCCGCCGCATGTCACCGAGGTGCGAGACGGGCACGCCGACCCGGCCGACCTCGCCGCGGGCGAGGACGTGGTCGGGGTCGTAGCCGGTCTGCGTGGGCAGGTCGAACGCGACCGAGAGGCCGGTCTGGCCCTTGGCGAGGTTGCGCCGGTACAGCTCGTTGGACGCCTCGGCCGTCGAGTGGCCGGCGTAGGTCCGCATGAGCCACGGCCGGTCCTTCTGACGCTCTGTCATCTGTGGTCCCGGTGTCAGACGTTACGGAAGCGGTTGATGGCGTCGAGGTGCTTCGCGCGCAGCTCCGGGTTGCGGACGCCGAGGCCCTCTTCCGGCGCGAGGGCGAGGACGCCGACCTTGCCCTGGTGCAGGTTGCGGTGGACGTCGTAGGCGGCCTGGCCGGTCTCCTCCAGGGAGTAGACCTTCGACAGGGTGGGGTGGATCTTGCCCTTGGCGACCAGGCGGTTGGCCTCCCACGCCTCGCGGTAGTTGGCGAAGTGCGAGCCGATGATCCGCTTCAGCGACATCCACAGGTAGCGGTTGTCGTACTCGTGGTTGTAGCCGGAGGTCGACGCGCAGGTGACGATGGTGCCGCCCTTGCGGGTGACGTACACGCTGGCGCCGAAGGTCTCGCGGCCCGGGTGCTCGAAGACGATGTCGACGTCCTCGCCGCCGGTGAGCTCGCGGATCTTCGATCCGAAGCGCTTCCACTCGCGCGGGTCCTGGTTGTGCTCGTCCTTCCAGAACTTGTAGCCCTCGGCGTTGCGGTCGATGACCGCCTCGGCGCCCATGGCCCGGCAGATGTCGGCCTTCTCGGGGGAGGAGACGACACAGATCGGGTTGGCGCCGCCGGCCAGCGCGAACTGGGTGGCGTACGAGCCGAGTCCGCCGCTCGCGCCCCAGATGAGCACGTTGTCGCCCTGCTTCATGCCGGCGCCGTTGCGGGAGACCAGCTGGCGGTATGCGGTGGAGTTCACCAGGCCGGGGGACGCCGCCTCCTCCCAGCTCAGGTGGTCGGGCTTCGGCATCAGCTGGTTGGACTTGACCAGGGCGATCTCGGCGAGGCCGCCGAAGTTGGTCTCGAAGCCCCAGATGCGCTGCTCGGGGTCGAGCATCGTGTCGTTGTGGCCGTCCGAGGACTCGAGCTCGACGCTCAGGCAGTGCGCGACGACCTCGTCGCCGGGCTTCCAGGAGTTGACGCCCGGGCCGGTGCGCAGGACGACGCCCGCGAGGTCGGAGCCGATGATGTGGTACGGCAGGTCGTGGCGCTTGCTGAGCTCGGACAGGCGGCCGTAGCGCTCCAGGAAGCCGAAGGTCGACACGGGCTCGAAGATCGAGGTCCAGACCGAGTTGTAGTTCACCGAGCTGGCCATGACGGCGACCAGTGCCTCGCCCGGGCCGAGCTCGGGCAGCGCGACGTCGTCCAGGTGGAGCGACTTGCGCGGGTCCTTGTCGCGGCTCGCGAGCCCGGCGAACATCTCCGTCTCGTCCTTGTGGACGGTCACGGCGCGGTACGACTCGGGGAGCTTGATGTTGGCGAAGTCCGCCGACGTGGAGTCGGGCGACTGGATCGCGTCCAGGATGTCCTTCACGGGGT
Organism: Streptomyces sp. NPDC085481; assembly: GCF_044541845.1. Taxonomy (NCBI): domain Bacteria; kingdom Bacillati; phylum Actinomycetota; class Actinomycetes; order Kitasatosporales; family Streptomycetaceae; genus Streptomyces; species Streptomyces sp. NPDC085481. Next base: position 246,267 of record NZ_JBITTJ010000007.1, read on the forward strand.
GCCTCCGGCGGTGCGGCGTCCGGCGGGACGCGCTGAGGGTTACGTCGGGGTTGCTGCTGTGGAGGTGTGCCGTCGGTTCGGCTCGGTGGTGCGGTGGCGGCGCCGTGGTGGGGCGCAAGGGGTGCCTGTGACGCAGGCGTCCGGGCGCACGAGCAGCGGATCGCTTGTGGGGACAGCCGGCGCACGAGGTGATCTCTGCGCGCCGGCCGCCCGGACAACATCAACGTATGACACGCCGTGCCACCTGACAAGGCACTGCGTGCCAACAATTTCACTCAGATGCAATCTGCCGCTCACGGATGAGCGATGATCGATCGAATATAGCCCTGAGCTGGGCAAACAAGACGTGGGCCGCCCCCGGAAACCGGGGACGGCCCACGTAGTGGAGTGACGGCCGGGAGATTCAGCTCTTGCCGAGCGCCTGCTGGATCGTCCGCATGACCTCGTCCAGGGAGGCGTCCGTCCTGGCGACGGCGACGACCACCTCGCCCTGGGCGGAGGACGTCACGGCGGCCGTGGCGGCCGGCGCCGGCTCGGTCTGGGCCGTGCCGGGCGCCGACGCGGGGCGTGCGCCTATCCCCGTACCGAAGGTCTCCCGCACGATCGCGAACGCGTGGTCCAGCTGGGCCTCCACGTCACCCTGGCCGCCCGCCCGCAGCCAGCGCCGCAGGACGTGGTTGTGGGCGGTGACCACCGCGGAGGCGGCCACCTCGGCGAGCAGCGGGTCGTCGTTGCCGTCGTGGTGGTCGCGCTCGTCGAAGTGGCCCAGCAGATAGCGGGTGAAGAGCCGCTCGTAGCGGGCCACCGACGCGATCTCGCGCTCCCGCAGGGTCGGCACCTCGCGGGTGAGCCGGTACCGCTCGACGGAGACCGCGGGCGAGCCCGCGTACATCTTCATGACTTCCTTGATCCCCCGGCACACCGTGTCCAGCGGGTGCTCGTGGGGCGGGGCGGCGTTCAGGACCGCCTCGGCGCGCACCAGGGTGTCGTCGTGGTCCGGGAAGATCGCCTCTTCCTTGGAGCGGAAGTGCCGGAAGAAGGTCCGGCGGGCCACCCCGGCCTGGGCGGCGATCTCGTCGACCGTCGTGGCCTCGTACCCCTTGGTCGCGAAGAGCTCCATGGCCGCGGCCGCGAGCTCCCGGCGCATTTTCAGCCGCTGCGCGGCGGCGCGGGTCCCCGCCGCGCTCTCCTGAGCGTCGGACGTGGACGTGGCACGGGGTGTCTTCGCGGCCTTGGACATGTCCCGAACGTACTGCATCGGAGCGGGAGTGTGCCCAGGTGGGGGAGGGGAGCCCGGCCCGGCACCCGCGGTGCCCGAGGGGCTGAGCAGCCCTCCCCACTGCCCGTACGGCCCGGTGTCGGCCTCAGCGGCGGGCATATTCGCGGAAGCCGCGCCCCGTCTTGCGGCCCAGGCACCCGGCCGCCACCAGGTGCTCCAGGAGCGGCGCCGGGGCCAGACCCGGGTCGCGGAACTCGCGGTGCAGCACCTGCTCGATGGCGAGCGAGACGTCCAGGCCGACCACGTCGAGGAGTTCGAACGGACCCATCGGGTAGCCGCCGCCCAGCTTCATCGCGGCGTCGATGTCGTCCAGGGTCGCGTAGTGCTCCTGGACCATCTTGATCGCGTTGTTCAGGTACGGGAAGAGCAGCGCGTTCACGATGAAGCCGGCCCGGTCGCCGCAGTCCACCGGGTGCTTCCTGATCTTCTCGGTGACCGTGCGGACGGTGGCGTGGACGTCGTCGCCGGTCAGGACCGTACGCACGATCTCCACCAGTTTCATCGCCGGCGCCGGGTTGAAGAAGTGCATGCCGATGACGTCCTGCGGGCGGCTGGTGGCCCGGGCGCAGGCGACGACCGGCAGCGAGGAGGTCGTGGTGGCGAGCACCGCGCCCGGCTTGCAGATCTTGTCCAGGCGGGCGAACAGCTCCTGCTTGATCCCCAGGTCCTCGGCGACCGCCTCGACCGCGAGGTCGACCTCGGCGAAGGCGTCGAGCGAGCCGGCCGCGGCGATGCGGGCCAGCGTCTCGTCGCGCGCCTCCGCGGTCATCCGGCCCTTGTCCACGGACCGGGCCAGGGACTTGGCGATGCGGGCCTTGGCGGTGTCGGCCTTCTCCTGCGAGCGGGCCGCCAGGACGACGTCGTAGCCGGCCTTGGCGAAGACCTCGGCGATGCCCGAGGCCATGGTGCCGGAACCGGCCACGCCGACCGAGCGCACCTCACGGCCCTCGCCGCCGGCCGCGGCCGCCTGCGGGGTCAGCGCGTCGCGGACGACCTCGGCGGAGCCGGGGCCCTCGTACGTGTAGAAGCCGCGGCCCGACTTGCGGCCGGTCAGACCGGCCTCGCTGAGCTGCTTGAGGATCGGGGCAGGGGCGTGCAGCCGGTCGTGCGAGGCGGAGTACATCGCCTCCAGGACGGTACGGGCGGTGTCGATGCCGATCAGGTCGAGCAGCGCCAGCGGGCCCATCGGCAGGCCGCAGCCGAGTCGCATCGCGGCGTCGATGTCCTCGCGGGAGGCGTACTTGGCCTCGTACATCGCGGCGGCCTGGTTGAGGTAGCCGAAGAGCAGCCCGTCGGCGACGAAACCGGGCCGGTCGCCGACCGCGACGGGCTCCTTGCCGAGCTGCTGGGCGAGGGTCGTGACGGCGTCGACGGCGATCGGGGAGGTCAGCACCGAGGAGACCACCTCGACCAGCTTCATCGCCTGGACCGGGGTGAAGAAGTGCAGGCCGAGCACGCGCTCGGGGTGCGCGGAGTCGGCGGCGAGCCGGGTCACGGACAGCGCGTTGGTACCGGTGGCGAGGATGGTGTCGGGCCGGACGATGCCGTCCAGGGCCCGGAACACCTCCTGCTTCGTCTCGTACGACTCGGGCACGACCTCGATCACGAGGTCGGCGTCGGCGGCCGCCTGGAGGTCGGAGAAGGTACGGAAGCGGGCGAGGACGTCCTGCCGCTCCTCCTCGGTGATCCGCCCGCGGTCCACCGCGCGGGCGGTGGAGGACTCCAGGGCGGCGACGGCCTTGGCGGCCGCGTTCTCGCTGATGTCGATGCCGATGACCTCGCGGCCGGCCCGGGCGAGGACGTCGGCGATGCCCGAGCCCATGGTGCCGAGACCGACGACGGCGATGGTGGAGAGAGGGGTGTCCATCAGGGGACTCCAGAGAGGAAGAGTGACGACTGAAGGCAGTGCGGCGGAAAGCCACGCAGGGCGCGCACGAACGCACGCGGAAAAGGAGAGAAGCGCGCTGAAAGGGCGACGGACTCTGTCCCGGAGCCACGCCGAAAACTGCCGAACCGACTGACGACCACAACGGCTGCGTCACCAGTCCGTTGTGGAGATGAGCGGGGGGTGGCCCGCTCACCTGAGACTAACTCGCTGGTAACGAGCGCGCCAGTCCCGGCAAGTTGAGGAAAATGTGATCTGGATCGCGGATAGGCTGCGAATCATGGTCGGATTCAAGAATGACGCCGAGGATCCAGAATTCTGCTCGATGATCGATCGATTGCGGGAAGAGGCCGGGAATGACCGCGGCGAGATCCCGGCGGCATTCGGCGCACTCGCCGAAACCGGTGATCCGGAGGAACTCCACCGCGTTCTCACCGCCCCGGCGCAGCCCCTGTGGGCCCGCGAGATCGCCGCCTTCCGGCTCGGCCTCGCCGGCGACCCGCGCGCCTTCGAGGCGCTGGTCCTGCTCCTCAACCACCGCGACCCCGAGCGCTGTGTGTCCGCCGCCTACGCCCTGACCCGGCTCGGCGACCCCCGTACCGCCCGCGCCGCCGCCGCCCTCGCCACCAACGAACTCCGCGTCGCCTACGCCCTGCTGCCGGTCCGTCTGCTCGCCCGGCTCCGCGCCCCCGAGAGCGTGCCCGCCCTCGTCACCGTCCTGGGGCGGCGGCTCGCCGCCGACGACCCGCACTGGCGGGTCGGCCTCGCCTGCGTCGAGGGCCTGGCCGCGCTCGCCGACGAGCGCTCCCGCGACGTCCTGGAGGCGGCGCTGCCGCACCCCCGGCTCGGGGGTGCGGCGCGGGAGGCGCTGGGGCGGTTGTGACGGGGCGTCCCGTCGGGGCCCGGTCGCGCCGGCGTCGGCCCGCGACGGTCCGGGCCGACGGGCGGCTCAGCGCACGTGGCCGAGCAGTCCGTGCAGCGTGGCGCCCGCCGGCGGCGCGGCGGCGCGGGTCGTGGTGGTCGTGGCCGCCTCCGGCTCCGGCAGGGTCGCGCAGACCGCGTCGGCCTCCGCTCCCTCGGCGCCGCGCGGCACCTCGCCGGTGCGCAGGTAGGTCGTGAGGTGCTCGTCCATGCAGTCGTTGCCGGCCAGCGTCACGCCGTGGTTGCCGCCGCCCTGCTCCACGACGAGGCTGGAATCGCGGACCATCCCGTGCAGGGCGGCCCCGCCCTCGTAGGGGGTGGCGGCGTCGTCCGTCGCCTGGAGGATCAGCATCGGCGGCACCTGGTCGTTGGTGAGGTCCGGCGGGGTCAGCGACTCCACCGGCCAGAAGGCGCACGGCGCGTTGTACCAGGCGTTGTTCCAGGTCGAGAACGGCGCCTTGGTGTGCGCGTCCCAGTTGTCCTGGCGCCAGACGTTCCAGTCCCGCGGCCAGGCGGCGTCCCGGCACTGGACGCTCGCGTAGACCGAGTAGCCGTTGTCGGCCGCGGAGTCGGCGGCGGCGTAGGCCTCGTACGCCTTCACCAGCGGGGCGGTGTCGGCGTCGTTGACGTACGAGGCGAAGGCCGAGGCCAGCCGCGGCCAGTAGCCGTTGTAGTAGCCGCCCGGCAGGAAGGTGTCCTCCAGCTCGACCGGGCCGACCTTGCCGCCGGCGGGTTCCGTGCGAAGCTCCTCGCGCATCCGGTACCAGGCGGCCTCGACGGCCGCCGGTTCGGTGCCGAGCCGGTAGGTGGCGTCGTTCCGGGCGACCCAGGCGGTGAAGGCCTTGTGGCGCGAGTCGAAGGCGTAGTCCTGGGCGATGTTGTCCTCGTACCAGACGCCGTGCGGGTTGACGACGGAGTCGAGCGCGAAGCGGCGCACCCGCTCCGGGAACAGCCGTGCGTAGACGGCGCCCAGGTACGTGCCGTAGGAGTAGCCGAGGTAGTTGATCTTCGGGGCACCGAGTGCCCTGCGCAGGACGTCCATGTCCCGGGCCGTGGAGACGGTGTCGATGTACGGCAGGACGTCGGCGTACTTCTTGCCGCAGGCCGTGGCGAAGGCCTGGGCGCGCTCGACGCCGGCCTGCTCCCCCTCGGGGTCGCGCGGGACGGAGTCCGGGCGGACGGGGTCGAAGTGGCCCGGGCGGCAGTCGAGGGCCGGCTCGCTCTTGCCGACGCCGCGCGGGTCGAAGCCGATCACGTCGTACTGCGCGGCCACGTCGGCCGGCAGCGCGGCCGCCACGTATCCGGCCATGCCGCGCCCGCTGCCCCCGGGGCCGCCGGGGTTGACCAGGAGCGGCCCCTGGTAGCGCTTCGCCGTGTGCGCGACCCTGGTGAGCGCGAGCGTGATGCTCCGGCCCCGGGGGACGTCGTGGTTCAGCGGCACCTTCAGGGTGGCGCACTGGAGCTTGGGGTACGTCTTGGTGGCGCAGCCGGTCCAGGCGAGCGGGGCGGCCGCGCGGGCGTTCGGGCGGGTGGCCTGCCCGGATCCGGGTCCGGTGGCGGGGGAGGCGGTGGCGGAGGCGGTGGCGGTCGTGGGCAGGACGGTGACTGTCCCTGCGACCAGCGCCCCCGCGGCGATCAGCATGCCTGCGCGCGGGTTCATACGGCGTCCGTGCCCCGAACCGGGTCCGGAAGGACCGCTTCCGGCGAGAGTTGACCCGATCAGCGGACCCGCCGGGACCCACGCGCCGCTCACAGCAGGGTGAGCTGCTCCGCCTCCGGTGTGTGGGCGTGGTGGTCCGGCACGGGTATCCGCCGCGGGGCGCCGCGGTGGGCGGGCCCGATGCCGAACTCGGCGGCCAGTTCGTGCACCTGACGGGTGATCCGGCGCTGGTACCAGGTCGGCGCGTACGCCCCGGCCGCGTACATCCGTTCGTAACGCCCCACCAGTTCCGGGTGGTGGCCGCGCAGCCAGGTGAAGAACCACTCGCGGGCGCCGGGCCGCAGGTGCAGCACGAGCGGCGTGACCGAGGCGGCGCCGGCCTCGGCGACGGCGCGGACCGTGGCGCGCAGCTGCTCCGGCCGGTCGCCGAGGAACGGCACGACCGGGGCCATCAGGACCCCGACGTCGATGCCGTGGCCGGCGAAGGCGCGGACGACGTCCAGGCGTCGCTCGGGGGAGGGGGTGCCGGGCTCGATCGTGCGCCACAGCTCCCGGTCGGTGAAACCGACGGAGACGGAGATGCCGACCTCGGTCACCTCGGCGGCCTGCCGGATCAGCTCCTGGTCGCGCAGGATCAGCGTGCCCTTGGTGAGGATCGAGAACGGGTTGGCGCGGTCGCGAAGCGCCTCGATGATCCCCGGCATCAGCCGGTAGCGGCCCTCCGCGCGCTGGTAGCAGTCGACATTGGTGCCCATCGCGATGTGCGCCCCCTGCCAGCGGCGGGAAGCGAGCTGTCCGCGGAGCAGCTCCGGGGCGTTGATCTTGACCACGATCTGCGAGTCGAAGCCGATCCCGGTGTCGAGGTCCAGATAGCTGTGGGTCTTGCGGGCGAAGCAGTACACGCAGGCATGGGTGCAGCCGCGATACGGGTTGACCGTCCACTCGAACGGCATCCGGGAGGCGCCGGGCACCCGGTTGACGATCGACCGCGCCCGGACCTCGTGGAAGGTGATGCCGCGGAACTCCGGTGTGTCGAAGGTGCGGGTGGTGACCGCGTCCGTGCCGAACAGGGCGATGTCGGCGGGGGCGGCGGGGGTGCCGGCGGGGTCGGCCAGATGGTCCCAGCGCATGGACGCCTCCTCGGTGACGGTGATGCCACGGCAACGTAGCCAGAATAGAACACATGTTCCCTTGATCGTTGCAACCCCGATTTTGGGCCCCGGCGCCCAGGTGGTTGGCTTGGCGCACATCCCCGAGAGATCAAGCTGGAGGAAGTCAATGGCGCAGGTCGAGGCCACGACGGAGCGGATCATCGCCGCCGACGCGGAGACGGTGTTCGATGCTCTGGCCGACTACAACGGCACCCGCGCGAAGCTGCTCCCCGAGCACTTCAGCGAGTACGAGGTGCGCGAGGGCGGCGACGGCGAGGGCACCCTCGTCCACTGGAAGCTCCAGGCCACCAGCAAGCGCGTCCGCGACTGTCTCCTGGAGGTCACCGAGCCCACCGACGGGCAGCTCGTGGAGAAGGACCGCAACTCCTCCATGGTCACCACCTGGATCGTCACCCCCGCCGGTGAGGGCAAGTCCAAGGCCGTCGTCTCCACCGTCTGGAACGGCGCCGGCGGCATCGGCGGCTTCTTCGAGAGGACCTTCGCCCCCAAGGGCCTCGGCCGCATCTATGACGCCGTGCTCGCCAAGCTGGCCGCCGAGGTCGAGAAGTAGGCCCGGGAACCTCCCCGGCACCGACAAGTAGCCTCGGGAAACCGGAACCGGGAAGTAACGCCCCGATCCGTCACCGATTCGAGTGGTTTCCCCGCGACCCCCGCAAGAGTGCCCGGCGCACCCGGGGGTCGCGTGCGCTTCCGTAAACGCCCTGATGAGCGCCCCAAGTGCGCCGTCCCGCAGGCACGTTCATCCTCTGCCGCCCCACCCGCCTCCCGCACCGCCCGACTTGCTCCCCGTTCGCGCCCAATGCGAAGAATGGCGCGCGCAGACGCCGTGACGAGGGGAGCAGCACGTGGGTGCGATCACGCTGGCGAAGGACGCCCGGGCCGCCGAGGGCACCGAGGGCGCGGACCCGCTCCTCGCGGACGATCCGCCCGCCGGCCAGGCGCCGCCGGCCGAGGAGTCCGGACCGGCCCTCGACCCGCGCCGGGTCCGGCTCGTCTTCTGCGGGCTCATGCTCGCGCTGCTGCTCGCCGCACTGGAGCAGATGATCGTCGCCACCGCCCTGCCGAGGATCGTCGGCGAACTCCAGGGCCTGGACCGGATGTCCTGGGCGATCACGGCGTACCTCCTCACCGCCACCATCGGACTGCCCGTCTACGGAAAACTCGGCGACCTCCTCGGCCGCAAGGGCGTCTTCCTCTTCGCCATCGTCGTCTTCGTCATCGGCTCCGGCCTCGCCGGCTGGTCACGCACCATGGACCAGCTCATCGCCTTCCGCGCCCTCCAGGGCGTCGGAGCGGGCGGCCTGATGATCGGCGTCCAGGCGATCATCGCGGACATCGTCCCCGCCCGTGAACGCGGCCGCTACATGGGCCTCATCGGCGCCGCCTTCGGCCTCGCCTCCGTCGCCGGACCGCTGCTCGGCGGCTTCTTCACCGACCACGTCTCCTGGCGCTGGTGCTTCTACTTCAACGTGCCGTTCGGGCTCGTCACCCTCGCCGTCGTCGCCGTCGTCCTCAGGCTCCCCAAGCCCGCGACCCGCGCCCGCTTCGACGTCCTCGGGGCGCTGCTGCTGGCCACCGCCTCCACCTGCCTGGTCCTGTTGACCAGTTGGGGCGGCACCGAATACGCCTGGGACTCCCGGGTCATCCTCGGGCTCGGCTGCGGCGCCGTTGCGGCCACCGCCCTCTTCCTCGTCGTCGAGCACGTCGTGCCCGAACCGCTCATCCCGCTGCGGCTGTTCCGCGACTCCGTCTTCACCGTCACCAGCCTCATCGGCGCGGTCGTCGGCGTCGCCCTCTTCGGCGCCGCCAGCTACCTGCCCACCTTTCTGCAGATGGTCGAGGGCGCCACCGCCACCGAGTCCGGTCTCCTCATGCTCCCGCTGATGGGCGGCATCGTCGCCTCCTCCATCGTCTCCGGACAGCTCATCAGCCGCACCGGCCAGTACAAGATCTACCCCCTGCTCGGCGGCGCCATCTCGGCCCTCGGCATGTGGCTGCTCTCCCGCATGGACACCGACACCCCGCGCCTCCAGCACAGCCTCTGGCAGGCCGTCCTCGGCGTCGGCATCGGCCTCGTGATGCCGGTCCTCGTGCTCGCCGTGCAGAACTCCGTACGCCCCGCCGACCTCGGCACCGCCACCAGCGCCCACAACTACTTCCGGCAGATCGGCGGCAGCGTCGGCGCCGCGATCTTCGGCACCCTCTTCGCCGCCCGCCTCGACGACGCCCTCGCCGAGCGGCTGCCCCGGGACGGCGGGGCCGCGCTGCCCGCTGCCGAATCGATCACCCCGCAGGCGGTCCACGCCCTGCCGCCCGCCCTGCGGGACGCCTTCGTGCAGGCCTACGCCGACGCGATGCCCCGCATCTTCCTCTACCTCGTGCCGGTCCTCGTGCTCGGCCTCGTCCTCGCCTTCTTCCTCAAGGAGAAACCGCTGGTGTCCCACCACACCCCCGCCACCGAGGCCCCCACGACCCCCCTTCCGCACGCCCGGACCGGCAACGCCGCCACCGCCGCCCCGCAGCCCGCCGGCGTGCCCGTCTTCGGCACCGTCCAGCACCACGACGGCAGTTGCGTGCCCCGGGCCGCCCTCACCCTCATCGACGTCCAGGGCCGCCAGATCGGCCGCGGCGCGAGCGGCGAGGACGGCCGGTACGCGCTGAGCGTGCCCGGCTCGGGCGCGTACGTCCTGATCGCGGCCGCCGGAGGCCACCAGCCGCAGGCCGTCTCCGTCACCGTCGGGGAGCGTGCGGTCGAGCTCGACGTCGTCCTCGGCGGCGCGGGCCGGCTCGCCGGCACCGTGGTCACCGCCGACGGCACCCCCGTACGGGACGCGGCCGTCACCCTCACCGACGTGCGCGGCGAGGTCGTCGCCTCGACCCGCAGCGGGCGCGAGGGCGGCTACGTCATCGGCGAACTGGTCGCCGGCGAGTACACCCTCGCCGCCAGCGCCCCCGCCTTCCGCCCGGCCGCCCTCCCGGTCAGCGTCCAGGCCTCCCGCGAGACCCGCCAGGACATCGAGCTGGCGGGCGGCGCGGTGCTGCGCGGCACGGTACGGGCGGGCGGCGGGCGGCCCGTCGAGGACGCCCGGGTGACCCTGCTCGACGCCGCCGGCAACGTCGTCGACACGCTCACCACCGGCGGCGACGGAACCTTCCGCTTCGTGGACCTGTCCTCCGGCGAGTACACGGTCATCGCCGCCGGCTACCCGCCGGTCGCCACCGTCCTCCAGGTCGCGGGCGGGGGCCGAACGGAGCGGGATCTGCAACTCGGGCACGAGGACTGAGGCCTGTCGGGACCGAGGCCGTCGGGACCCGACGACCGCGCGACGACCGGCGCGTCGGTTGGCGGTGGCAGGTGGTGAGCGACGAGTGGCGGCTGGCAGGTGGCGCGTGGAGGTGAGCGGGCGGTGAGTGTGGGGTGAGCGGCCGAGGTGGTCGCCGGCCTCGAGTCGATCACCGCGCTCGGGCGGATCGGCGAGCCCGGGGACGTCGCCGACGTCGGCGACTTCGAACGGCCACGAGCCGTCGACCGCGGTCGCTCGGGCGTGATCAACTCCGGTGGATAATCACCGGCATGCTGTTCGGAATCCTCGGTGAGACGCGGGCTTGGTACGACGACGGGGCCGAGGTTCCGCTGGGCGGACCGGCCCGCCGCCCGCCCAGCTGACGGCGTTCGTCGGCCGTGCCGACGAGGTGACCGAGGTCGCGGGCCTGCTGCGGGTGGCCCGGCTGGTGACGCTGATCGGCCCCGGCGGGGTCGGCAGGACCCGGCTGTCCGTCGACGTCGCCGGGCTCGCCGATGTAGCCCCCGATGACGTCTGCTTCGTGGAGCTGGCGCCGCTGCGCGACGCGGCCGCGGTGCCGCAAGCGCTGTTGCGCGCGCTCGGCCGGCGCGAGAACGGCCTCGGTCTGGGGGGCAGGAGCACGGACACCGGTCGACCGGCTGATCGCGGCGCTCTCCGACCGGATGCTCCTGCTCGTCCTCGACAACTGCGAGCACGTGGTCGAGGAGATCGCGGCGCTCGCCGCGCGGCTTCTGGCGGTACCTACGGGCAGGACGGGTGACCCCTCGTGGCCCGGGTGGGCCCGTCCGCCGGATCGGCCCGTCGCCGCCCTCTCCGGCTGCCGGACAGCCGGCGGATCGTGACCGGACACCTCCTAGGAGGCGGTGGTCGCCTTGCGCAGGGCGGTGATGCAGGCGCCGATCGCGTCCTGGAGGGCTTCGAGGCGCTGGAGCATGTCCTCCTCGACGACGTCCTCCTCCAGGACCTCGTCGAGGGTCAGCTCCTCGAAGACCTTCGTCGCCTTCTGCAGGCTGTTGTAGAACTTCGTACGGCGCTCCTGGACCCGCAGCTCGGGGTCCGCCTCCACGGCCTGGGCGACCAGGGACTTCACGGTGTCGTAGGCCTCGCCGGCCCACTCGCCCGCCTCCTCGGAGTCGTCCAGCTCGTCGATGAGGGACAGGTGGCGCTCGGCCTCCGCCCGCAACTCCGGGGGCGCGGCGACGGTCTGGCCGGCGGGGGTCTTGATCCGGCCACCCTCGGCGATCTGTCGTACGTAGTCGATCCGGTCGGCCGCCTTCGCCTCCTGCGCCACCGCCTTCTTCAGGTCGCCGGTGCGGGCGATGGCCCGGGCCAGCTCGGTCTGCAGCGCCGGGTCCTCCTTCATCCGGTCGAGCAGCGCGCCGCGCGCGGCCTCGGCCGTGCCGGGGTCCGCGAGAATGGCGGCCCGCAGCGCCGTCGGGTTCTCGGCCACCTCCAGCGCCTTGGTCGCCTTGATGCCCTCCGCCTCGGCCGCCGCGGTGATCGCGTGGCCGCGTACGGACGTGGCACTGGAGCGCGAGGAGTAGTACGCGAGCCAGACGTCGGCCTCCGGCAGCTCGACGTCCTCGCCGGGCGCCAGGGCCTCGAACTGCGGCACCAGGCCGTCGTCCGCGGCCATGTCCCAGGCCTTGTAGTAGCGCATGACCCGTTCCGCGGAGCAGCCGGCGAGCTCGGCGAAGGCCTTCGCCGACACCTTCTCCGTACCCTCGGCGGCCTGCCCGCCGGGCCGTACGCTGCGCGCCACCTTCAGCGCGAACGCCCAGCCGCCCGTCCTCGCGTACACCCCGAAGTCGCGGGCGTCGCGGACGACGACCTCGGCGACGGCCTCGGCGGCCGGCTCGACCCAGGTGCCGGTCTCGATCGCGGTGTCGATCGGGGTGTCGACCGTGGTGTCCATCGAGGCGCCGACCGCGGTGTCGACCGTGGCGTCGATCGCGCTCTCGACCGTGCTGTCGGCGGGGATGTCGGACGGGGCGAGCGAGGTGGTCACCGAGGGGTCTCCTGGGGCTTGGCCGGATGAATCTGCGGCCGCAAGCCTATACGTGTGAGATGGAACGATTCGCCCGAATCCGCACCGTCACTGGTCCACTCCTCCGACACTTTTCCACAGGGGTGGTCGGGTCGCCGGCCGGCGCGTACGGTGCCAGGCATGAAGATCCTGATCAGCGCCGACATGGAAGGCGCCACCGGCGTGACCTGGCCCGCCGACGTGCTGCCCGGCACGCCGCAGTGGGAGCGGTGCCGGTCCCTGTTCACCTCGGACGTGAACGCGGCGGTGCTCGGCTTCTTCGACGGCGGCGCCGACGAGGTGCTGATCAACGAAGCGCACTGGTCCATGCGCAACCTCCTCCTCGAACGGCTCGACGAGCGTGCCGAGATGCTCACCGGCCGGCACAAGGCGCTCTCCATGGTCGAGGGCGTCCAGCACGGCGACGTCGACGGAATCGCCTTCGTCGGCTACCACACGGGCGCGGGCACCGAAGGGGTCCTCGCCCACACCTATCTCGCCAACTCCATCACCGGCGTCTGGCTCAACGGGGAGCGCGCGAGCGAGGGCCTGCTCAACGCGCATGTGGTCGCCGAGTACGGCGTCCCCGTCGTCCTCGTCACCGGTGATGACCTGACCTGCGAGGACGCCCTCGGCTACGCCCCGCAGGCGCCCAAGGTCGCGGTCAAGGACCACGTCTCGCGGTACGCGGCGGTGTGCCGCACCCCCGCCCGTACGGCCGCCGACATCCGCGCGGCGGCGAAGGCGGCGGCCTCCCTCGCGGTGCGGCACGAGCCGGTGCGCGGCGGGCCGTTCACGGTGGAGCTGGAGTTCGACGCGGAGCACCTGGCCGCCGCCGCGACCGTGGTTCCCGGCGCCGAGCGGAGTGGCGAGCGGCGAGCCGCCTACACCAGCGAGACGATGTACGAAGCGATTCGCACGTTCAAGGCGGTCACGACCATCGTCTCCGCCGCAGTGGAGGAACAGTATGGCTGAGGAGGTCCGGGGCCCGGACGGCACGGCGCTCGACGAGGTGGTCGCCTTCACCTCCGAGCTGATCAGGATCGACACCACCAACCGGGGAGGCGGCGACTGCCGCGAGCGGCCCGCCGCCGAGTACGTCGCCGAGCGCCTCGCCGACGCGGGGATCGAGCCCACGCTCCTGGAGCGCACCCCGGGCCGCACCAACGTCGTCGCGCGGATTCCCGGCACCGACCCCGCCGCCGACGCGCTGCTCGTCCACGGCCACCTCGACGTCGTCCCGGCCGAGGCCGCCGACTGGACCGTGCACCCCTTCTCCGGCGAGGTCCGCGACGGCGTCGTATGGGGGCGTGGCGCCGTCGACATGAAGAACATGGACGCGATGGTGCTCTCCGTCGTCCGCTCCTGGGCCCGGCAGGGCTTCCGGCCGCGCCGGGACATCGTCCTCGCGTACACCGCCGACGAGGAGGCGAGCGCCGAGGACGGCTCCGGCTTCCTCGCCGACCACCACCCCGGCCTGTTCGAGGGGTGTACCGAGGGCATCAGCGAGTCGGGCGCGTTCAGCTTCCACCCGAACCCCCGGATGACGCTCTACCCCATCGCCGCGGGCGAACGCGGCACCGCCTGGCTCAAGCTCACCGCCCGGGGCACGGCCGGCCACGGCTCCAAGGTGAACACCGCCAACGCCGTCACCCGCCTCGCCGAAGCCGTCGCCCGCATCGGCTCCCACGAGTGGCCCGTGAGGCTCACCCCGACCGTACGGGCCGCGCTGAAGGAACTGTCCGCGCTCCACGGCATCGACGTCGACGTCGACGCCCCGGGCTTCGACACCGACCTGCTCATGGAGAAGCTGGGCCCGGCCGCCGCGCTCGTCGAGCCCACCGTGCGCAACAGCGCCAACCCGACGATCCTGGACGCCGGTTACAAGGTCAACGTGATCCCGGGCCACGCCGAGGCGTACGTCGACGGGCGGATGCTGCCCGGCGGCGAGGAGGAGTTCATCGAGACGATGGACCTGCTCACCGGGCCGCACGTCGAGTGGGAGTTCCACCACCGCGAAGTGGCTCTCGAAGCACCGGTCGACTCGCCCACCTTCGCCAAGCTGCGCGCCGCCGTCGAGCGCTTCGACCCGGCCGGGCACGTCGTCCCTTTCTCCATGTCGGGCGGCACCGACGCGAAGCAGTTCTCCCGGCTCGGCATCACGGGCTACGGCTTCTCGCCGCTGAAGCTGCCCCCGGAGCTCAACTACGGGGCGCTGTTCCACGGCGTCGACGAGCGCGTCCCCGTCGACGCCCTCCACTTCGGGGTCCGCGTCCTCGACCACTACCTGCGGACCGCCTGACCCGCACGCACCACCGCCACATCAGTACTGCTCACACGTTCCGCACAGGGGGGATCGAGATGGTACCCACGGCCGCCTACGGCAGCTGGCCGTCACCCATCGGCGCCGCGCTCGCCGCCGCACACGACGGGCGTCCCGAGTACGTCGGGGTCGTCGGCGACGAGATCTGGTGGACCGCCCCGCGCCCCACCGAGGGAGGCCGCCGCGCCCTCGTGCGGCGCCGCACCGACGGCACCGAGGAGTCGGTGCTGCCCGCCCCGTGGAACGTCCGCAGCCGCGTCATCGAGTACGGCGGACAGCCCTGGGCCGGCACGGTGCGGGCCGACGGGACCCCGCTCGTCGTCTTCAGCCACTTCCCCGACCAGCGGCTGTACGCGTACGAGCCGGACGCCGGCCCGCCCGGCACCGGAAGCGGCCGTCCCGGCATCCCGGCCGAGCCGCGGCCGCTCACCCCCCTCTCCGCGACCGGCGGTGGGCTGCGCTGGGCGGACCCCGTACTCCACCCCGAGCGGGGCGAGGTCTGGTGCGTCCTGGAGGAGTTCACCGGGCCCGCGCCGACCGACGTCCGCCGGGTGATCGCCGCCGTCCCGCTGGACGGCTCCGCCGCCGATGACCCCTCCCGGGTGCGCGAACTCTCCGACGGGGCACACCGGTTCGTGACCGGACCACGGCTCTCGCCCGACGGCCGCCAGGCCGCCTGGATCGCCTGGGACCACCCCCGCATGCCCTGGGACGGCACCGAGGTCCTGCTCGCCGAGGTCGCCGGGGACGGCACCTTGCACGGCGCCCGCACCGTCGCGGGCGGCCCCGAGGAGTCCGTGCCCCAGGTCGGCTGGACCGCCGACGGGCAGCTGCTCCACCTCAGTGACCGCACCGGCTGGTGGAACCTCTACCGCACCGGCGAGGACGGCGTCCCGGTGCCGCTCTGCACCCGTCCCGAAGAGTTCGGCGGACCGCTGTGGAAGCTCGGCCTGAGCTGGTTCCAGGCCCTGGAGAACGGGTTGATCGCCGTCGTCCACGGCAAGGGCGCCACCGCTCTCGGGATACTCGACCCCGAGAGCGGCGAACTCGTCGACGCCCCCGGCCCCTGGACCGAGTGGGCCGCCACGCTCACCGTCCACGGCACCCGGGTCATCGGCGTCGCCGCCGGCCCCCGCACCGCGTACGAGGTCGTGGAGCTGGACACCCGCACCGGCCGCACCCGGGTGATCGGCTCCCCGCACGACGACCCCGTCGACCCCGCCTACTACCCCGAACCCCAGATCCGCACCTTCACCGGCCCCGACGACCGCGAGATCCACGCCCACGTCTACCCGCCGCACAACCCCGACCGGATCGCCCCCGGCCGCGAGCTCCCTCCCTATGTGGTGTGGGCGCACGGCGGCCCCACCGGGCACGCCCCGCTCGTCCTCGACCTGGAGATCGCCTACTTCACCTCCCGCGGTATCGGCGTCGCCGAGGTCAACTACGGCGGCTCGACCGGCTACGGCCGTGAGTACCGCGAACGCCTGCGCGAGCAGTGGGGCGTGGTCGACGTCGAGGACTGCGCCGCCGTCGCCCGCGCCCTCGCCGACGAGGGCACCGCCGACCCGGCCCGCCTCGCCATCCGCGGCGGCAGCGCCGGCGGCTGGACCAGCGCGGCCTCCCTCGTCCACAGCGACGTCTACGCCTGCGGCACGATCATCTACCCCATCCTCGACCTGACCGGCTGGGCCACCGACGAGACCCACGACTTCGAATCGCGGTACCTGCACTCACTGATCGGCCCGCTCGACGAGGTGCCCGCCCGCTACCGCGAACGCTCCCCACTGGAGCACGTCGACCGGATCTCCGCCCCCTTCCTGCTGCTCCAGGGACTCGACGACGTGATCTGCCCGCCCGCCCAGTGCGAACGCTTCCTCGCCCGGATCGCCGGCCGGGGCGTCGCACACGCCTACATCGCGTTCGAGGGCGAAGGGCACGGCTTCCGCAGAGCCGACACGATGATCCGCGCCCTCGAAGCCGAACTCTCCCTCTACACCCAGACCTTCGGCATCGAGCGGACCGACGTCCCCCTCCTGGAGCTCAAGAGATGAACACGGCACCACCGGTCCCCGCTCTGACCCGCCCGCCGCGACTGCGCCCCGGCGACCGGGTGGCCGTCGTCGCGCCCAGCGGCCCCATCCCCGAGGACCGCCTCCAGGCCGGCCTCGACATCCTGCGCGGCTGGGACCTCGAACCCGTCGTCGCCCCGCACCTCCTCGACACCCACCCCACACTCGGCTACCTCGCCGGCGCCGACCGGGCGCGCGCCCGCGACCTGACCGAGGCCTGGTGCGACCCGTCCGTCTCCGCGGTCCTCTGCGCCCGCGGCGGATACGGCGCCCAGCGGATGGTGGACCTGCTCGACTGGACGGCGATACGGGCCGCCCGCCCCAAGGTGCTCGTCGGATACAGCGACGTCACCGCCCTCCACGAGGCCTTCGCCGTCCGTACGGGCCTCGCCACCCTGCACGGCCCGATGGTGGCGGCCGCCGCCTTCCTCAAGGACGAACACACCCAGGAGTCCCTGCGCGCCACCCTCTTCGAACCGGAGTCGGTCCGCACCCTCGCCAGCGCGACGGCCGGCGCCCTGGTCCCCGGCCGGGCCCGCGGCGTCACGCTCGGCGGCTGCGTCAGCCTGCTGGCCGCCGACCTCGGCACCCCGCACGCCCGCCCCTCCGCCCGCGGCGGCCTGCTCCTCCTGGAGGACGTGGGCGAGGAGCCGTACCGCCTGGACCGCATCCTCACCCAGCTCCTGCGCTCGGGCTGGCTCGACGGCGTCGCCGGCATCGGCCTCGGCTCCTGGGAGGAGTGCGGCCCCTACGACGAGGTCCGGGCACTGCTCACCGACCGCCTCGGCACACTGGGAGTCCCGGTCGTGGAGCGCATGGGCTTCGGCCACGCCACGAGCGCCCCGACCGTACCGCTGGGGATCCCGGGCGTGCTGGACGCGGACGCGGGAACGCTCACGCTGGACGTGCCGGCGCTGAGCTGAGGGTGGCGGGGGCGCGTGCCCGCGCACCGCGCCCTTCACTGAATCTCCGTCAATAACGTTCGTCCTCCGCGTTGACGGACCTCTGACACGTGTCACACCATGGGCGCGGCCCCGTACCTACCGGTTGGTAGGTCGATAGCGCGTCCTCGGTGTGGAGGTCTCCGTGTCCCGTGCCCTGCCCAGATCCCGCAAGGTCCTCGCGCTGACGGTCGGGGCCGCGCTGGCCGCGCCGCTCGCGCTCGCCGCCCCGGTGCACGCCACCGGCGCCGGCACCGGTGCCTACACCGTCACGCCCCTGACCTTCACCGTCCAGGCGGGCGGGCGCAGTTGCGCGGTCGAGGCCGATCTCTACCGCCCCGAGGGTGTCGACGCCGGCCACCCCGCCCCGGCCGTTCTCGCCACCAACGGCTTCGGCGGCAGCAAGTCCGACGGCTCCACCGATGTCATCGGGAAGGCTCTCGCCGCACGCGGCTATGTCGGGCTCGTCTACTCGGGACTCGGCTTCGGCCGGACCGGCTGTCCGATCTCCCTCGACGATCCGCGCATCGACGGCCAGGCCGCCACCCGCCTCGTCGACTTCCTCGCCGGGACCCGCGCCGCAGACGACGGCGCCCGCGCCGACTTCGTCACCAAGGACGGTGCGGGCGACCCGCGCGTCGGCATGATCGGCGGTTCCTACGGCGGTGCCATCCAGCTCGCCACCGCCTCCGTCGACCCCCGGCTCGACGCGCTCGTGCCCCTCATCACCTGGAACGACCTCGCGTACTCGCTCGCCCCCAACGCCGCCGACCGCGCCACGCCCGGTGTCTTCAAATGGCAGTGGGCCAATGGCTTCTACCTCATGGGCGAAGCGCAGCCGCTGCTCGTGCCCTCCCTCGACCCCAGCCGGATCAACTCCCTGAGCTGTCTCCACTTCGTCACCGACGCCTGCGAGACCGTCCGCCTGCTCAACTCCGGGCGCTACCCCGCCGACGACACCGCGAAGATGCTCGCCTTCGCCCGCAGCGTCTCCCCGGTCTCCTACCTCGACCGGGTCAAGGCCCCCACCCTCGTCGTCCAGGGCCAGTCCGACAGCCTGTTCAACCTCAACGAGGCCGCCGCCACCTACCAGCAGCTCCAGCGGCAGGGTGTCGAAACGAAGATGATCTGGCAGTCCTGGGGCCACAGCGGCGGCCAGAAGCCCGGCGAACTCGACCTCGGGCAGGGGGACTTGGAGAACAGTTACGTCGGCCGGCGCGTCCTCGCCTGGTTCGACCGGCACCTGCGCGGCGACCGGACGGCCGACACCGGCCCCGAGCTCGCCTACTACCGCGACTGGCAGAGCGGCTACGGCACCGCCGCCACCGTGCCGGCCCTCAGTCAGAAGCTCTACCTCTCGGGCGACGGCAAGCTCGTCGACAACCGCGCGAAGGTGGCCCGAGGCTCCCGTGAGTACGCCAACTGGCTCGTCCCGACCAGCCATTCGGAATCCTCGCTGGCCGGCCTGATCGGACTGCCCGACCCCCGGCCGTACGACATCGCCGGCACCCACCTCGGCTGGCGCAGCGCCCCGCTCACCGCACCCGCCGATCTCGTCGGCTCGCCCCGGGCCACGCTGAAGGTGATCTCGCCCAGGACGGAGCGGGTCCAGGACTCCGGCGACGCCGCCGACAAGCTGGTCCTCTTCGCCAAGCTCTACGACCTCGCGCCGGACGGCACCAGGACCCTGGTCAACCGACTCGTCGCCCCGGTCCGGGTGCCGGACGTGACCCGGCCCTTCACCGTCGAACTCCCCGGCATCGTGCACCGTTACGAGACCGGCCACCGCCTGGAGTTCGTGATCGCCGCGAGCGACACCGCGTACTCCGGCAACCGGGGCGTCAAGCCGGTGACCGTCACCAGCGCCCCCGAGGACACGGGGACGCTGGAGCTGCCCCTCGTGCAGGGGCGGGTCGAGTAGCTGATCCCGGACCGGCTCTAGCGGGCCGTGAGGGCGGCGTAGCCGGGACGGACCAGCTCGTCTATCAGCCGCTTGCGCTCCGGCAGCGGCAGGAAGGCGGCCTCCAGGGCGGCGACCGTGAACTCCTCGAAGACCTCGGGGCCGTAGCCGAAGGCCTCCGCCATGTGCTGGAACTCCTCGCTCATGGTGGTGCCGGAGACCAGCCGGTTGTCCGTGTTGAGGGTGATCCGGAAGCCCAGGCGGCGCAGCTCGTCGATCGGGTGCGACGCGTAGTCCTTGGCGGCGCCCGTCTGCAGGTTGGAGGTCGGGCAGACCTCCAGGGCGATGCGGTTGTCACGGACGTACGAGGCGAGCCGGCCCAGCGTGCCGTCCTCGGCGATGTCGTCCGTGATCCGCACGCCGTGGCCGATCCGCTCGGTGCCGCAGACCTGCACGGCCTCGTGGATCGACTCCGCGCCGACGGCCTCGCCCGCGTGGATCGTGAAGTGGCAGTTCTCCCGCTTCAGGTGCTGGAAGGCGGGCAGGTGGCGGGCCGGCGGGTTGCCGATCTCGCCGCCGGCGATGTCGAAGCCCGCCACGCCGTTGTCCCGGTGGGCGACCGTGAGCTGGGCGATCTCCAGCGAGCGGTCGGTGTGCCGCATGCCGGTGAGGAGGGTGCGGACGGTGATCCGGCCGCCCGAGCGGCGCTCGCCCTCGCGGAAGCCGGCGTTCACGGCCTCGACCACCTCGTCGAGGGTCAGCCCGCGCTCCAGGTGCTGCTCGGGGGCGTAGCGGATCTCGGCGTAGACGACCCCGTCGGCGGCCAGGTCCTCGGCGCACTCGGCCGCGATCCGCTCCAGCGCCTCGCGGGTCTGCATCACCGCGCAGGTGTGGGCGAAGGTCTCCAGATACCGCTCCAGCGACCCGGAGTCGGCGGCGTCCCGGAACCAGACGGCCAGCTCGGCCGGGTCCTCGGTGGGCAGCGCGGTGTAGCCGCACTCCCGGGCCAGCTCGATGATCGTGGCCGGGCGAAGGCCGCCGTCGAGGTGGTCGTGCAGAACGGCCTTCGGCGCCTTGCGGATCCACTCGGCGACGGCGGGGGAGGAGACGGGGGCGGCAGGGTTGTCAGACAAGTGCATGGCGGGGAAGTGTACGCCAACGGGGGCGGGTGGTGGTGTGACGGTGGCGACAGGGCTGGGTGGCCGGGAGGTCCGGCGGTCCGGCTGCGCCGACCTCTGCGGCAGGCGCGGCCCGTCGCCCGCGCCGCTCAGTTCGACTGCAGGACCGGTAGCGCGGGTGCGCCCGTCGGGAGCATGTGCTTGGCCGCGAGGACCGGTGTGCCCTCGACCCGTACGACCTGTGTGACCAGCACCGCCGGGGTGTCGGCCGGGCGGCCCAGCTGTTCGCCCCTGCGGCGGCCGAGCAGTGTCGCCGTCACCCCGCTGTGGGCGGCGAGCGGTACGCCGCGCGAGGCGCCCGTCAGGATGGCGAGCATCGACGTGCGCTCCGGCGCGGCCTCGGCGCGCAAGGCCCCGGCGAAGGCCGGGTGGACCCGGTCGAGGACCTCGTCGGCCGCCGCCCACTCGTGGCTCAGGGCCGCCGGGCCCGCCTCCCCGGCCAGTACGGACTCCCAGAAGCGCAGCTCGGCGCCGGCCGGGGCCAGCAGGTGCTGGGTGGTGAAGTCGGTCGGCTCCTCGACCGTCCGCAGCAGCCCCCGCACCCGCAGCGGCGCGGCCGCCCCGAGCAGCTCCTCAAGCCCCTGCACGTGCTCGAAGCCGCGCCGTGGCGGGTGCGCGTTGACCGTGCGGCCGACCCCGCGCCGCACCGTGAGCAGCCCGTCCTCCTGGAGCAGCAGCAGCGCCTCGCGCAGGGCCGGGCGGCTCACGCCGAGTTCGCCCGCGAGCCGGGGCTCGGAGGGGAGCGTCGAACCGGGCGGGTAGGTGCCGTCGTGGATGGCGTCCGCGATCCGTTCGTAGAGCGCGACGACCGGTCGCCGCTGCTGTCCGCCGGCTGCCACGGATCCTCCTCGCGTTCGTGCCCGTACCCCTCGACAGGTCTACCGTAGCCGTCCGATGTTGTCTGACAAGTCACTCGTACGGTCGTGTTCACCGCCGCCGAGTGGCGCGAATCGCCCCATCCTGGTGGGACGAACGACGGAGGAGAGGCGGGCCATGAGTCCGAAGGGTCCCAGGGAGCCATCGAGCACGGGTCACGCGGCGGCCCGGGGGCGCACGTGAGGCGCGCGGCCGTCCTCGGCGCGGGTGTCGCGCTAGCCCTCGCGGCCATGGCCGTCACCTCGGCAGAGGCGGACGCGGACGCGCTCGCCACCGACGAGCAGCCGATGCCGGACCTCCTCGGCAAGGGACTGTGGCAGGTCTTCACAGCCCTCGATCCGCGCACCCGCCTGGACGTCCACGACGTGGGCGGCGGCGACCGGCGTGTGCTGTGGCCCCCCAGCTGGCGCGTCTGCACCCAGCACCCCGAACCCGGCTCGGAGCGCGGCGCCCGGAGCCGGGTCGTGGTGGGCGTCGTGAAGAAGCGCGAGGCCTGCCCGCCCCGGGTGACGGCGGCCCGGCGCTGAGCCGGGCGCCGGAGCCCCGCCCGCACAGCCGTCCGTACACGCCGCGCGTGCAGCCTTCCCCGTGCCACGCCGCCCGTGCCACGCCGCCCGTGCCACCCCGCCTGTGCCACACCGCCCCTGCACCCGTCCCCGCATCCCCTAGGGGTGTCTCGTCGATCGGGCCGGATCGGCGGGAAACCCCTAGCCTGACCCCATGTCCGATGATCACGGCCAGTACCTCGTCACCGGGCCCCGCGTCGGCCTGCGTCCCTTCACGCTCGGCGACGGTGAGGAGTTCACCGCGCGCGCCCGCGAAAGCCGCGCGCTGCACGAGCCCTGGCTCTTCCCGCCGCAGACGCCCGAGGCGTACGCGAGCTACGCCCGGCGGCTGATCGACGACCCGGCCAGGACCGGGTTCCTCGTCTGCGAGCGGGCGGACGACGGCGCCGTCGCCGGGTTCGTCACCATCAACAACATCGTCCGGGGCGCCTTCCTCTCCGGCGCGCTCGGATACGGCGCCTTCGCGCACGCCGCCGGCCGCGGGCTGCTCTCGGAGGGGCTCGGGCTCGTCCTCGGGCACGCCTTCGGACCGCTCGGGCTGCACCGCCTTGAGGCGAACATCCAGCCCGGCAACGCCGCCTCCCGAGCCCTGGTCGGGCGGGCCGGTTTCCGCCTCGAAGGGTTCTCGCCCGCGATGCTGTTCATCGACGGCGCCTGGCGGGACCACGAGCGCTGGGCGCTCACGGCTCCCGGGCCCGCCGGCGCCCCCGGCGCTCAGCGCCTGTAGTTGATCTTCATCGTGTCCATGTCGGTGACCTTGGACTTCAGCCCGCCGAAGCCGTGCCCGAGCTCCCTCAGCGCCGCCTCCACCCGGTCCTCCGCGACGGCCGCCGCCATCTCCTCGCCGTCCGCCGCGTCGGAGACGACGACCAGGCGGTACGAGAAGTGCTTCAGGGTCCGGTCGTAGGCGAGGGAGCCCTCCTCGGTGAACTGCATCGCCGCCAGGCCGTGCTCCTCGACCTCGGCGAGCAGCCGGGTACGGCTCTCGTCCGTCAGCCCGTCGAACGTCCCGCGCACGATCACCCGGTAGGTGTGCTGCGTACTCATTCCCTGCACCCTTCTCCGTAAAAGCACCACCCTAGGGGGACGGGTGTAGACCGCAACGGATTTTCCCGGCCCCGCCGCGAGGGACTGTTGTCCACCCTCTGGCCAGCGATGGTTCCGGCGTGTTCCATGGTCGACATGACGACCGTACGACGTGCCGTACTCACCATGCCCGCGGCGCCGTTGGGCCCGGACAACCCCCTCCCCGCCCTGCACCTCCTCGACGGGGGCGCGGTCCCCGCGGTCGACGAGCGCGACCGGCCGGGCCTGCCGCGCGACATGGCCCGGCAGCTCGGTCACGCCCCGCTGCACACCCTGCTGCCCACCCGCATCCGTGACGGCTACGGGCGCGAGCGCACCCCCACGGCCCTCGAAACGATCGTGATCGAGAACGACCGGCTGCGGGTCACGGTGCTGCCCGGGCTCGGTGGACGCGTCCAGTCCCTCTTCCACAAGCCGAGCGGCCGCGAACTCCTCTACCGCAACCCGGTGTTCCAGCCCGCCGCCTTCGCCCTCAACGGCGCCTGGTTCTCCGGCGGCATCGAGTGGAACATCGGCGCCCGCGGCCACACCACCCTCTCCTGCGCCCCTCTGCACGCGGCGGTCGTCCCCGCGCCCGACGGCGGTGAGATGCTCCGGCTGTGGGAGTGGGAGCGGCTGCGCGACCTGCCGTTCCAGGTGGACCTGTGGCTGCCTGCCGACGCCGAGCACCTGCGGGTCGGCGTACGGATCCGCAACCCGCACGAGTGGGCCGTCCCCACCTACTGGTGGTCCAACACGGCCGTCCCGGAGGACCGCCGGATCCTCGCCCCGGCCGAACATGCCTGGCACTTCGGATACGAACGCGCCCTGCACCGCGTCCCGGTGCCCGTCACCCCGGACGGCACCGACCGCACGTACCCCCGCGACTCCACGCACGCCGCCGACTACTTCTACGACGTGCCGGACGGCCGGCGCCGCTGGATCGCCGCGCTCGACGCGGACGGTACGGGACTGGT
Organism: Streptomyces sp. NPDC085481; assembly: GCF_044541845.1. Classification (NCBI taxonomy): domain Bacteria; kingdom Bacillati; phylum Actinomycetota; class Actinomycetes; order Kitasatosporales; family Streptomycetaceae; genus Streptomyces; species Streptomyces sp. NPDC085481. The sequence continues at coordinate 270,413 of NZ_JBITTJ010000007.1, forward strand.
GCAGACCTCCACGGACGCACTGCGCGGCCGCAAGCTCTTCCTGTGGGGTTCGTCGCGCGGCGGGCGGCGCTGGCAGCAGTGGCTCACCGAGCCCGGCACCCCCGGCTACGCCGAGATCCAGGCCGGCCTCGCCCGCACCCAGCTGGAGCACCCCGTGCTGGAGGCCGGGGCGGAGGTGTCCTGGCTGGAGACGTACGGCCCGCTGACCGCCGACCCGGCCGCAGTCCACGGCCCGGACTGGGCGGCGGCGCGGGCGAGCGTCGAGCACGCGCTCGGGCGGTCGCTGCCGCGTGACGAGGTCGAGGCGGCGTACGAGCAGTGGCGCACCCACGCTGCGGACACCGCCCCCGGCGCGGGGACCGGCACCAGGGCGCCGGACACCGACCCCGGCACCCACCCCGGCACCACGCTCCTCGCCACCGGATCCGGCTGGGGCGCCCTCGAAGTCCTGCGGGGTGGCTACGAGTTGCCCGGCACCCCCTTCCCCGCCTCCCTCCTCGGCGAGGAGCAACGGCCCTGGTGCGAGCTGCTGCGTACGGGAGCCCTGCCCGTCCCGGAGAAGGGCGCGGCGCCTTGGGCGACACCGGTCTCCGACGCGTGGCGGGACATGCTGGAGACCGCCCCGGCCGACCCCGTGACCGAGTACCACCTCGGCATCGCCCAGTGGGCTGCGGGTGACCTGGCCCAGGCGGTACGGAGTTGGGAGCGCGGCCTCAAGAACGCCTCGGAGCGCTGGCCGCTGCTGTACTGCCTGGCCGTCGCCGACCGCGAGGGCGGTCACCCGGAGCGCGCGGCCGAGCGTTATGCGGAGGCCTTCGGCGACCAGTGCGGCGGCGACCCGGTCGTCACCGCGGCCCTCGGGCGGGAGGCGGCGACCGTGCTCGTCGACGCGGGGCGCACCGCCCAGGCCCGTGCCGTCCTGGCCCGGCTGCCCGAAGAGGTCCGTGCCCGCGGGGCGTTCCGCTTCCTGGAGGCCCGGCTGCTCCTCGCCGAGGGGCGCGGCGGCGAGGCCCGCGCCGTGTTCGACGCGGGCTTCGAGGTGGCGGACCTGCGCGAGGGCGCGGAGGTGCTGGGCGAGGTGTGGGCCCGGATCACCGACGAACCGCTGCCGGACGCGTACGAGTTCAGGATGCGCCCCGAAAGCTGACGCCGAGCGGTCTCAGACCCGGCACAGGATCTCGCCGTGCGGCACCATGAACCAGGCGTCGTCCTGCCGGCCCCAGGCGCGCCACGCCTCGCGGATCTCCGCCAGCTCCTCGCGGTTCGCGTGGCCGCCGTCGACGGCCAGTCGCGCGAAGACCGACTCGGTCGTGCGGTCCGCCCACAGGCCGCTCCACCAGGCCCGCTCGTCGGGCCGGGCGAAGCACCAGGTGGCGGCGGTGGTGGTGATCTCGGTGAACCCGGCCTGCCGGGCCCAGGAGAACAGCCGCCGCCCGGCGTCGGGTTCGCCGCCGTTGGCGCGGGCGACCCGCTGGTACAGCTCGGCCCAGCGGTCCAGGCCGGGGTGCTCCGGGAACCAGGTGAACGCCCCGTAGTCGCTGTCCCGGGCGGCGACGACGCCACCGGGCCGGCACACCCGCCGCATCTCGCGCAGGGCGCGCACCGGATCGCCGACGTGCTGCAGGACCTGGTGGGCGTGGACGATGTCGAAGGAGTCGTCGGGGAAGTCCAGGGCGTGGACGTCGGCGACCGCGAACTCGACGTTGTCCACGCCCCGTTCGGCCGCGGCGGCCCGGGCCTTCGGCAGGACGTCCTGGGCCGTGTCCACCGCCGTCACCCGACCCGGCGCGACCCGCGCGGCCAGATCGGCGGTGATCGTACCCGGCCCGCAGCCCACGTCCAGGACGTCCAGTCCGGCCCGCAGTTCGGGGATCAGATAGGCCGCCGAGTTCTCGACGGTGCGCCAACTGTGCGACCGCAGCACGGACTCGTGGTGCCCGTGGGTGTAGACGGCGCTCTCGTACGGCGGCGTGGACGGCTCGACGGCGGCATGCGGCATGACCGGACTCCCTCGTGTGAGTTGGTGCGCCCACCGTACGCCGAGTCAGCCGTATCGTGAGACCCCATTCTCACGATACGGACAACCGATGGCGGCTCAGCCGAACAGCCCCGCTCTGTAACGGATTTCGGTCAGCAGTCGGCCTCCGGTCTCCTCGCGCGCCGACGCCCCGTCCGGCCGCCAGCCGGCCGCCTCGTAGAAGGCCCGCGCCCGGACATTGCCCTCCAGCACCCACAGCCCGGCGTCCCGGAACCCGGCCGCCGCCATCGCCGCGACCGTCGCGGCGAGCAGCGCCCGCCCCACGCCCCGGCCCCACACCTCCGGCAGGGCGTACAGGGCCGAGACCTCCGCCGTGACCGCCGCGTCGAGCCCGCCGTCGGGCCACGGCCGGAAGCAGGCGAAGGCCACCACGTCCGGCGCGTCCCCCTCGGCCACGAGCACCACCGGCGCGCCCGGCGCCGAGAGCCGCTCGCGCCAGACCTCCGTGCGCTCGCCGACATCGAGGCCGGCCAGATACGGGGCGGGGACCAAGCCCCGGTAGGCGGACTGCCAGGAGCGGACATGGACGGCCGCTATCGCGGGGGCGTCGGAAGGAAGAGCGACACGGATCGGCATGCTCCGCATTCTCGGCGGCCGCGAACTGCCTCGGCCAAGGATTTACCGGCCCCGCGGCTCCGCCGCCCGCGCCCGCCACTCCCAGCGCCGCTCCCCGTCCTCGAAGGTCTCCGTGGGCGTGAGGCCCACCGCCGCGGCGACCGCCGCCGAGGCGTGGTGATCGGGGTGGACGTGGGCCACGAGGGCCGGCACGCCACACGCCCGCAGCCAGGCGGTCAGGACGCCGGCCGCCTCCCGCGCCAGGCCGCGGCCCTGCCAGGGCGTGCCGACGACCCAGGCGATCTCGGCGGCCGAACGGGTGACGGTGGCCTGCACGGTGCCGACCGCGGCGCTGGTCTCGCGCAGCCGCAGGATCCAGTTGCACCAGGCGGTCTCCGGGTCGGGCGACCCGGCGAGCATCCGGGCGTAACGCGCCTCGAGCTCCCCTTCCGGGAGCGGCGCGCCGCCGATGAAGGTGTGCAGGGCCGGATCGGCCAGCGCCTCGGCCGCCTCGCGGGCGTGGTCGAGGCGCAGCGGCTCCAGGGCGAGACGGGCGCTGCGCAGCGGGACGGCGGCCATGTCGGCCGGGTCCAGGGGACTGGACGGTGCGGGTGCGGTCATCCGCACAGTTTCCCCCGGGTTCGCCGCGGGGACGCATTCCGGTCACTCGTTCCGGTCGACCTGACGGATGTTCACATGACAGCCGGCACCCGTCTCCCGCTTCTTCGTCCGTAACCACACCACCACCCCGGTCCTGGACGCGTCCACCTGGCACCTGACGGTCTGGGGCGACGGCCTGCGCGGCCGCGCCCCCGTCCGCTTCACGTACGGGCAGCTGCGCGACCTGCCCGCCGTCACCCGGCCGGCCGTCGTCGAATGCGCCGGAAACGGCCGCAGCCTCTACGCCACCCAGCAGGGGGAGACCGTCGGCGGCGCCCCCTGGACCCTCGGTGCGATCGGCGCCGCCCGCCGGCGCGGTGCAGCGCCTACGAGCCGCCCTTCGCCGCCACCCTGCTCTCCCGCACCGCCGACGCCGCCGGCAACGCGCAGCCCGAGCGGGCCGTGCACAACACCCAGGGGTATCGCTTCAACGGGATCGCCCGGTAGCCCGTCACCCTCGCGTGAGCGGCGAACCATGCCGAACCTCCGTATAAAGGGCAGTGGGGCGTCGCTCGAGGGCGCCCCGGTGCAGGGGCCGGCTGAGGAGGTTCGGGACATGCGGCAGACAGCTCCGGAAGGCCGCGGACCCGTGCGTTACGGCCCGCCCGCCCCGGAGCCCGGCCTTCCCGTGCTGCCCGGCCTCGCCGCCCTCCTCGCCGCGGCCGCCGACCGCACCACCCCCGAACCGCCCGGCGGCGGCCCCGTCCTGCGCGAGGCGGCCGCCGGCTACTGGTGGCGGCGCGGCCTGCGTACCCACGCCGAGGACGTCGTCGCCGCCCCCGGCGCGCAGCCACTGCTGCTCGCCCTCATCGCCGCCCACGGCGGCGACCTGCTGCTGCCGCGGCCCTGCCCCGCCTGGTGGACCCCGCAGGCCCGGCTGCTCGGCCGCCCCGCCTACCACGTGCCCACACCCGCCGAGTGCGGCGGCGTCCCCGACCCGTACGCCCTCCTGGAGACCGTCCGCCGGATCCGCGCCGAGGGCGGCCGCCCCCGCCTCCTGCTGCTCTCCGTGGCCGACGACCCCACCGCCACCGTCGCCCCGCCCGAACTCGTACGCGAGGCCTGTGAGGCGGCCGTCGCCGAGGGCCTGCACATCATCAGCGACGAGACCTGGCGCGACACCCTGCACCGCCCCCAGGACACGGTGCTGCTCAGCCCCGCCGAGATGTGCCCCGACGACGTCACCGTCCTCAGCGACCTGGCCGGCGCCCTCGCCCCCGCCGCCTGGCCCTGCGCCGTCGCCCGCTTCCCGCCCACCGACCCGTCCCGCACCGACCGCTACACCGACCGCAGGGCGCGCACCCTCGACATCCTCACCGTGCTCGGCGCCTTCGTCCCCGGCCCCGTCGCCCCGGCCGCGGCCCACGCCCTCGACGAACCCGAGGACGTCGCGGTACGCGCCCGGATGACCGCCACCCTGCACGGCCGGGTCGCCGCGGCCGCCCACCACGCCGTTCTCGCCGCCGGCGCCCTCGCCCGGCCCCCGCAGGCCGGCCGCCACCTCTACGCCGACCTCGGACCGCTGCGCGCCGGGCTCGCCGCCCGAGGTGTCACCGACTCCCTGGAGCTGGAGAACCACCTCACCGCCCGGCTCGGCACCCCCGTCCCCGGCGGCCACCGCTTCGGTGACGAGATCGGCGCGCTGCGCGTCCGGTGCGACACCGCCGCCTTCCTCGGCGACACCGAGGAGCAGCGGAAGGAAGCCCTCACCTCCGCCCGGCCCGAGGAATTGCCGCACGTCGCCCGCGCGTTGAGCACCTTCGGAGCCGCCCTCGACGAACTCGCCCCGTGAAGACCCGGACCGACTGACCATCAGACGGAGGCCGCAGAGATGACGGAACAGACGGCCCGGCCGCCCCAGGCCCCGCACTCCGCCCGCACCCCCCACGCCCCGCACCCCGCCCCCGCCCTCCAGCCCCTCGGCCGGGTGCGCCACGACTGGCCGCGTACCTTCGCCGACCGGCTCACCGCGCCGCTGCCCGGCGTCCGCGCCATGGCCAGGCTGGCCCGCGAGGGCGCCGTACGCCCCCGGCCCGAGGGGCTGCGTGACATCCCGCAGCTGCCCTTCGCCCCCGGGCCGCTGCCCGAGGCCGGGCCCGGAACCCTCGGCGTCACCTGGGTCGGTCATGCCAGCTGGGTGGTGAAGATCGGCGGCCTGACCGTGCTCACCGACCCCGTCTGGTCCCGCCGTATCCTCGGCACCCCGGCCCGGCTCACCCCCGTCGGCGTCCGCTGGGAGGACCTGCCGCACATCGACGCCGTCGTCATCAGCCACAACCACTTCGACCACCTCGACGCCCCCACCCTCAAACGGCTCCCGCGCCGCACCCCGGTCTTCGTCCCCGCCGGGCTCGGCCGCTGGTTCACCCACCGCCGCTTCCACCGCGTCACCGAGCTCGACTGGTGGGAGGCGTCCCAACTCGGCGACGTGCGCTTCGACTTCGTCCCCGCCCACCACTGGTCCAAGCGCACCCTCCTGGACACCTGCCGCTCCCTGTGGGGCGGCTGGGTGCTCACCGACCGCGCAGGGCGGAGCCTCTACTTCGCCGGCGACACCGGTTACGGCCACTGGTTCGGCGAGATCGGCCGCCGCTACCCGGGCATCGACCTCGCCCTGCTGCCGATCGGCGCCTACGACCCGCGCTGGTGGCTCCGCGACGTCCACACCGACCCCGAGGAGGCCGTCCGCGCCTTCCGGGACCTCGGCGCCCGCCGGATGGCGCCCATGCACTGGGCGACCTTCGTCCTGTCCTCCGAACCGGTCCTCGAACCGCTCACGCGCGTCCGCGCAGCCTGGGAGCGGGCCGGGCTGCCCCGCGAGAACCTGTGGGACCTCCCGGTCGGCGCCTCACGCGTGCTCGGCCCCTGAATCCCGGCTCCGGCGCCGCCCCGCTTCGCACGGCACCTCTCAGCGGGTCTCCCGGCGCGGCCCGCGCAGCCGCCGCCACAGCGCGGGCACCGCGCTGATCAGGACCGTGAGGGCCACCGCCGCCACCACGCCCTGCCACGGCTCGGGGAAGAGCGAGCCGCCCAGGATGCCGATGAGCTGGTACGTCGCCGCCCACGCCAGGCAGGCCGGCAGATCGCCCCGTGCGAAGCGGCGCAGCGGCATGTCCGAGAGCAGGCAGGCCAGCATCACCGGGATCCGCCCGGCCGGCACCAGTCGCGACAGCACGAGCACCGGCACCTGGTGGGGCTCCAGGCGGTCCTGCGCGTGTGCCAGCCGGTCCGCGGTGACCCGGCCGCGCAGGGCCGCGAGCCACCGCGAGCCGTTGCGGGACCGGACCCCGCGCTGCCCGAGCCAGTACAGGGCCAGATCGCCGAGGAACGCGGCGAGCGCCGCCACCAGGAAGACGAAGAGGAGGGAGAGCGGGGCGCTCTGATGGAAGGCCACCACGGCTGCCGAGCTCACGATCGCCCCGGTCGGCACGACCGGGACCAGCGCGCCGAGCGCCACGAGCAGGAACAGCGAGGGATAGCCGACGGCCTGCTGCGTCGACTCGGGCGGCAGCTCCCGCACCACCGCCACGATCCGCTCGATCACCTGCCGCCCCTCGGCCGCGCCCCCGTCGCCGTGCCCCGCCGTACCGTACGAGCTCGCGTCGCGGTGGCTCCCCGCCACACCGTACGACCTCGCGTCGCGGGCGCTCCCCGCCTCCCTGCACGGTCTCCGGCAGCAGCTGCTCCCCGCCTCACCGCGCGACCTCAGGCCGCACCCGTTCGCCGTGGCCGAGGAGGTGGACCACGACCTTCGGGGCCAGTCGGGCCGCGTGGCGGGCGAATTCGTCGCCCGGGGCGTGGAATTCGTGAGGGCGGATCGCGTCCATGCCGATCGGCCAGTACGTGCCGTAGTGCACCGGCACCGCCGCCGCCGGCGACAGGGCCGCGAGCGCCTCTGCCGCGCGGCCCGCGTCCAGGTGGCCGTGGCCGAGGTACGGTCCCCAGCCGCCGACCGGGAGCAGGGCCACGTCGACCGGGCCGACCGCCTCCGCCATGTCGTCGAACAGGCCGGTGTCACCGGCGAAGTACGTGCGGGCCTCGCCCTCGACAACGTACCCGAGCGCGGGGGAGCGGTGCGGTCCGATCGGCAGCCGCCGCCCGTCGTGCAGCGCGGGCACGGCCCGTACGGTCACGCCCCCGACCGTCACGGCGTCGCCGGCCGCCACTTCCGTGAGCCGCAGGCCGCGGCCGTCGAGCCGGCGCAGCGCCGGCACGGACCGTGGCGCGCCGGCCGGCACGATGACCCGGGTGCCGGGCGCGAGCCGGGTCAGCGAGGGCACGTGGAGGTGGTCGGCGTGCAGGTGCGAGACGAGCACCGCCTCCGCGCGCGCCGCCTCGGGCGGTGGCAGCTCGCCTCGCCGGCGCCGCAGATGCGCGAGCCGGCGCGCGAAGAGCGGGTCGGTCAGGAAGCGGACCCCGGAGTCCTCGACCGTGCATGTGGCATGACCCCACCAGGTGATCTCCACCGGCGCGCCGCCCTCTCTTCCGTGGTCTCGCTTCCGTGGTCCCGGCTCACCCCTGCCCGCTCCCGCGGCCTCTCCGCGACCTCTCCCGTAACGAGGGTAAATGTCCGAAGCCGCGGTGTGGCCGGTCTTCGACGGGCCGCGCACAGTTGGTATACCGAAGGACTCCTCGGGCACGCGGCGACACAGTAGGGTCGCCCCATGGACGACGTTCGGGTGGCGGCGATCGCCAGCCTCACCCCGCTCGAAGAACTCGACGAAGACCCCTTCCTGGTCGACTCCCGCAGCCAGCACGCCATGTGCGTCCGCTGGGCCCGCGACAAGGGCTACGTGGTGACGAGACAGCTGCTCTTCTACGGCATCCGGCCCGACCACGACGCACTGTGGGCCGACGTCGAGGAGGGCGCCGTGGACCTCTTCGTCGCCCCGAACGAGCGCGTGCTTGCCCGCGCGTTGACGGACGTGCCGGAGTTCCTCGCCGAATGCGAGCGGCGCGGGGTCCGCATCGAGACCGCCGGGCTCGACGAACCGGCGTACGACGCGCCGAAGAAGGCCGGTGTGCACCGCAGGCTCTCCATGCCCACCGCCGGGTACGACGGCTGCTGAAGCGCCCGGCCACCCGCGCCCGCCCGCCCGCCGCCACCCGTGCCCGCCACCCCCGCCCGGCACCCGCGCCCGGCCACCCCCGCGTCGCCGAAGCGCCGGCCGGCCAGGCTTCTTCCGCTCTGCCCTGCGCGCGCCGGGCGTTGTGCCACGCTTGAGGCAGGAAACGGGTGAAAGGTGAACCAGGCGTGGGCGAACGGCGAGCGCGTACATCCGGCCGTTGGCGGAGCGCGGGCAGCGCCCTGCTGAGGGTGGTCACGGTGTGGGCGGTCTCCACGGTCACCCTGCTCGCCCTGGCCGGCCTCCTCCCCGACTTCCAGCTCCAGTCCGAGGACGGCGAGAGCCTCACCAGGACCGCGCTCACCGCCGCCTGGTGCGCGGGCGCCTTCGGTCTGCTCGGCGCGCTCGTGTGGCCCCTGATCGTGCGCGCCCTGCTGCTCGTACCGGCGCTCGTGCTCGGCCTGTTGGTGTTCTTCCTCAACGGCTCGCTGCTGCTCGTCGCCCTCTGGCTGATCCCCGACGGTCGCGGCGCCGCCGCCCCGGAGATCGCCGTCGTGGTCGCCGCCGTGATGTCCGCCGTCGCCTCCGCCACCTCCACCGCGCTCGCCGTGCGCGACGACGAGGCCTACCGGCGCCGCCTCTACCGGCTCGCCGACCGCAAACGCCCCCGGATCGCGACCGAGGGCCCCGAAACCGTCCCCGGCACCGTCTTCCTGCAACTCGACGGCGTCGGCCACCGGGTGCTGCGCGACGCCGTCGCCGACGGCCTGATGCCCACCGTCGCCGACTGGCTCGCCACCACCCACCGGCTCACCCCCTGGCGCACCGACTGGTCGAGCCAGACCGGCGCGAGCCAGCTCGGCATCCTGCACGGCTCGAACGAGGACGTGCCCGCCTTCCGCTGGTACGAGAAGGACACCGGCCGGCTGATGGTCACCAACCGGCCGGCGAGCGCCGTGGAACTCCAGCGCCGCGCCGTCGAGCGCACCGGTGACGGCGGGCTGCTCACCCTCGACGGAGCCTCCCGCGGCAACCTGTTCAGCGGCGGCGCCGACCAGCTCGCCCTCGTCCTGTCCATGGCCGCCCGGCGGGGCCGGCGCAACCGCTCCCGGTCCGGCTACTTCGCGTACTTCTCCGATCCCGCCAACGCGGTCCGCACCGCGGGCTCCTTCGTCGCCGAGGCCGTCCGCGAGACCGGCCAGTCGATCCGGGCCCGGCTGCGCCGTCAGTCCCCGCGGGTGTCCCGCGGCGGCCTGTACCCGTTCATCCGGGCCTTCGCCACGGTCGTCGAGCGGGACGTCGTGGTCGCGGCCGTGATGGGCGACATGCTCGCCGGGCGCACCGCCGTCTACGCCGACCTGGTCGCCTACGACGAGGTCGCCCACCACTCGGGCCCGCACGGCCACGACACCGACCAGGTGCTCCGGCGGCTCGACCGCTCCCTCGCGCTGATCGCCAAGGTCGCCGAGCACGCGCCCCGCCCGTACCGGATCGTGCTCCTGTCCGACCACGGGCAGAGCCCGGGGGAGACCTTCGAGTCCGCGTACGGTCTCACCCTGCGCGATCTCGTACGGGCGGGCTGCGGCCTGCCGGTGCCCCGCCGGGTACGGCGGACCCGCTGGGGGCACCCCCGGACGGAGTCCGGGGGTGGCTCGGAGGCCAGGGACGCGGCCCGCGACGCGCTGCGCAGCGCGCTGCACCGGCCGGTCGACGAGGAGGGGGAGGACGGGGCGGGGGCGGCCGCGGTGGCCGCGGCGCGTGCCCCCGAGCCGGTCGTGCTCGCCTCCGGAAACCTGGGTCTCGTCTCCTTCCCCGGCGTGCCGCACCGGATGACCCGCGAGGACATCGACCGCCTGCACCCGGCCCTCCTGCGCACTCTCGCCCACCACCCGGGCATCGGCTTCCTGCTGGTGGCGAGCGAGGAGCACGGCTCGGTGCTGCTCGCCCGCGACGGCGCCGAGGTGCCGCTCGCCGAGCTCGCCGACGACGGGCCGCTCGCGGTGTTCGGCCCGGGCGCGGCGGACGCGGTACGGCGCACCGACGGCTTCCCGCACGTCGCCGACATCATGGTCAACTCGATGTACGACCCGGCGACCGGCACGGTGCACGCCTTCGAGGAGCAGATCGGCTCGCACGGCGGCCTCGGTGGCGAGCAGGGGCATCCCTTCCTGCTCTGGCCGCACGACCTGTCGGCGCCGGTCCCGGACGGCGCCGCGCTGGTGGGCGCCGAGCGCGTGCACCGGGTGCTGCGGCGCTGGCTGCGGGAGTCGGCGGGGCCGCAGGTGCCGCTGGAGATTTCCCCGCCGAAGAGGCGCGCGGAAGCGTTTCTTCCGGTTGAGGACCCGGCAGTGCCGGACAAAAACGGGTGATTTGGCGGGCCGTCTCACCTACCGGACCATGGTGCCGTTTGTACGACGAGAGGCGCACCACCCCCATGAGCACGGCCACCACCGAAGCACCGACGACGACCCCGCCCGAGGAGGAGCGGCAGCACGACCGGCACGCACGCCGCTTCGGACTGCCCGTGGCCTCGGCCCTCGTCCTCGGCAACATCATCGGCGGCGGCATCTTCCTCCTCCCTGCCTCCGTCGCCCCCTTCGGCACCGTCAGCCTGCTCGCCTTCGGCGTCCTCACCCTCGGCGCGATCGCCCTCGCCCTGGTCTTCGGCCGGCTCGCCCACCGCCTCCCGCAGACCGGCGGCCCCTACGTCTACGCCCGCGCCGCCTTCGGCGACTTCGCCGGCTTCCTCGCCGCCTGGTCGTACTGGATCACCGCCTGGGTCTCCAACGCGGCCCTCGCCGTCGCCGCCGTCGGCTACCTCGACGTGCTCCTCCCCCTCCACGAGTCCAAGGCCGCCACCATCGCCGCCGCCCTCACCCTCCAGTGGCTGCCCGCGCTCGCCAACCTGGCCGGCACCCGCTACGTCGGCGCCGTCCAGCTGGTCGCGACCGTGCTCAAGTTCGTGCCGCTGCTGCTGGTCGCCGCCGGCGGTCTGTTCTTCTTCGACAGCGCCAACCTCGGGCCCTTCCACGCCGGCGAGGGCAGCACGCTCGGCGCGCTCTCCGCCTCCGCCGCGATCCTGCTCTTCAGCTACCTCGGCGTCGAGTCCGCGGCGGTCAGCGCCGGCGAGGTCCGCGACCCGCGCCGCAACGTCGGCCGCGCCACCGTCCTCGGCACCCTCGGCGCCGCCGCGCTCTACCTGCTCGGCACCCTCGCCGTCTTCGGCACCGTCGCCCACGACAAGCTGGTCACCTCCACCGCGCCCTTCTCCGACGCCGTGAACGTCATGTTCGGCGGCTCCTGGGGCGGCGCCGCCGTCGCCTGCATGGCCCTCGTCTCCATGGTCGGCGCGCTCAACGGCTGGACCCTGCTCAGCGCCCAGACCCCCTACGCGGCCGCCCGCGACGGCCTCTTCCCGAGGGTCTTCACCGTCAAGCGGCGCGGCGTCCCCACCGCCGGCGTGCTCGTCACCGTCGTCCTCGCCTCGCTCCTGACGGTCTACAACTACACGGCCGGCACGAAGGGCGTCTTCGAGACCCTGGTGCTCGTCACCACCTTCACGGCCACCGTCCCGTACCTGCTGTCCACGGCCGCCCAGATCTACTTCCTGCTGTCCGGACAGTCCGGGAAGGTCTCCCGCGCCCGCCTCACCCGCGACGCCGTCCTCGCCGTCGCCGCCTTCGGCTTCTCCCTCTGGCTCGTGGCCGGATCCGGCTACGCGGCGGTCTACCAGGGCGTCCTGTTCCTCTTCGCGGGAGTCCTCGTGTACGCGGCGATGGCGGCCCGCAAGCAGCGCGCGACGACCGGAGCCTGAGCCCCTCGACAGGGCGCCGAGCCCCGCCGACGGGGCGCCGAGGTCCCGCCGACCAGGCGCCGAGGCCCCGCCGGCCGGAGGCCGCCGCCCGCCGCCAGTGCGGTGAAATCCGGGCCCGGGCGTAGGCCGCCCGGGCGGATCCGGCGGCCGGGACGGCACGAGCGGGTCCGTACCGGGAAAGACGGATCTCCATGAGGTCCCTCACCGCGCAGCCCTTCACCCCCGCCCCGCGGGCGTGGCGGCTGGCCGTCGCGGTGCTCCTCGTGTTCGCCGCGCTGCTCGGCGCCGGGGGAGGGGAACCGGCCGCGGCCGAGGTGCGGTCCGCCGCCGCGGGGACCGACGTCGGCGGGGAGGGCCAGGAGACCCTCGACGTCGCCGAGAGCGACGCGGCCGCACCCGTACGCGCGGTGAAGCGCCCGGCGCCGCCCCGGAGCCCCCGGCCGGCCGCGCGCGCCGGCGACCCCGCCCCCGTGCCCGTACCGGCCCTGTGCGGCGACGCCCCGCGGTCGGCGGTGATGCGGTGCTGAGAGGCCCAGCCCCTCAGTATCCCCATCACCCCGCCACCGCAAGGAGCTTCGCCATGCCCGTCGACCCGTTCGCCGTGCTCAACGCCATGCTGCGCGCCGAGGCCGCCCGTCAGGAGCGCTCCGGCCACCGCACCGAAGCGGAACAGGAACCCGAGCCGCATCCCGTCCGCCCGGTGTCGGCCAGGTCCGCCGAGCCGGAGGCGCCCAGGGACTGAACCGCGGAAGCGCCCAGCCCCGAGGGCCCACGCGCCAGGCCCTGTCCGGCCCCGGATCCACCGGCCGGACAGGACCGCCTAGGCGTCAGCCGCCCGCGCCACTCCGCGCCCGTCCAGCACCACCAGGGCCGTCACCCCGGCGGCCAGCAGGGCGAGCGCCGGCAGGGCCGGGATCACGGCGACCAGCGGGCCCGCCGCCAGGCCGAGGACGCCGCCCACCAGGAGGGCGGTGGGGCGCCGCCCCGAGGAGCGCAGCACGATCGCGGCGGCGCCCAGGAGGAAGACGCCCACGCCGCCGGTCAGCGACCAGGCCACCGTGCCGTGCAGGGGCTCGGCGAGGTCGTAGTGGCCGGTGTCCGCGACCTGGGCGAGCACCTTCTTCATGCCGAGCGCGGTCAGCACCACGCCCGCCACCAGCGGCAGGTGCAGGAAGGTGTACACGTCCCGGGCGAAGCGGGTCCGCTCGTCGCCCTCGAGTGCCGCCAGCCGGTGCTCGGGGAGCTCCCCGAACCGCCGGAAGTACAGCGCCCACAGCCCGGCCGAGAGCAGCAGCCCCGCCGCGCACGCCGCGATCACCGCCACGGTCAGCGGGAAGACGCCCACCCCCACGCCCATCGCCACGATCGACTCGCCGAGCGCGATGATGACGATCAGACCGTGCCGCTCGGAGAAGTGCCCGGGCGAGCTGACCCGCCAGCCCGACGCGCCGGTGACATAGATCCCGCCGTAGTCGATCGCGACCGCGCACAGCCACAGGGCGAGCCGTGGTGTCCCGTCGTACGCACAGCCGACGAGCAGCAGCACGAGCGGCGGCAGCACCGAGAGCAGCGCCGTGCGCCGCAGGGTCACGTGCAGGGCCGTGTCACCGGGGCTGGAGATCCAGTAGGAGGCCAGGTGCAGCACCCGCACGAGGCCGTAACAGACCACGAACACCAGCGGCGCCGAAAGCCCGCCCGGGGCGTCCGCGAACACCTCGGGCACCGCCAGCGACACCACGAACACCACCGTCATCACGGTGACCAGTACCGCGAACAGCGCACCGGCATCGGCCCGTACGACATTGCCCAGCCACGCGAAGCAGCACCAGCACCACCACAGCAGCGCGAGCACGGTCATCGCCCCGACCACCCGCATCGGCGACGGGGCGGCCGCCATCAACGCAGTGACCTGGGTGATCGCATAGACGAAGACCAGGTCGAAGAAGAGCTCGGCGGGCGTCACCTTGTGGTCGCCCCCGGTCGCCACCATCCGCGACCGTTCCCTGCCAGCCACCGCATCCCCCTCGTACGTCCGTTCGCCTGCTTCCGGCCATCGGCGCGCACCTTACCGGGGCCCGGCATTACCTGGGACGTCATCGACGGTCGTGGCGGCTCCCGGCATGCTCGCAGTCACCGGGTCCCGGGCGGCGCACTCCGCTCGGGCCCCGGGTCCCGAATCCCCAGGAACGCCTGTGTGTCAGGCACTTCAGGAGGCTGATCCGTCATGTCCCATGCCCTGCTCACCGGTCTCTCCCGCACGACCGAGCCGCGGTCCATGGTGCGCCGGTTCCTCGCCCTCGACGCCGTCGTCACCGGCGGCAACGGGCTCGCCTACGCCGCCGCCTCCGGGCCGCTCGGCGAGCTCCTCGGTGTCGGCGGCGGGCTGCTGTTCGAACTCGGCCTGTTCCTCACGGTGTACGCCGCCGGGGTGGCCTGGCTGGCGAGCCGCCCGCAGCCGTCGGGGCTCGGCGTCAAGGCCGTCGTCGACGCCAACCTGCTGTGGACGGCCCTGAGCGTCGTCGCGCTCGTCGCCTGGCTGGATCCCACCACCGCGGGCACGGTGTGGACCCTCGTGCAGGCCGCCACCGTCGCCGGCTTCGCCGCGCTCCAGTGGTCCGCCCTGCGCGCCGCTACGCCTTGAGCGACCGCAGGTACGCGACCGTCGCCGGGTCGGCCGGGAGCAGCGTCTCGATGGCCAGCTCGGCGACCGTCACGTCCATCGGCGTGTTGAACGTCGAGATGGAGGAGACGAACGACAGGACGTGGCCGTCGTGCTCGATCCGCAGCGGCAGCGCGAAGTACGGGTACGGCTCCGGGTCCTCCCGGTCGTCCGGGTCGGTCGTGCCCTCCGGCAGCGGATAGGCCGCCACCTCCTCGTACAGCGCACGCAGCGCCTCCGAGCGGGCGAGACCGATCTGACGCTCCATCTGGGCGAGCAGATGCCCCCGCCACTCCCGCAGGTTGCGGATGCGCGGCGCGAGCCCCTCCGGGTGCAGGGTGATCCGCATGGCGTTCAGGGGCGGCGTCAGGAGGTGCTCGGGCAGGCCCTCGAGCAGGACCTCGATGCCCCGGTTGGCCGCCACGACCGTGTACGAGCCGTCCACCACGATCGCCGGGTACGGCTCGTAGCCCTGGAGCAGCCGCTCGATGCCCTCCCGCAGCGTCTCCAGCTCCGGCGCGTCGAGCGCCGACTCGGCGTAGCGCGGGGCGTAACCCGCGGCGAGCAGCAGGGCGTTGCGGTCCCGCACCGGCACGTCCAGGTGCTCGGCCAGCCTGAGGATCATGTCCTGGCTCGGCCGGGCGCGGCCCGTCTCGATGAACGAGATGTGCCGCGCGGACGACTCCGCCCGCAGCGCCAGCTCCAGCTGACTCAGCCGCCGCTGCTCCCGCCAGCCGCGCAGCAGCGGACCCACACCCGTGTCGGTCGCGACAGTTGTCATGGCCAGACGGTATCCCAGAGGGGGACCCGGGTACGTTCTCCCCGGGGACCGCTCCGCCACCACACACCCCACCGCCATCGGCGGCCCGACCGGAGGGAGCACCACGTGCCCACACAGCCCCTGTCGCAGAAGGAGATCGAGGACCGACTGCGGGAGCTCCCCGGCTGGTCACTCGACGGCGACCGGATCACCCGCCGCTACCAGCTCGCCGACCACTTCGCGGCGACTGCCCTCGTCGTCCACGTGGCCCAGATCCAGCAGGAACTCGATCACCACAGCGATCTGACGCTCGGTTACAACACCGTCGCCCTGTCCGTGAACACCCACTCGGCCGGCGGCATCACCGACAAGGACTTCGCTCTCGCCGAACGCGTCGACGCGGTGGCGCCCGGCCACGGGGCGCGCTGACCACGACGTACGATCCCCGCATGGGGGAGACCGTGCTCGACTACGAGGCCGAGGCAGCGCACTACGACGAGACCCGCGGCGGGGTGCCGAGGGCGGCGGCCGCGGCCGCCGCCGTGCTGCGGCTCCTGCCGCCCGGCACCCGCACCCTCCTCGACGTCGCCTGCGGCACCGGCCTCGTCACCGAGCACCTCGCCCGGCCCGGACTCACCGTCTACGGCGCCGACGCCGCCCACGCCATGCTGCGCGCCGCCGCGGCGCGCCTCCCCGGCCGCGCCCTGCGGGCCGACGCCCGCCGGCTCCCGCTGCCGGCCGCCGCCGTCGACGCGGTCAGCGCGGTCTGGCTGCTGCACCTGGTGCCGTTCGCCGAAGAGATCGTCGCAGAGGCGGCCCGGGTGCTGCGCCCCGGAGGAGTCCTCGTCGCCACCGTCGACAAGGACGCCGCCCACGACGTCGGCAGCGACATCGACGCCGTGCTGCGCCCGCACCGCGCCCTCGCCGCGGGCTCCGACCGCGCCGAGCTCGTCGCCGGGTACGCCGCCGCCCACGGCCTGACCCCCGTACCCGGCACGACGTTCACCGGGCACGGCCAGGGCGTCACCCCGCGGCGCACCGCCGGGAACCTGCGCCGGGGCTACTACGCCTCCTGGTTCCGCGGCACCGAGGCCACCGTCGACGCCCTGTGCGCCGCCCTCGCCGCCCTGCCGGACCAGGAGCGCCCCCGTGCCGCTCCTGAGTACCGACTGGCCTGCTACGTCAGGCGCGGCTGAACCCACGTCAGGCGCGGCTGAACCCACGTCAGGCGCGGCTGAACCCACGTCAGGAGCGGCGGAACGTCAGGCGCGGCGGAACTCCATCACCCAGTTCACCACCCACTCAGCCGACCCGGCGGGCGCGAAGGACTGCTCCCAGCGCGCCGTCACGGCCGTGATCCCCGACCACCGGAACCGCACCCGCACCGGCCGGTCCCCATAGGTGTCGGTGCCGAGGAACTCGCCCGTACCGTCCTCGGCGAACCGGCCCCTGACCGGCGGATCCAGCCTGCCCGTACGACTGTTGGACCAGTTCAGAGTCCACTCGCCGGTCTCCGGCTCGTACAGCCGCAGCGTCAGCCCGCTGAAGTCCTTCGTCGGGAAGACGATCTCGTCGGCGTGCGCCCGCCCGTTCCAGAACAGCCGGCCCGTCGTGTAGCCGTCGAACTCCTCCCAGCCGCTGTCCGGATCGAGGAAGTCGGCGAGCCGCCGGTTGTGGACCGTCCACCGACCGTCCAGGAAGTCGAAGCCCCCGTGCGTCATGCCGTCGCCCCCGTCGTGCCGGTGCGCAGCGCGTCCCCGAGGTAGCCCGCCAGGTCAGGGGCGTCCGGGACCAGCATGTGCCGCACCCACGCGTCACGTTCGTGGACGAGCGGTGCCAGCTCCCAGACGCAGCCGATCCAGGAGCGCTCGCGGTCGGTGCCGGTGACGCGCACGAAGTGGGCCGGGTCGGTGTCGGGGCAGTCGAGGGCCGGCTGGCCGGCCGCGGCCCCGCCGAAGTGGAGCACGTTGTCCCACACCCAGCTGTAGACATTGAGGTACGCGCCGGTGTCGCCGCCCCGGTGCAGGACCACGAAGCTCGCCGCCGGGGTGCCGTCCGGCTCCGGCAGGAGCTCGGGAAGCAGCGCGTACGCCGCCTCGGCCACCTCCGGTTCGATGCCGGCCGGGTCGGCGGTGACGTGGTAGCGCTTGACGTGCCGGCCGCCGACCTCGACCGGCTCCAGTACGAACAGATTCTTCTCCGCGAAAGCCATGGCTGGACGGTACGAGCACTTCACTGACATCTTGTGTCAGTGAAGTCAGGATGAAGTCCAGCAGACTCCTCTCGATCCTCCTGCTCCTGCAGACCCGCGGCCGGATGACCGCCGCCCAGCTCGCCGACGAGCTCGAGGTCTCCGTCCGCACCGTCTACCGGGACGTCGAGGCACTGCACGCCGCCGGAGTCCCGCTCTACGGCGACGCCGGGCACCGCGGCGGCTATCAGCTGCTCGCCGGGCACCGCTCCCGGCTCACCGGCCTGTACGCGCGCGAGGCCGAGGCCCTCGTGCTCGCCGGACTGCCGGTCGCCGCCGACGAGCTCGGCCTCGGCGGGCACTTCGCCGACGCCCAGCTGAAACTGCGGGCCGCCCTGCCCGCGCCGCTGCGCGAGCACGTCGACCGGCTGCGGGCCCGCTTCCACATCGACGCCCCCGGCTGGTACGCCGAGGAGGCCGAGGTGCCGTACCTGCCACTGGTCGCCGACGCCGTCCGCACCGGACGGGTGCTCGCCGTGCGCTACCGGCGGTGGAAGGAGCCCACCGACGTGGACCGGCGGCTCGAACCGTACGGCCTGGTGCTCAAGGCCGGCCGCTGGTACCTGGTCGCCGGGCCGGGCCCCCGCACCTATCGGGTCGACCAGATCCTCGACGTGACCGTCACCGACGAGGAGGCCGTGATCCCCGACGGCTTCGACCTGGCCGGCCACTGGCGTGCGAGCCAGGCCGACTTCCACCAGCGGCTCCACCAGGGAGAGGCCGTCGTGCGGATCTCCCCGCGCGGTGCGACCCGGCTGACCGGCGCCGCCGCCCGGGCGCTCGCCGAGAACGGCACCCCCGAACCCGACGGCTGGACCCGGGCCACCCTTCCCGTCGAGGGCCCCGACCACGCCCACGACACCCTGCTCGCGCTCGGCACGGAGGTGGAGGTCCTCGCCCCCGAGGACCTCCGCGACCGGATCGCCGGCACCGTACGGACCCTCGCCGAGCGTTACGCCTGAAGGGCCTCGCGTGCCGTACCGAACGCGCGCTCCGCGTACGCCGGGAAGTCGCGCGGCTCGCGGCCCAGGACCCGCTTCACCCCGTCCGTCACCGGGGTGTTGTGTCCGTCGAGGAGCATCACGAACAGCCCCGACAGCCACTGCGCCTCGGCCTGCGGCAGCCCGAAGCCGACGAGCATGGCCGCGAACTCCCCCTCGCTCATCGGCTGGTACGCGACCTCACGGCCCGACGCGCGGCCGAGCTCCTCCGCAGCCTCCGCGAAGGTCAGCGCCCGCGGGCCCGTCACCTCGTGCACCAGACCCGCGTGCCCGTCCTGCACCATCGTCGCCACGATCACCTCGGCGAGGTCGTCCACGTCGATGAACGGCTCGGCCGTGCCGCCCGCCGGGAACGCGAGCGTGCCGGCGGCGACGCCCTCCGCGAGAAACCCCTCGGAGAAGTTCTGGGCGAAGAACGAGGCCCGGACCACGGTGAGTTCGGCCCCGCCGGCGCGCAGCGCCTCCTCCGCCCGCACCGCCGCCGGCTCGCCGCGCCCGGACAGCAGCGTCAGCCGCCGCACCCCGTGCGCCGCCGCGAGCTCGCCGAAGGTCCGCATCGCCTCCTCGGCGCCCGGCGCCGCGAGGTCGGGGTAGTAGCTGACGTACGCGGCGTCCGCGCCGTCCAGCGCCGGGCCCCAGGTGGCGGTGTCCTCCCAGTCGAACCGGGTCGCTCCGCCGCGCGAGCCCGCCCGCACCCGGGCGCCGCTCTCCTCGAGACCGCGCGCCACGCGGCGCCCGGTCTTGCCGGTCGCGCTCGTCACCAGAACCGTCTGCGCGGTGTTCGCCCGCGTGTCGTTCGTGTTCGTCGTCATGGCTCAAGACTCCCGGCCCGGGACCCGGCTTCCCATGCTCGACCGGCTCACCCGCATACGCGTCCGTCTACGCTGGCCGACATGGACGCACTCGCCGGTCTCCTCGACGGGCCAAGGGCCCAAGGCGCCTTCATCCTGCGCATGGTCATGGCCCCGCCCTGGTCCGTACGGATCGAGGACCGCGCCCCGCTCTGCCTCATGTGCGTCACCGGTGGCGAGGCCTGGATCGTGCCCGACGGCGGGGCCCCCGTCCTGCTGCGGCCCGGTGACATCGCCATCGCCCGCGGCCCGGAGCCGTACACCGTCGCCCACGCCTCCGACGCCCCGCCGACCGCGCTCATCGGCCCCGGCGGCCACTGCACCACCCTGTACGGCGAGCCGCTCGCCGAGTCGATGCACCTGGGCGTACGGACCTGGGGCAACGCCCCCGACGGCGCCACCACCGTCCTGGTCGGCACCTACCAGCTGGCCGGCGAGGTGAGCCGCCGGCTCCTCGACGCGCTGCCCGGCCTGCTCCACCTGCCCGCCGAGGTGTGGAACTGCCCGCTGATGCCGTTCCTCGAAGAGGAGATCACCCGCGACGAACCGGGCCAGAGCGTCGTCCTCGACCGCGTCCTCGACCTGCTCCTGATCGCCGCCGTCCGCGCCTGGTTCTCCCGCCCGGGAGCCGAGGCGCCCGCCTGGTACCGGGCGATGGCCGACCCCGTCGTCGGCCGGGCCCTGCGACTGCTGCAGAACGACCCCGCCCACCCCTGGACGGTCGCCTCGCTCGCCGAGAAGGCGGGCGTGTCGCGGGCCGCCCTCGCCCGCCGCTTCGCCGAGCTGGTGGGGGAGCCCCCGATGGCGTACCTCACCGGCTGGCGGATCGACCGCGCCGCCGACCTGCTGCGCCAGACGGACGCCACCGTCGAGTCCGTGGCCCGCCAGGTCGGCTACAGCAGCGCCTTCGCGCTGAGCGCCGCCTTCAAACGGGTCCGCGGGGTCAGCCCCCAGGAGCACCGCAGTCGCGGTTGACGCTTGCCGGAACGGCAAATCTTCTCGCGTTTCCCGGCTGCCGCGCCGCACGCTGTCCCCATGAGCGCACACGACCGCAACCAGCAGCACGGACACGGCCCGAAGGACGGCCACGGCCACGGTCCGAAGGACGGCCACGGCCACGGGCACCACCATGACGGCACCCACCTCGACTGGGCCGAGCTCGCCCCGCTCCTGACCCGCCAGGCGGAGACCCAGAGCCCCCTCTACGCGGAGGCCGCCGCCTGGCTCGCCTCCCTGGCGCCCGCCGGGCAGGTCCGCCGGATCCTGGACGTCGGCAGCGGCCCCGGCGTCGTCACCGCCCTGCTCGCCGAGGCGTTCCCCGGGGCCGAGGTCGTCGCCGTCGACGCGACCCCCGAACTCCTCGCCCTGGCCCGCGAGCGCGCCGAGGCCCGCGGACTCGGCGACCGGGTCGGCACCCTGCGCGCCGAACTCCCAGCGGACTTCGGCAGGTTGGGCAACGCCGATCTGATCTGGGCCAGCAACTCCCTGCACCACATCGGCGACCAGCGCGCCGCGCTCGCCGCCTTCGCCGGCGTGCTCAACCCGGGCGGTCTGATCGCCCTCGCCGAGGGCGGCCTCCCAGCCCGCCACCTGCCGTGGAACGCCGGCATCGGACGGCCCGGCCTGGAGGCCCGGATCGACGCGGCCAACGCCGACTGGTTCGGCGAGATGCGGGCCGGCCTGCCCGACTCCAAGGAGGAGGTCGACGACTGGCCCGAGCTGCTCACCGGCGCCGGGCTCACCCCGAGCGGCACCCGCAGCTTCCTGTCCGACATCCCGGCACCCGTGCCGCCCGCCGTGCGCGAACAGCTCGTCGCGCACTACGGGCGGCTGCGCGAAGGCCTGGCCGAACGCCTCGCGGACGACGACCGCGCCGCCGTCGACCGGCTCCTCGACCCTGCCGACCCGCTCTCCCTGCACCGCCGCCCGGACCTGTACCTGCTCACCGCCCGTACCGTGCACACGGCACGCAAGGCCTGATCGGGAAGCCGTCGGGCAGGACGCCGTCAGGCGCCGACGTGGAACTCGGCCGGGTCCGGGCCCAGCCTGCGGCCCTCGTCGAGCACGGCGATCGCGGCCAGGTCCTCGGCGTCGAGCTCGAAGTCGAAGACGTCGATGTTCTCCCGGATACGGGAGGGGGTCACCGACTTCGGGATGACCACGTTGCCGGTCTGGAGGTGCCAGCGCAGCACCACCTGGGCCGGGGTGCGGCCGTGCTTCTGCGCGATCGCCACGATCGCCGGCACGTCCAGGAGGCCGCGGCCCTGGCCCAGCGGCGACCAGGCCTCGGTCACGATGCCGTGCCGGGCGTGCGCTTCGCGGGAGGCGGTCTGCTGGAGCTGCGGGTGGAGCTCGATCTGGTTGACGGCGGGGACGGTGGCGGTCTCGCCGATCAGCCGCTCCAGGTGCTCGGGCAGGAAGTTCGACACGCCGATCGCCCTGGTCCGCCCGTCGGCCAGGATCTTCTCGAAGGCGCGGTACGTGTCGACGTACGCGTCCTTCGCGGGGACCGGCCAGTGGATCAGGTACAGGTCGACGTGGTCCAGGCCCAGCTTGGCGAGGGAGGCGTCGAAGGCGCGCAGGGTCGCGTCGTAGCCCTGCTCGCTGTTCCACAGCTTGGTGGTGACGAAGAGCTCCTCGCGGGGGATCCCCGAGGCGGCGACGGCCTTGCCGGTGCCGGTCTCGTTCGCGTAGATAGCGGCGGTGTCGATCGAGCGGTAGCCGGCCTCCAGGGCCGTGGCGACGGCCCGCTCGGCCTCGTCGTCCGGCACCTGCCAGACGCCGAAGCCGAGCTGCGGCATCCGCACGCCGTTGTTGAGGGTGAGGAAGGGGACCTTGCTGTCCGTGCTCACGAGGGGTCGATCCTTACGTCGTCGGGTACTACTCCCCAGCTCAACGATCACGGGGCCGGTCGAATTCCGCCGCGGCGCGATCCTCGGCGCGATCCTTGGCGGGATCCGTTCCGGGATCCGTTCCGGACGGGATCGCCGATGTCCCCCGCGTCCCCAGGTACGCGGCCCGCACCCGCGGATCGGCGCGGACCTGCGCGGCCGGTCCCTCGGCGAGCACCCGGCCCAGGTCGAGTACGACGACCCGCGCGCACAGCTCCATCACGAAGGACACGTGATGCTCGACCAGCAGCACCGCGCACCCCTCCTCCTCGGCCAGGTGCCGCACCACGGCGGCCAGCCGGTCCCGCTCCTCGGCCGACATGCCGGAGGCCGGCTCGTCGAGCAGGAGCAGCCGTGGCGGATCGGCCATCGCCCGGGCCAGCTCGGCCATCCGGGCCTGCCCGACGGGCAGCGCGCCCGCGTAGGTCCCCGCCAGCGCGTCGAGCCCGCAGGAGCGCAGCACGTCCGCGGCCCGCGCCCGGCGCGCCGCGACCGGGCCACGGCGCCAGTCCTGGGCGGCGACCAGATTGTCCTCCAGCGTCAACTGGCCGAAGAGCTGCTGGCGTTGGAAGGTGCGGCGCACCCCGTGCCGGGCCCGCCAGACGGGGGAGCGGCGGGTGATGTCCGTACCGTCCAGGAGGATCCGGCCGCGGTCCGGGCGGCGGATGCCGGACAGCACGTCGAAGAGGGTCGTCTTCCCGGCGCCGTTGGGGCCGATGAGCCCGCAGATCTCGCCGGGCCGTACGGCGACGGTCACGTCCTCGAGGGCGCGTACCCCGCCGAAGCGGACCCCGACACCGGCCGCCCGGAGCAGCTCCCCGCCCGTCACGAGCGCACCCCCATTCCCAGGTAGGCGTCGGCGAGCCGGTCGGCGTCGGCCTCCGCGCGCGGACCGCACCACACGATCCGGCCCTCGGCGAGATACGCGACGGTGTCCGCGATCCCGAGGGCCTCGGCGGCCTTCTCCTCGACCAGGAGCAGCGCGCTGCCGCGCGCCCTGAGCTCGCCCAGGAGGGCGAACACCTCGTCCGTCACGCGCGGTGCGAGCCCGAGGGACGGCTCGTCGGCGATCAGGACCGCCGGCGGGCGCTGGAGCAGCGGGGCGAGGGCCAGCAGCTGCTGCTCACCGCCGGAGAGCGAGCCCGCCGGCACGGTACGGCGGGCGGCGAGTGCCGGGAAGCGTGCGTACACGGCCTCCCGGTCCTCGGCGGCCGTCAGCTGGAGCGCCAGGTTCTCCTCGATGGACAGTCCCGCGAAGATGCCCCGCCCCTCGGGGGCGAGCCGCACCCCGCGCCGGGCCCGCGCCACCGCCGAGTCCCCGCGGGCCTGCGCCCCCTCGACCCGTACCGCCCCGGCCCTGGCCGCGAGCAGTCCGCCCGCGACCCGGCAGAGGGTGGACTTCCCGGCGCCGTTGGCTCCGAGGACGGCCACGATCTCCCCCGCCCTCACGGCGAGATCGACCCGGTGCAGGACGTCCGCGCCACCGCCGTACCCGGCGCGTACCCCGGTGAGCTCCAGGGCCACGGGGCGCGGCGCCGCGACGGCGGCCGCGAGGGGCTGCGCGTCCGGACGCACGTCCGCCCGGGCGGACGCCCTGGCGTTCCCCCGAGCGCCCACCGGCTCGCCCACCGGTCCGTCCGCCGCTCCGTCCGCCGGTCTGTCCACCGGACCGTCCGCCGGTCCGCTGGGCGGCCCGTCCACTCGCCCGTCCACTGGCCAGTCCCCCCGCCCGTCCGCCCGCGCGGACGCCTTCGCGCGCCGGGCCGCCCAGCGTGCCGGGACGGCCGCCACGTAGCCGTCCGGGTCGTTGGCGAGGGCCAGGCCCGCGAGGCCGAAGAGCACGACCGGAAGGTACGCGGAGTCGGTGACGTACGTGGCGAGCAGATGCGGGGCCACCGCGAAGACGAGGCCCGCGAGCACCGCGTACTGCGGCCTCCGCACGCCCGCGGCGACCACCACCGCCAGCCACACCAGGCCCGTCATCGCCGGGAAGTCCGTCGCCGTGACACGTGTGTTGTACGAGGCGTAGAGCACGCCCCCGAAGCCGGCGATCCCCGCGGACACCGTGAACACCAGGAGCTTCGTGCGGACCACCGAGATCCCCGAGGCGGCCGCCGCCGCGGGTGCCGAGCGGACCGCGAGCATCGCACGGCCACGGCGGGACCCCCGCAGCCACGTCAGGGCCGCCACGCCCACCGCGCACAGCAGCACCAGCGTGACGCCCATCGCCCGGTCGTCGGTCAGGTCGAGCGGACCGAGCACCGGCCGCGGGATCGCCCAGCCGGTGTCGCCGTTGCGCAGCCACCCGAACTGGAACAGCACCTGGTCGGCGAGGAAGGCCAGCGCCAGGGTCGCCAGGGCGAGCGAGCGGCCGCCGAGCCGCAGCGCCGGCAGGGCCACGACCGCCCCGAGCAGCGCCGCCACCGCGGTCCCCGCGAGCGCCGCGGCGGCGAACGGCCAGCCGTCGCTCATCAGGAGACCGGCCACCAGCGCCGCGCTCGTCACGAACGTCGCCTGCGCGAGCGACACCATCGCCCCGAGCCCGGTCACCACGGAGAAGGACAGGAACACGAGCCCGACGGCCAGGCCCTGGGCGAGGATGCCGCTCCAGAACGGGGTGGTCACGGTGGAGAAGGCGACGCACAACAGCGCCCCCGCCACCGCCCACGGACCCCAGCGCCGGCCCGCGCCCACCCCGGCGAGCCGGTCGTCGGGCGGCGGGTCGGATGCCGCCGTGCCCGCGACCCGCTCCCGGCGGGCGAGCAGCACGAGCCCGGCGAACAGGATGAGGAACGGCACCGCCGTCCGGAAGCCCGTGAGGCCCTCGGCGAACGTCGCGTACCCCGCCACCAGGTTCTGCACCACCCCGAGCCCGAGGCCGCCCGCGAAGGCCAGCGGCACGGACGCGAACCGGCCGAGGACCGCCGCCGTCGCCGAGACGAAGAGAAAGAGGGTGTAGTCGTGCGCGGAAAGTCCGAGCAGCGGCGTCGCGAGCACCCCGGCGAGGCCGGCGAGCCCGGACGACAGCATCCAGGCGACGGCGGAGAGCCGGTCGGCGTCGACGCCCCGCAGCTCGACCAGGGAGCGGTTGTCGACGGCTGCCCGCAGCTTCAGCCCGAGCCGGGTGTGCCGCAACAGCACCCACAGGCCGGCCGCGACCGCCGCCGTGACCACCCAGGTGATCAGCTGGTCGGAGTCGACGCCGACGCTGTCGATCCCGACGCCCTCGAGCGGCTGCCACGACACGGCGGGGCTCGGCCCGACCCCGGGCAGCCCGAACTGGTTCTCGGCGGGCCTCACCGGTGCCCCGGCCCGCTCCAGGAGCTCCACGGCCCACAGGCCTGCCGCGGGCAGCGCGACGAGCAGGCCGATGGTCGCCGTGATCTGCGCGGTCTCGCCGACCCGGGCCAGCTTGCGGAACATGAGCCGGTCCAGGGCCCAGCCGAGCCCCGGCGCGACGACCAGGACGAGCAGCAGGGCCGTGGGGACGGCCGGCCAGCCGACGCCGGAGTGGAGTTCGTAGAACGCGAGCGCGCACAGGTACGCGGTCGCGCCGTGCGCGAAGTTGAAAAGGCCGGAAGCGGCGGAGGAGAGCACGAGCCCGGTCGCGAGCAGCGCGTACAGCGCGCCCGAGACCAGACCGCTCAGCACGAAGCCCAGCAGGTCACCCACGGAGGCGCGCCCCTTACCCGAACGGGATGGGCGGGTAGCAGCGGAACGGCACGGCCACCTCGTACCGCCCGTCCGTCAGCCGGACGAGCGCGCCGCAGCCGAAGCTCTCCTTCTGGCCCTTGGGTTCGGCCCGGTCGCCGACGAGCGTGCCCGTGTCGGAGAAGCCGGCGGCGGCCTTCTGGAAGGACTCGACGGTGAGCTCCTTGCCCGCCTTGGCGGCGATGGCGAGGAAGAGGTCGGCCGACATGTAGCCGGTGAGCATGTGCATGTTCAGCGGGATCTCCTTGCCGCCCGCCGCCTTGCGGATGTCCGCTTTGAACCGGCGCATCGCCGGGCTGTCGGACTCGAAGGGCTGGAACTGCAGCAGCACGACGACGCCGTCGAGGGCCTGCCGGGTGGCGTCCTTGGCGAGCAGCCCGGGGTCGTAGTCGGTCGGGTCGGAGAGCACGCCCTGGTACCCGGCCCGCTTGAGGGCGGTGAACAGGCCGATGTTGTACGGGGTCTGCATCACCGACACGACCGCGTCGGGGGCCTTGCCGCCGGGACCGGAGCGCAGGATCTCCTTCGTGTACGCGGACCAGTCGCTCGGCAGCGAGGTGGCGGGCACGGACGCCCTGGCGTAGGCGAGGTCGAAGCCGGCGGCCCTGAACCCCTGGGTGAAGGTACGGATGCCGAACCGGCCGGCGTCGCTGTCGCCCGCGATCAGCGCCACCGAGCGGCCCTTCGCGCCGCCGAGGATCGTGGCGAGGCCCTCGGGCCAGGTCTGGTTGAGGGTGCCGCCGGGGGTGGGGACGAGGCAGCCGTTGAAGCCGTAGATGTGCTTCGGGCCGCAGAAGGAGGGGAGGGTGCCCCAGCCGACGGTGGGCACGGCCTGGGAGTCGAGGAAGTCGGCGCCCGCGAAGGTCACGGAGCTCATGGGCGCGACGGCGAACACCTTCTCCTGCTGGACCAGTTCGCGGGCGGCGGCGAGGTTGCGGGAGGGGTCCTGACCGTCGTCCTCGGCGCCCAGGTACTCGATGCGGCGCCCGTTGATCCCGCCTTCGGCGTTGGCCCGGTCGTAGCGGGCCCGGGCGCCGAGGTCCGTGTCCTTCTTGGAGTAGCCGCTGGCGCTGGTCATGGAGACGATGCCGCCGACCTTGACCGTTTCCGCGGTCACTCCGCGTACCGTGCCGCGGGAGTCGCCCGGCTTGGCCGAAACGCCGCCGGTGGAGGCGGAGTTGCAGGCGGTGGCGAGGAGCAGGGCCGCCGCTGCCGCGGCGAGGGTGCGCAGTGCTCTGGACACGGTCGGTCATCCCTCCGTCGGGTGACCGCATTCTGTGAGGGACCTGACGAGCCGTCAATAACTGATGCAGTATCAATTGATGATGCGTCAGGAGGTGTCGGAAGGCTTGTGCGGGGGAGGGCCGGGGGTGCCGGCGGTCAGCCGTACAGCGCGTCGACCTCCGCTGCGTACGCCTTCTCGATCGACTTCCGCTTCAGCTTCAGGGAGGGCGTGAGCAGCCCGTGCTCCTCGCTGAACGGGTGTGCCAGGATCCGGAAGGTGCGGATCGACTCCGCCTGCGACACCGCCACGTTCGCCGCCACCACGGCCCGCCGGATCTCCGTCTCCAGGGTCGTGTCCCGCACCAGCTCGGCCGGCGGCAGCGGCGGCCGGTTCTGCATCGCCAGCCAGTGCTCCACCGCCTCCTGGTCCAGCGTCACCAGGGCGGCCACGAAAGGCCGGTCGTTGCCCACCACGATGCACTGGGCCACCAGCGGATGCGCCCGCACCCGCTCCTCCAGGCCCGCCGGGGCGACGCTCTTGCCGCCCGAGGTCACCAGGATCTCCTTCTTGCGCCCGGTGATCGTCAGATACCCGTCCTCGTCGAGCGACCCCAGGTCACCGGTGGCCAGCCAGCCGTCGTTCAGGACGGCACCGGTCGCCTGCGGATTGTTCAGATAGCCGGAGAAGACGTGGCCGCCGTGCAGCCACACCTCGCCGTCCTCCGCGATGTGCACCGTCGTGCCCGGCACCGGCTGGCCCACCGTGCCGTACTTGGTGCGCTCCGGCGGGTTCGCCGTGGCCGCCGCCGAGGACTCCGTCAGGCCGTACCCCTCGAAGACGGTGACCCCCGCGCCCTCGAAGAACAGGCCGAGCCTGCGGTCCATCCCCGAGCCGCCGGACATCGCGTGCCGCACCCGGCCGCCGAGCGCCTCGCGGACCCTCCCGTACACCGTCTTCTCGAAGAACTGGTGCTGCATCCGCAGCCCCGCCGAGGGGCCCGGGCCGAGGCCGAACGCCTTGTGCTCAAGGGCCTCCGCGTAGCGGACCGCCACGTCCACGGCCTTGTCGAACGGGCCCCGCCTGCCCTCGGACTCGGCTCTGCGCCGCGCCGCGTTGAAGATCTTCTCGAAGATGTACGGCACGGCGAGCACGAAGCTCGGCCGGAACGCCGCCAGATCCGGCAGCAGCTCGGCGGCGGCGAGCACCGGCTGGTGGCCCAGCTTCACCCCGCTGCGGATCGCCGCGACCTCCACCATCCGCCCGAAGACGTGCGCCAGGGGAAGGAAGAGCAGCGTGGAGGCCTCGTCGCCGGGCTTGGAGTGGAAGACCGGCTCCCAGCGGCCGATCAGCATGTCCGTCTCGAACATGAAGTTCGCGTGGGTGATCACACAGCCCTTGGGGCGGCCCGTGGTCCCCGAGGTGTAGATCACCGTCGCCACCGACTCGGGCGTCACCGCCCGCCGGTGCCGGTGCACCACCTCCTCGTCGATGTCCGCACCCGCCGCCGTCAGCTCGGCGACCGCGCCCTCGCCCGCGTCGAGCTGCCACAGCCGCTGGAGCCGGGGCAGCCGGTCGACCACCGAACCGATCGTCATCGCGTGGTCCTCGTGTTCGACCACGCACGCCGTGACCTCGGCGTCGTACAGCATCCAGAAGACCTGCTCCGCGGAGGAGGTCGGATACACCGGGACGGACTGCGCGCCGAGGGTCCACAGCGCGAAGTCGAACAGCGTCCACTCGTAGCGGGTCCGCGACATGATCGCGACCCGGTCGCCGAACCGCACGCCCTGGGCGATCAGCCCCTTGGCGAGGCCCAGGACCTCGTCGCGGAACCGGGCGGCCGTCACGTCCTGCCAGCGACCCCAGGCATCCTTGCGGCCGAGCGTGATCCGGTCAGGCTGCTGCTCGGCGTGGTCGAACACGGCGTCCGCCAGACCGCCGACCTGAGGCGCCGCCTCGACGGGCGGCACGGTGAACTCGCGCACTGACCTGCTCCTCGCCCGCTCGATGTCGCGATCCGTACGGCGCCGGTGACGGTACCCCACGGCGCTGCCGGGCGGGAGGGCCTTCACCAAGCCGCGACATTGGCCGTATCCACAGGTCAGCGGTGGGAGCCGGGCAAGTGAACGACTCGCCGGGCCCGTTGCCGGCCCGCCGGTGGGCCGCGCGGGCCCGAATCTCCACCGAATCTGTACGGAGCGATCACCGGGGGGCCGCGAGACGGCGCCGTGCGCCTCTCCGCGGTTGGCCGCCGCCGACTTCCGCGTGGCCGGATGCCGACGGTGTCAGCACGGCCGGCTCGGGCGGTCGCCGCCGCCGTCAGCGCGGCCGGTGCAGGCGGTCGCCGCCCGCCAGGATCGCCGCGGCCAGGGCGTCCGCCGCCTCCTGGGTCGAGCCGCGCCGCCGCCCCTTGCGGAGCACGAAGTCGACCGAGCCGAGCTCGGGGAGCCCCGCCCGGGCCGGGACCTCGACCAGGCCTGGCGGGACCAGGCCACGGGTGTGCGCCATCACGCCGAGCCCGGCCCGGGCCGCCGCGACGTTCGCGCTCAGGCTCGAACTCGTACAGGAGATCCGCCAGGGCCGCCCCTGCCCCTGGAGCGCCTCCAGGGCCCGGGCCCGGGTGATCCCCGGCGGCGGGAAGACGATCAGCGGCACCGGCCGCTCCGGATCCAGCCGCAGCCGCGGCGAACCGATCCACACCAGCGTGTCCTGCCAGACCAGCTCGCCCTCGCCCTCGCCCCCGCCGCCCGGCTCGCCGCGCCGCTTGGCCAGGATCAGATCGAGCCGCCCGGCCTCCAGACGGGCCTGGAGCGTCCCGGACAGCTCCACCGTGAGCTCCAGGTCCACCTCCGGATGCTCGCGCCGGAACGCCTCCAGGATCTCCGGCAGCCGGGTCGTCACGAAGTCCTCCGACGCCCCGAAGCGCAGCCGGCCGCGCAGCCGGGTCCCGGTGAAGTAGGCCGCCGCCCGTTCGTGCGCCTGAAGGATGGTGCGGGCGAAGCCGAGCATCGCCTCGCCGTCCTCGGTCAGCTCCACACCGTGCGTGTCCCGGACGAACAGGGGCCGGCCCGTCGCCTCCTCCAGTCGCCGCACGTGCTGGCTCACCGTCGACTGGCGCAGCCCGAGCCGCCGCGCGGCCTGGGTGAAGCTCAGGGTCTGCGCGACCGCCAGGAAGGTGCGCAGCAGGCTCGGCTCGTACACGGTCGCGCTCACACCCGGGACGTTATCGCGATTCGTGATGACAGTCAGTGCGCTGTACGGGATTCCCGATCGCCGATCCGTCGAGCAGGATGGACGCATGCACACGCGCACGCCCCGCAGGCCCCATCTGCCGTCCTGGCTGCCGGTCGACCCGTTCATCCTGGCGCTGCTCGCCACGGTCGGTCTGGCCGCGCTGCTCCCCGCCTCGGGGACGGGCGCGACGGTGGCGTCGGGCGCCTCGACGGCCGCCATCGCGCTGCTGTTCTTCCTCTACGGGGCGAGGCTCTCCACCCGCGAGGCGCTGGACGGAATCAAGCACTGGCGACTCCACGCCACCGTGCTCGCCTGCACCTTCGTGGCCTTCCCGCTGCTCGGCCTCGCGGCGAAGGCACTCGTGCCGACGCTGCTCGCCCCCGACCTCTACAGCGGCCTGCTCTTCCTCTGCCTGGTGCCGTCCACCATCCAGTCGTCGATCGCGTTCACCTCGATCGCCCGCGGCAACGTGCCCGCCGCGATCTGCGCGGGCTCCTTCTCCTCCCTCGCCGGGATCGTGCTCACCCCGCTGCTCACCGCGTTCCTCCTCGGCAACGGCGCGGGCGGCTTCTCGGCCGACTCGCTGATGAAGATCGTGCTCCAGCTCCTGGTGCCGTTCCTCGCCGGGCAGCTGACGCGCCGCTGGGTCGGCGGCTTCCTGACCCGCCACAAGAAGGTGCTCGGATACGTCGACCGGGGCTCGATCCTGCTCGTCGTCTACACGGCCTTCAGCGCCGGCATGACCCACGGCGTCTGGCACGTGGTGACCCCGGCGAGGCTCGGACTCCTCGTCCTCGTGGAGGCGGTGCTGCTCGCGGCGATGCTGACGCTGACCTGGTACGGCTCGAAGCGGCTCGGGTTCACGCGCGGGGACCGCGTCGCGATCCAGTTCGCCGGTTCGAAGAAGAGCCTGGCGGCCGGCCTGCCGATGGCCGGCGTGCTGTTCGGCGCTCACGCCTCGCTGGCCGTACTGCCGCTGATGCTCTTCCACCAGATGCAGCTGATGGTCTGCGCGGTGATCGCCAAGCGCAGGTCCCGGGACCCGGAGGCCGTCGAGCAGGCCGCCACAGAGCACGGCGCGACCGGGGCCGCCGCCGAGCAGGAGCAGACGCCCGGCGAATCCGCCGAGGAACACGAACGCGTCCCCGCGCCGGCCGCCTCCGCGCCGTCCGTCCCCGCGCCGGCCGCCTCCGCGCCGTCCGTCCCCGCGCCGGCCGCCTCCGCGCCGTCCGTCCCCGCGCCGGCCGCCTCCGCGCCGGCCGCCTCCGCGCCGGCCGCCCCCGCGCCCGCGGCGCCCGTTGGCGGGATCACATCCCCGGCCGCCCCGCGATGATCATCGGGACCGCTACGGTGCTCCCATGCCCGCACTCGATCCCGGCCGCACCGCGCTCGTCCTCGTCGACCTGATGGAACGCATCGTCGCGCTGCCCCTGGCCCCCCGCCCCGGCACCGACGTCCTCGCCGTGGCCGACCGGCTCGCCCGCACGTTCCGCG
Organism: Streptomyces sp. NPDC085481; assembly: GCF_044541845.1. Lineage (NCBI taxonomy): Bacteria > Bacillati > Actinomycetota > Actinomycetes > Kitasatosporales > Streptomycetaceae > Streptomyces > Streptomyces sp. NPDC085481. The sequence goes on from NZ_JBITTJ010000007.1 coordinate 302,623, forward strand.
CCGCCGGCGCGCCCGTCGTCCACATCCGCGTCGAGCGGCCCGGCGTCGATGTCCAGCCGCCCGGCAGCGACCTCGTCGCCGAGCTCGTCCACGAGGGCGACGCCGTCGTCGTCAAGCGCACCATCGGCGGCTTCCAGGGCACCGGGCTCCAGGAGGTCCTGGCCGAGCACGGCACCGCCACCCTCGTCTTCGGCGGCATCGCCACCAACCTCGGCGTCGAGTCCACCGCCCGCGCCGCCCTCGACCTCGGCTACGACCTCGTCTTCGCCGAGGACGCCATGACCGCCCTCACCGCCGACGAGCACCACGCCTCCGTCCGGCTGGACTTCCCGCGCCTCGGCACCGTCGCCCCTGCCGACGCCATCACCCTGGACGGGTCCGAGTGACCCGGGTGCCGATACGTTACGGGGCCCGCCCCTGCTCCCTCGTCGTCTGCCGTGGCTGCTGCTGCGGCGACGCCGGCAAGAACCCGGGCCAGGACCACGACGGCCAGCTCACCCGCCTCCGCGAGGCCGCCGCGGCCTCCGGCGGCCGGCTGCTCGTCCGTACCAGCGACTGCCTCGGGCCCTGCGCCCAGGCCAACGTCGTCGTGGTCCAGCCCTCCACCGAGGGCCGGCGCCGGGGCGGCCGGGCCGCCTGGATCGGCTGGAGCGCCGACGACGACTGCCTCGACGACATCCTCGCCTGGACCGAGGCCGGCGGCCCCGGCATCGCCCCGCCCCCGGTGACCCTCGAACTCCAGATGATCGACCCACCCAGGAACCAGGGACGGACCTGACCGAGGCCGGCCCACACCTAGAGGGCCGGCTCCAGCGCGATGCGGTGCTCGCCCGCGTACACGTTCATGTCCTGACCGCGCAGGAAGCCGACCAGGGTCAGACCCGACTCCGCCGCCAGGTCCACGGCGAGCGAGGACGGCGCCGACACCGCGGCGAGCACCGGAACGCCCGCCATGACCGCCTTCTGCGCCAGCTCGAACGAGGCCCGCCCCGACACGAGCAGCACCGCCCGCCCCAGCGGCAACAGGCCCTCGCGCAGAGCCCGCCCCACCAGCTTGTCCACGGCGTTGTGCCGGCCCACGTCCTCCCGTACGTCGAGCAGCTCGCCGTCCTCGGAGAACAGTGCCGCGGCGTGCAGCCCCCCGGTCCGGTCGAAGACCCGCTGCGCCGCCCGCAGCCGGTCCGGCAGGGCGGCGAGGAACGCGGGCGTGAGCCGCAGCGGAGGAGCGTCGGCGATCGGGAAGCGCGCCGTGGTGCGCACCGCGTCCAGGCTGGCCTTGCCGCACAGGCCGCACGACGAGGTGGTGTAGACGTTTCGCTCCAGCGTGATGTCGGGAACCGGCACACCCGGCGCCAGCTGCACGTCCACCACGTTGTACGTGTTCGAGCCGTCGTCCTTCGCGCCCGCGCAGTACACGATGTTCCGCACGTCCGACGCGGCCGCGAGCACCCCCTCGCTGACCAGGAACCCGGCCGCGAGGGCGAAGTCGTCGCCCGGGGTGCGCATGGTGATCGCGATCGGCCGGCCGTTCAGCCGGATCTCCAGCGGTTCCTCCGCCACCAGGGTGTCCGGCCGCTCGTTCACCGCCCCGCCCCTGATGCGCACGACACGCCGTCGCTCGGTGACCCGTCCCATGAGGCTGCACTCGATTCTGTCCGCGCGGTAAGCCGTGAGTGGCCTGACCGGCCCATTGTCCTCTTGTCACGGTCGGACAGGCACTTCGGGTGAATGTTGGTGGTTTACGTCACCTGTTACCCATCAGTCGCTGGCGAGACTGGGTGGTCCTGCCGGACGAACCAACCACCAAGGGGGTCCCGGGCATGACGGGCACTCGAATCGCCGCGCTCGGGCACTACCAGCCCGCCAAGGTGCTCACCAACGACGACCTGGCCGCCCTGGTCGACACCAGCGACGACTGGATCACCAGCCGCGTCGGCATCCGCACCCGGCACATCGCCGGGCCGGAGGAGCCGGTCGACGAACTCGCCGCGCACGCCGCCGGCAAGGCCCTCGCGGCCGCCGGGCTCGCCCCCGGCGACATCGACCTGGTCCTGGTCGCCACCTCCACCGCGATCGACCGCTCGCCCAACACCGCCGCCCGCGTCGCCGCCCGGCTCGGCATGGGCTCGCCCGCCACCATGGACCTGAACGTGGTCTGCGCCGGCTTCACCCACGCGCTCGCCACCGCCGACCACGCCGTACGGGCCGGGGGCGCGCGCCGCGCCCTGGTGATCGGCGCCGACAAGATGACCGACGTCACCGACTGGACCGACCGCACCACCTGCGTCCTGGTCGGCGACGGCGCGGGCGCCGCCGTCGTCGAGGCGACCGACACCGACACTGGGGCCATCGGGCCCGTCCTGTGGGGCTCCGTACCCGAGATGGGCCACGCCGTGCGGATCGAGGGCACCCCGCCGCGCTTCGCGCAGGAGGGCCAGTCCGTCTACCGCTGGGCCACCCAGCAGCTGCCCGCGCTCGCCCGCCAGGCCTGCGAACGCTCCGGGACCCGCCCCGAGGAGCTGGCCGGCGTGGTGCTCCACCAGGCCAACCTGCGGATCGTCGAGCCGCTCGCCGCGAAGATCGGCGCGGTCAACGCGGTCGTCGCCCGCGACGTCGTCGACTCGGGCAACACCTCCGCCGCCTCCGTACCGCTCGCCCTGTCCAAGCTGGTCGAACGCGGCGAACTCCCCTCCGGCGCCCCGGTCCTGCTCTTCGGCTTCGGCGGAAACCTCTCCTACGCGGGACAGGTCGTCCGCATCCCGTAGGGCCGTCGGGCACGGTGTGCTCCCCGTCCGTACGGCCTCCCGCGCACGGCGTGCGCCCGTTCGGCGGAGCCCGGTGGCGGGGTGCCGGGGGCACGCCTAGCTTCGAACGCGGCGAGGGTCTTCACCGGCCCGCCCGCGGAAACCCTCCGCGTCCGCCCACGCGTGATCTGGAGGATCGCCATGCGCGCGATACGCGCCGCTTCCGCAGCCCTGCTCGCCCCCCTCGCCACCGCCGCCGCGCTCGTCCTCGCCGCGCCCGCGGCCCTGGCGGACGACGGCGGCGCCCCGCCGGCCGGCACCGGACACGACATCACCTCGTTCGGCTTCTCCGTCACCCCCGCGACCGTCGCTCCCGGGGACACCGTCACCCTCAAGGCCGACGGCTGCGAGGTGCCCTCCGTGACCGTCGAGTCCGGCGTCTTCGACACCGTCACCCTCACCGAGGGCCGCCAGGGCACCGCCACCGTCGACTTCGAGGCCAAGGCCGGCGCCCAGTACGAGGTCACCTTCGACTGCAAGGGCGAACGCGGCACCACCCCGATCACCATCGCCGGCGGCGGCTCCACGGACCGTTCCGGCACCGGCGCCCACAAGGGCGTCAAGGCGGGTTTCGGCCCCGGCGGCGGCTCCGACTCGATCGGCACCACCGAGGTCGTCACCGGCGCGGTGCTCATCGTGGGCGCGCTCGGCGCCGCCGTCGTCCTGATGCGCCGCCGCGACAAAACCGGGTCCTGACGACCCGGACCCGGGCCTGAGACGGCCCCTCCGTCCCGGAGTGACGAGGTCCGGGACGGAGGGGCGCCACGGCGAGCGCCGCCCTTCACGAGGAGCACCAGAAGCACCAGAAGCACCAGAAGCACCAGGAGCACCAGAAGCACCAGAAGAGCGAGGGAAGACGTGCACGGCTGGACCGACCCGGGCCGCCGGCGCGGCGCCTGGGGCGTCGTCGCCGTCGTCCTCCTCGTAGGAGTCCATCTGGTGCGCGGCGGTACGGAGGAGTGGCGTTCCGGCGGACCGCCGCAGCCCCTGGCCGCCGCGGCGCCCGGCGCCGCCCGTACCGCGGCCGTCGTGGCCGCCCCGGGTCCGCTGCCCGCCTCGCCGCCCGTACGCGTCCGGGTGCCCGCCGTCCGCATCGACGCGCCGGTGGCGCGGGTGGGCCTGGACGCCGAAGGCTGGATCGAGGCCCCGTCCCCGTACGACCGCAACCTCGCCGGCTGGTTCGGCGGCGCCGTGACGCCCGGTCAGAGCGGCACCGCCGTCGTCGTCGGCCATGTCGACACCCCCGAGGGCCGCGGCGTCTTCTACGACCTCGGGGCGCTCGCCAGGGGCCGCAGCGTCGAGATCGCCCGCACCGACGGCCGCACCGCCGTCTTCACCGTGTACGGCATCGAGGTCGTCCCCAAGGACGCCTTCCCCGCCGACCGCGTCTACGGCGCCACCGGCACCCCGGAACTGCGCCTGATCACCTGCGGCGGCCGCTACGCGCCGGACGGCGGGTACGAGGGGAACGTGGTCGTCTCGGCCCGGCTGACCGCGGTGCGCTGAGCCGCCACACCGCGCTTTGTCCTCACTCGGGAAAAAGTGGGTGCCGATTCCTGCGCAACTTCTTCCCACCCCGGGACACCGCTGCTACGTTCCCCTCGAAAGCCCGACGCAGAGCGCGGCGAAGACCGACAGGGGAGGGGCGCGTGAGACGCATGACGGCACGACCCGCCAACGCCCACCAGGCGCGACTCCTCCGGCTGCTGCGCGACGGAGGCCCCAACTCCCGTGCGCAGCTGGGCGATCAGGTCGACCTCTCGCGCTCCAAGCTCGCCGTCGAGGTCGACCGGCTGCTCGACACCGGCCTCGTCGTCGCGGACGGCCTCGCCGCCTCGCGCGGCGGACGCCGCTCCCACAACATCCGGCTCGCGCCCGAACTCCGCTTCCTCGGCATCGACATCGGCGCCACCTCCATCGATGTCGCCGTCACCAACGCCGAGTTGGAGGTGCTCGGGCACCTCAACCACCCGATGGACGTCCGCGAGGGCCCCGTCGCGATCTTCGAGCAGGTCCTGGCGATGGCGGCGAAGCTGCGCGCCTCCGGGCTCGCCGAGGGCTTCGACGGTGCCGGGATCGGCGTCCCCGGCCCCGTCCGCTTCCCCGAGGGCGTGCCCGTCGCCCCGCCGATCATGCCGGGCTGGGACGGCTTCCCCGTACGGGAGGCGCTCAGCCAGGAGCTCGGCTGCCCGGTCATGGTCGACAACGACGTGAACCTCATGGCCATGGGGGAGCAGCACGCGGGCGTCGCCCGATCCGTGGGCGACTTCCTGTGCGTCAAGATCGGCACCGGCATCGGCTGCGGCATCGTCGTCGGCGGAACCGTCTACCGCGGTACGACGGGCAGCGCCGGCGACATCGGACACATCCAGGTCGACCCCGACGGCCACCCCTGCGCCTGCGGCAACAGGGGCTGCCTGGAAGCCCACTTCAGCGGTGCAGCCCTGGCCCGCGACGCCGGGGAAGCGGCGCGCGGCGGCAGGTCGGAGGAGCTCGCCGCGCGCCTCGACACGGCCGGCCGGCTCACCGCCGTCGACGTCGCCGCGGCCGCGGCCGCCGGAGACGCCGCCTCGCTCGCCCTCATCCGTGAGGGCGGCAACCGGGTCGGGCAGGTCATCGCCGGACTCGTCAGCTTCTTCAACCCCGGTCTGGTGGTGATCGGCGGCGGTGTCACCGGCCTCGGTCACCACCTCCTCGCCAGTATCCGCACCCAGGTCTACCGGCAGTCCCTGCCGCTGGCCACCGGCAACCTCCCCATCGTCCTGGGCGAGCTGGGCCACGCCGCCGGCGTCATCGGCGCGGCCCGCCTCATCAGCGACCACGTCTTCTCACCGGCGTAACCCCCCGCCGTCCGCCGCCTGCCGTCTGTCGTCCGTCACCCGCCGCGCGCTACCCGCCGCGCGCTACCCGCCGCGCGCTACCCGCCGCGCGCTACCCGCCGCGCGCTACCCGCCGCGCGCTACCCGCCGCGCGCCGCGCCGCCGGGCCCCGCCGTCGCCTGGTGGCCCGGCCGGCTCAACCAGCACCCACTCGCACCCGCCGAGGGGAACTCCGTCATGGCCCCAGAACCGCCCCCACCCCTGCTCACCATGTCCGAAATCACCAAGTCCTTCCCCGGCGTCCGCGCCCTCGACGGCGTGGACCTGGAGGTCCGCTCCGGTGAAGTCCACTGCCTCCTCGGCCAGAACGGCGCCGGAAAGTCCACCCTCATCAAGGTCCTCGCCGGCGCCCACCAGCCCGACGCAGGCCACATCACCTGGCGCGGCGACCCCGTCCGCCTCCGCTCGCCGAGCGCCGCCGTGCGACTCGGCATCGCCACCATCTACCAGGAGCTCGACCTCGTCGAAGGGCTCTCCGTCGCCGAGAACGTCCACCTCGGCCACGAGCCCACCACAGCCGGCTTCGTCGTCCGCACCCGCACCGCACGCTCCGCCACCGCCGCCCTGCTCGCCCGCCTCGGCCACCCCGAGGTCGACCCCGCCCGGCTCGTCGGCGAACTCTCCGCCGCCCAGCGGCAGATCGTCTCCATGGCCAGGGCGCTCTCCCACGACGTCCGGCTCATCGTCATGGACGAGCCGTCCGCCGCGCTCGACCCCGACGAGGTCGACAACCTCTTCCGCATCGTCGAAGGACTCACCGCCGACGGAGTCGCCGTCGTCTACATCTCCCACCGCCTGGAGGAGATCCGCAGGATCGGCGACCGGGTCACCGTCCTCAAGGACGGCCGGGCCGTAGCCGGCGGGCTTCCCGCCGCCGCCACACCCACCAGCGAGATCGTCGCCCTGATGACCGGCCGGGACGTCCCGTACGTGTTCCCCGACCGCCCCGCGGAGCCGCCGCGCACCGAACCCGTCCTCAAGGCCCAGGGCCTGTCCCGCAAGGGCGAGTTCGCGCCGATCGACCTGGAGCTGCGGCCCGGTGAGATCGTCGGCCTCGCCGGGCTGGTCGGCTCCGGACGCTCCGAGATCCTGGAGACGATCTACGGCGCCCGCCGCCCCACCACCGGACAGGTCCTCGTCGACGGCCGCCCGCTGCCCCCCGGCAGCGTCCGGGCCGCCGTCCGCGCCGGGCTCGGCCTCGCCCCCGAAGAGCGCAAGGCCCAGGGCCTGCTGATGCTGGAGTCGGTCACCCGTAACGTGTCCGTCTCCTCCCTCGGCCGATTCGCGCGCGGCGGCTGGATCGACCGCGGCGCCGAACGCGCCGCGGCCCGCACCGCCACCCGCGAGCTCTCCCTGCGCCCCGACCGGCCCGAGGCCCTGATCCGCACCCTGTCGGGCGGCAACCAGCAGAAGGCCGTCCTCGCCCGCTGGCTGCTGCGCGGCTGCCGGGTGCTGCTCCTGGACGAGCCCACGCGCGGCGTGGACGTCGGCGCCCGCGCCGAGCTGTACGCCGTGATCCGCCGGCTCGCCGACGAGGGGCTCGCGGTGCTCCTCGTCTCCAGCGAGGTCCCCGAGGTGCTCGGCCTCGCCGACCGCGTCCTGGTCCTGCGCGAGGGCCGGGTCGTGCACACCGCACCCGCCCGTGACCTCGACGAACACCGCGTACTCGACCTCGTGATGGAAGGGAGCCCAGCGGCATGACGCTGTCCACCGCCAAGTCCCCCGTACAGGAGGGCCGCCGGCGCCCGCTCGGCTTCGCGCCCGACGTCCGCAACCTGTCCCTGCTCGGCGTGCTCGCCGCGCTGGTCGCGGTCGGCGGCCTGACCCGCCCCGCCGAGTTCCTGGCCACCTCCAACCTCCAGCTCGTCCTCACCCAGGCCTCCGTCATCGGCGTCGTCACCGTCGGCATGACCTTCGTCATCACCAGCGGCGGCATCGACCTCTCCGTCGGCGCGATCGTCGCCCTCGCCTCGGTCTGGGCCACCACCGTCGCCACCCAGGAGTACGGCTTCGCGGGCATCCTCTTCACCGCGCTCGTCGTCGGCCTGGCCTGCGGCCTCGTCAACGGGCTGCTCGTCGCGCACGGCGGGATGGTGCCGTTCATCGCGACGCTGGCCATGCTCGCCTCGGCCCGCGGCCTCGCCCTGCAGATCACCGACGGCCGCACCCAGATCGTCACCGTCGAGTCCGTGCTCGACCTCGGCGTCCCCGACGCGTACGTCCTCGGGATCCCGCCGCTGGTCCTCGTCTTCGCCGCCGTCACCGCCGCCGGCTGGCTGATCCTCAACCGGACCACGTTCGGCCGCCGCACCGTCGCCGTCGGCGGCAACGCGGAGGCCGCCCGCCTCGCCGGCATCGACGTCCGCCGCCAGCGGCTCTACCTCTATCTGCTCTCCGGGCTGTGCTGCGGCATCGCCGCCTTCCTGCTGATCGTCCTGTCCGGCTCGGGACAGAACACCAACGGCAACCTGTACGAGCTCGACGCCATCGCCGCCGCCATCATCGGCGGCACCCTCCTCAGCGGCGGCCGCGGCACGATCGTCGGCTCCGTCCTCGGCGTCCTCGTCTTCACCACGATCACCAACATCTTCGCCCTCAACAACCTGCAGAGCGACGTCCAGCAGATCGCCAAGGGCGCGATCATCGTCGCCGCCGTCCTGGTCCAGCGCCGCACCGCCCGCGACGCCTGACCCGGCGCCGTACCCCTCCCGCCGACTCGCCGTATCCCTCCGTCCGACTCGCCGCATCCCTCCCCCCGAAGGGTCGATCCGTCATGCCCGAATTCAGCGCCGCAGCCAGTCGCAGATCCCTCCTCTTCGGCGGAGCCGCCGTCTCCGCCGGTGCCCTGCTCACCGCCTGCACCAGCAACGAGCCGAAGAACCAGGCGCCCGCGGCGAGTAACGTGCCCGCCGCCGACGACAAGCCAGGCACCCCCGTCACCATCGGCTTCGCCGGCCCCCAGGCCGACCACGGCTGGCTCAACGCCATCAACCAGAACGCCAAGGACCGCGCCGGGAAGTACGCCGACGTCACCCTGGAGATCACCGAGGGCTCCAACGACACCGCCACCCAGATCGGCCAGATCCAGACCCTCATCAACAAGAAGGTCGACGTCGTCGTCATCCTCCCCGCCGACGGCAAGGCCCTCACCCAGGTCGGCCTGCAGGCCATGAAGGCCGGCATCCCGGTCATCAACCTGGACCGGATCTTCGCCTCCCCGCAGGCCTACCGCTGCTGGATCGGCGGCGACAACTACGGCATGGGCCTCAACGCCGGCCGCTACATCGGCGAACAGCTGAAGGACAAGCCGGGCGCCAAGGTCATCGAACTCGCCGGCATGGACAGCCTCGAGCTCACCAAGCAGCGCACCCAGGGCTTCGACGACGCGCTCAGGAACTACCCCAACATCACCAAGGTGGCCCGCCAGGCCGCCGACTTCACCGTCGAGTCAGGCCAGGCCAGGATGGCCCAACTCCTCCAGGCCCAGCCGAAGTTCGACGCCCTGTGGAACCACGACGACGACCAGGGCGTGGGCGCCCTGCGGGCCATCGCCCAGGCCGGCCGCAAGGACTTCCTGATGGTCGGCGGCGCCGGCGCCAAGTCCGCGATGGACGCCATCAAGGCCGACACCGGCGTGCTCAAGGCGACCGTGCTCTACCCGCCGACCATGGCCGCCTCCGCCATCGACCTGGCCCGCGCGCTCGGCCAGAAGAAGGGCGTCGGCGGCATGTCCGAGCTGGAGATCCCCGCCTCGATCACCCTCTACTCGGCCGTCGTCACCAAGGACAACGTCGACGAATACCTGCCCACCGGCTTCAACTGACCTCGCCGGGACCAGGCAGCTCGCCCCGCACCACGAAACGGAGGAACCGTATGGAACTCACCGAGAGCGGGTCCGCACCCCCGGCGCTCGGCGTCGGGATGGTCGGCTACGCGTTCATGGGCGCCGCGCACTCACAGGGCTGGCGCACCGCGGGTCGCGTCTTCGACCTCCCGCTGCGGCCGGTGCTCGCCGCCGTCGCCGGCCGTGACGCCGCCGCCGTACGGGCCGCCGCCGACCGGCACGGCTGGGCGGCGGCGGAGACCGACTGGCGCGCCCTCGTCGCCCGCGACGACGTCCAGCTCGTCGACGTGTGCACGCCGGGCGACAGCCATGCGGAGATCGCCGTCGCCGCCCTGGAGGCCGGCAAGCACGTCCTGTGCGAGAAGCCGCTCGCCAACTCGGTCGCCGAGGCGGAGCTGATGGCCGCCGCCGCCGAGGCCGCCGCCGCCCGCGGGCAGGTCGCCATGGTCGGTTTCAACTACCGCCGGGTGCCCGCCCTTTCGTACGCCCGGCGGCTCGTCACCGAGGGCCGGCTCGGTGAGCTGCGGCACGTACGCGTCACGTACCTCCAGGACTGGCTGGTCGACCCCGCCTTCCCGCTGACCTGGCGGCTCGAGCGCGAGCACGCCGGGTCCGGGGCGCTCGGGGACCTCGGGGCGCACGCCGTGGACCTCGCCCAGTTCCTCGCCGGGGAGCCGCTCGTCGGGGTGTCGGCGCTGACCGAGACCTTCGTACGGGAGCGGCCGCTGCTCGCGGGAGTCGCCGCCGGGCTGTCCGCGAGCGCCGGACCGGCGGCGTACGGGCCGGTGACGGTCGACGACGCGGCCCTGTTCACGGGGCGGCTGGCCTCGGGGGCGCTGGCCTCCTTCGAGGCGACCCGGATGGCCGCGGGCCGCAAGAACGCGCTCCGTCTGGAGATCAACGGGGAGAGGGGCTCGCTCGCCTTCGACCTGGAGCGGCTCAACGAGCTGTCCTTCCACGACCACACCGAGCCGGCCGCCTCGGCCGGGTTCCGCCGCATCCTCGTGACCGAGCCCGACCACCCGTACCTGGAGGGCTGGTGGCCGCCGGGGCACGCGCTCGGCTACGAGCACACCTTCGCCCACCAGGCCCGCGACCTGGTCCTCGCGATCGCCTCGAAGACCGTGCCGGCGCCGTCCTTCTCCGACGGGCTGCAGGTCCAGCGGGTGCTGGCCGCGGTGGAGGAGAGCGCGCGGAACAACGCCGTCTACACCCCCGTACCGCAGACTCCGCCGAACTAGAGGAGACCCCGTGCCCCGACCCTTCACCCTCTTCACCGGCCAGTGGGCGGACCTCCCCCTGGAGGAGGTCTGCCGGCTCGCCCGCGACTTCGGTTACGACGGTCTCGAACTCGCCTGCTGGGGCGACCACTTCGAGGTCGACAAGGCGCTCGCCGACCCGGCGTACGTGAAGGGCAGGCGGGAACTGCTCGACGCGTACGGGCTGAAGTGCTGGGCGATCTCCCACCACCTGGTCGGCCAGGCCGTCTGCGACCATCCGATCGACGAGCGCCACCAGGCGATCGTGCCGGCCCGCATCTGGGGCGACGGCGACGCCGAGGGCGTACGGCGGCGGGCGGCCCGCGAACTGGCCGACACCGCGCGGGCGGCCGCCGCCCTCGGGGTCGACACCGTCGTCGGCTTCACCGGCTCGTCGATCTGGCACCTGGTGGCGATGTTCCCACCGGTGCCGGCGCGCATGATCGAGCGCGGCTTCGAGGACTTCGCCGAGCGCTGGAACCCGATCCTCGACGTCTTCGACGCCGAAGGCGTGCGCTTCGCGCACGAGGTCCATCCCGGCGAGATCGCCTACGACTACTGGACCACCGAGCGGGCCCTGGAGGCGGTCGGCCGCCGTCCGGCCTTCGGGCTGAACTTCGACCCCAGCCATTTCGTGTGGCAGGACCTGGACCCGGTCGGCTTCCTGTGGGACTTCCGGGACCGGATCTACCACGTGGACTGCAAGGAGGCCCGCAAGCGCCTCGACGGCCGCAACGGGCGGCTCGGATCGCATCTGCCCTGGGGCGACCCGCGGCGCGGCTGGGACTTCGTCTCCGCCGGGCACGGGGACGTGCCGTGGGAGGACGTGTTCCGCATGCTGCGCTCGATCGGCTACGGCGGCCCGATCTCGGTGGAGTGGGAGGACGCCGGCATGGACCGGCTCACCGGCGCTCCGGAAGCGCTCGCCCACCTCAGGCGCTTCGACTTCGACCCCCCGGCGGCCTCCTTCGACGCCGCCTTCGGCAGCGCCGACTGACGCCCATCCCGCGGCGTTCGCGGGGGTGTCCAAGCCCCGCGAGGGGCTTTGTCCTCTCGCGGTGGAAAGTTCGACGGGATCGTGCGCAAGGGGTTCCCGCTCTGGACGAACCTCGCTACGGTTCTTGATGTGTACATGACATAATTGGCCCATTCGACCAGCGTGACGGCGCACGCCGGTCCCCGGACATCCGCACACCCGGCCCTACTCCGGAGGACATCCGTGCACAGACAACGCCCCCGAGCCAGGAAGCTGCTCGCCCTGCTCACGGTCGGACTGCTCGCCCTCGGCGCCCCCCAGGGCTTCGCGGCCGAGCCGGACACCGCCGCCGGCGCCGCCGCCGAGGACTTCCAGCAGATCACCCTCGCCAAGGGAGCCGCCGAGGTCGGCGAGCCCATGTCCCTGGCCGTGCTCCCCGACCGCAGCGTCCTGCACACCTCACGCAACGGCGAGCTGCGCCGCACCGACGCCGCCGGCAACACCACCGTCGTCGGCCGGATCCCCGTCTACACCCACGACGAAGAGGGCCTCCAAGGCATCGGCCTCGACCCGGACTTCGCCCGCAACCGGGCGGTCTACCTCTATTACGCCCCGCCGCTCACCACCCCGGCCGGCGACGCCCCCAACGAGGGCACCGCCGCCGACTTCGCCAGGTTCGACGGCGTCAACCGGCTCTCCCGCTTCACCCTCGACGCCGACTTCACCCTCGACAACGCCAGCGAGAAGAAGGTCATCGACATCCCCGCCACCCGCGGGATCTGCTGCCACGTCGGCGGCGACATCGACTTCGACGCGCAGGGCAACCTCTACCTGTCGACCGGCGACGACTCCAACCCCTTCGCCTCCGACGGCTTCACCCCCATCGACGAACGCCCAGGCCGCAACCCCGCCTACGACGCCCGCCGCACCTCCGGCAACACCAACGACCTGCGCGGCAAGATCCTGCGGATCAAGGTCGCCGAGGACGGCTCGTACACCGTCCCCGCCGGCAACCTCTTCGCACCCGGCACGGACAGGACCCGGCCCGAGATCTACGCCATGGGCTTCCGCAACCCCTTCCGCTTCAGCGTCGACAAGACCACCGGCGTCGTGTACGTCGGCGACTACGGCCCCGACGCCGGCGCGGCCGACCCCCGGCGCGGCCCCGCGGGCCAGGTCGAGTTCGCCCGCGTCACCAAGCCCGGCAACTTCGGCTGGCCCTTCTGCACCGGCGCGAACGACCCGTACGTCGACTACGACTTCGCGACCGGGACCTCCGGCGCCACCTTCGACTGCGCGGCGCCCAGGAACGACTCCCCGTACAACACCGGACTCGTCGACCTGCCGCCCGCCGAGGCCGCCTGGATCCCGTACGACGGAGGCTCCGTACCCGAGTTCGGCACCGGCTCCGAATCCCCCATGGGCGGCCCCGTCTACCGCTACGACGCCGCCAGCACCTCGCCCGTCAAGTTCCCCGAGTCCTACGACGGCGACTTCTTCGCGGGCGAGTTCGGCCGCCGCTGGGTCAAGCGCATCGACCAGGAAGCCGACGGCACCGTACGGTCCATCGACCCGGTCCCCTGGACCGGCACCCAGGTGATGGACATGGCCTTCGGGCCCGACGGCGCGCTGTACGTCCTCGACTACGGCACCGCCTGGTTCGGCGGCGACGACAACTCCGGCCTCTACCGCATCGAGAACGCCACCGGCGGCCGCTCGCCCGCCGCGGAGGCGAGCAGCAGCAAGACCTCCGGCAAGGCGCCGCTGAAGGTCGCCTTCTCCTCCGCCGGCACCACCGACGCCGACGGCGACGCCCTCACCTACAGCTGGGACTTCGGCGACGGCGGCACCTCCACCGCCGCCAACCCGACCCACACGTACCGCAAGAACGGCACCTACACCGCGACCGTCACCGCCGAGGACCCGACCGGGCGCACCGGATCCGCCTCCGTCCACGTGGTCGTCGGCAACACCGCACCCAAGGTGACCCTCGAACTCCCGGCCGACGGAGCGCTGTTCAGCTTCGGTGACGAGGTGCCGTTCAAGGTCACCGTCAGCGACCCCGAGGACGGCGCCACCGGCCCGATCGACTGCGCCAAGGTCAAGGTCACCTACGTCCTCGGCCACGACAGCCACGGCCACCCCGTCACCACCGCCACCGGCTGCACCGGCACCATCAAGACCGACGCCGACGGCGGACACGACGACGACGCCAACATCTTCGCCGTGTTCAACGCCGAGTACACCGACGGCGGAGGCGGCGGCCAGGCCGCCCTCACCGGCCGCGACCAGGCCAAGCTCCAGCCCCGTCACCGCCAGGCCGAGCACTTCGACACCTCGTCAGGGATCGCCGTCATCGACAAGGCCCCCGCGAACGGCGGCCGCACCGTCGGCGACGTCCACGACGGCGACTGGATCTCCTTCACGCCGTACATCCTCACCGGCGCCACCAAGCTGACCGCCCGCGTCTCCTCCGGCGGCGCCGGAGGCTTCCTGGAGGTCCGCACCGGATCGCCCACCGGCACCCTCCTCGGCTCCGCGCCCGTCCCCGTCACCGGCGGCTGGGAGACCTTCCAGGACGTCGACGTGCCCCTGCGCAACGCCCCGCGCCGTACCACCTCTCTCTTCCTCGTCTTCAAGGGCGGCGCCGGCGCCCTCTACGACGTCGACGACTTCACCCTCTCCGACCGGCCCGCCGACCGCACCGCCAAACGCGTCCTGGTCTTCTCCCGCACGGCCGGATTCCGCCACGACTCCATCCCGGCCGGCATCACCGCCCTCAAGGAACTCGGCGCGACCGGCGGCATCACCGTCGACGCCACCGAGGAACCACGCCAGTTCACCACCAGCAACCTCGCCCGCTACGACGCCGTCGTCTTCCTCTCCACCACCGGCGACGTCCTCGACGCCGACCAGCAGGCTGCCTTCGAGCACTACGTGGCCACCGGCGGCGGCTACATGGGCGTCCACGCAGCCGCCGACACCGAGTACGACTGGGGCTTCTACGGCGGTCTCGTCGGCGCCTACTTCCAGTCCCACCCGCAGATCCAGCCCGCCACCGTCCGCGTCGAGGACCACACCCACCCGGCCACCGCCCACCTGGACGGCGCCTGGCAGCGCACCGACGAGTGGTACAACTACCGCACCAACCCGCGCGGCCAGGCCCGCGTCCTCGCCACCCTCGACGAGACCACCTACCAGGGCGGCACCATGAAGGGCGACCACCCCATCGCCTGGTGCCAGTCCTACGGCGGCGGCCGCTCCTTCTACACCGGCGGCGGCCACACCAAGGAGTCCTACGCCGACGTCGCCTTCCGGCAGCACCTGCTCGGCGGCCTGCGCTACGCCACCGGCCAGGTCAAGGCCGACTGCCGCCCCCAGACCGGCTACCGCTCCCTGTTCAACGGCGAGACCGGCGAAGGCTGGAAGCAGGCGGGGCCCGGCGGCTTCGAGGTCAACGGCGGCGAACTGCGCTCGACCGGCGGCATGGGCCTGCTCTGGTACCAGGCCAAGGAGTTCCGCTCGTACTCCCTCACCCTGGACTGGAAGACCGCCGGTGACGACAACTCCGGCATCTTCGTCGGCTTCCCCGCCTCCGACGACCCCTGGTCGGCCGTGAACAACGGCTACGAGATCCAGATCGACGCCACCGACGCCCCCGACCGCACCACCGGTGCCGTCTACGGCTTCAAGTCCGCCGACCTCAAGGCCCGCGACCGGGTCCTGCGGCCGCCCGGGCAGTGGAACAGCTACGAGATCAAGGTCCAGGGCGAACGGCTCCAGGTCCTCCTCAACGGCGTGAAGATCAACGACTTCACCAACACCGACCCGGCCCGCAGCCTGGCGGGCGGTCACCTCGGCATCCAGAACCACGGAGCCGACGACCAGGTCTCCTTCCGCAACATCCGGATCAAGGAACTCCCCTGAGCCGACGGCGGGCGGGGCGGCGCCGTACCCCCCGCCCGCCGTCACCCATTCCCTCTTCCCCCGAAGGAGGCAGTCGTGGCCGTCGACACCGCACCGCGCACCGGAGTCTGGCTCGTCGGAGCGAGAGGCTCGGTCGCCACCACGGCCGTCGCCGGCTGCGCCGCGGTCACCGCGGGACTGCACCCGCCGACCGGCATGGTGACGGAGACCCCGCCGTTCGCCGGAGCCGGGCTCGTGCCGCTCGCCTCTCTGGTCTTCGGCGGCCACGACACCGCCGACTGCCCGCTCCCCAAACGCGCCGAAGCGCTGACCGTCGCCGGGGTCCTCCCGCCCGGCCTCGCCCCGGCCATCGCCGCCGAACTGGAGGCCGCCGACGCCGCCATCCGGCCCGGCGGGCCCCTGCCCGGCGACACCCGCGGCGAGGCCGAACTGATCGCCGCCTTCGCCGCCGACCTGACGGACTTCCGGATTGGACTGGACCTGGACCGGGTGGTGGTCGTCAATGTTGCCTCCACGGAGCCGGCGTCGGGGGGCGCCGGGCTCCCACCGAGCTCGCTGTACGCGGCCGCCGCGCTGCGCGCAGGCTGCCCGTACGTCAACTTCACCCCGTCGACCGGGCTGCGCCACCCGGACCTCGCGGACGCGGTCGCGGCGAGCGGACTGCCGTACGCGGGGCAGGACGGCAAGACCGGCCAGACCCTGCTCCGCTCCGTGCTCGCCCCGATGTTCCTCCAGCGCGCCCTGACGGTACGGGCCTGGTCCGGCACCAACCTGCTCGGCGGCGGCGACGGCGCCGCGCTCGCCGACCCGGCCGCCGCGGCCGCCAAGAACGCCGGCAAGGAACGCGTCCTCACCGACACCCTCGGCCCCGGCGTCCAGGGACAGGTCCACATCGACGACGTCCCGGCCCTCGGCGAGTGGAAGACCGCCTGGGACCACATCGCCTTCGACGGCTTCCTCGGCTCCCGGATGGTCCTCCAGACCACCTGGCAGGGCTGCGACTCCGCCCTCGCCGCCCCCCTCGTCCTCGACCTCGCCCGCCTCACGGCCCACGCC
The DNA here is from genome assembly GCF_044541845.1 of Streptomyces sp. NPDC085481. NCBI lineage: Bacteria > Bacillati > Actinomycetota > Actinomycetes > Kitasatosporales > Streptomycetaceae > Streptomyces > Streptomyces sp. NPDC085481. The sequence continues at coordinate 319,368 of NZ_JBITTJ010000007.1, forward strand.
CACGCCCGCGGCCTCACCGGCCCCTTGGAAGACCTCGCCTTCTACTTCAAGGACCCGGACGGCACCCCACGGCCCGGCCTCGCCGACCAGTACGCCCGCCTTGTGACCTTCGCGGCGCGACCGGGGGAGGAGGGACGGTGAGCCCGCGAGCGAGCGCCTCGGCCGGCGGCGCCGGGGCCGCGCGACAGCGGTGGACCGTGGGGCCACGCGCCAGGTCCATGGCCGCCGCCGGCGCCGAGCTGCTGCGAGGGCCGGTGGGGCCGCACGCGAGGGCATCGGCCGGGGCCTGGGCCGAGTTGCTGCGGGTGTCGGCGCTGGCCACCGTGCCGGGCGACGCGCTCGCCGGGGCCGCCGCCCTCGGGTCCCGGCCGAACCGGGGGACGCTCCTCGCCCTCGGCTCCTCCCTCTGCCTGTACGAGGCGGGCATGGCTCTCAACGACTGGGCCGACCGCGCGCAGGACGCCGTCGAACGCCCGCACCGCCCCCTCCCCTCGGGCCGCGTCCGCCCCGCCACCGCCCTCGCCGCCTCCGCCGCCCTGACCGCCGCCGGCCTCGCCCTCGCCGCCCGCGCGGGCCGCCCGCCCCTGGCCGTGGCCACCGCCCTCGCGGCCACGGTCTGGTCCTACGACCTCCACCTCAAACACACCCCGCTCGCCCCCGCCACCATGGCCGCGGCCCGCACCCTCGACCACCTCCTGGGCGCGCAGGCCACCGCGGCGCGACGGGCCGACCCCGCCGGGACGCGGCCACTACCCCGCATCCTGGCCCCCGCACTGCTCCTCGGCGCCCACACCTACGCCGTCACCGCCGTCTCGCGCCACGAGACCCAGGGAGGCGCGACCGCGCCACCGGCCGCCGCGCTCGCCGCCACCCTCGCCGTGGCCACGGCCGCGGCACGACCCACTCCCGCGGCCTCCCTCCTCACCCCCACCCTCGCCCTGGCCTACGCCCGCACCCCCGCCGCCGCCCTCCTGCACGCCACCCTCAACCCCTCACCGCCCCTCACCCAACGCGCCGTCGGCGGCGGCATCCGCGCGCTGATCCCCCTCCAGGCCACCCTCGCCGCCCGCGCCGGCGCCCCCGGCACCGCACTCGCCGTCCTCGCCCTCGCCCCGCTCGCCCGCGCCCTCGCCCGGAAGGTGAGCCCCACATGACCGGCACACCCGGCCGCCGCGCACGCCCCCGCCTCGGCTACGGCACCAACGGCCTCACCGACCTCCGGCTCGACGACGCCCTCGCCCTCCTCGCCGACCTCGGCTACGACGGCGTGGGACTCACCCTCGACCACATGCACCTCGACCCCCTCGCCCCCGACCTGGCCGCGCGCACCGCCCACGTCGCCCGGCGGCTCGCCGCGCTCGGGCTCACCGCCACCGTCGAGACCGGCGCCCGCTACGTCCTCGACCCACGACGCAAACACGGCCCCTCCCTCCTCGCCCCGGACCCCGAGGCCCGCGCCGCCCGTACCCGGCTCCTGCACACCGCTCTGCGCGTCGCCGAGGACCTCGGCGCCCACGCCGTCCACTGCTTCAGCGGCACCACGCCCGAAGGCACCGCCACCACGACCGCCTGGAAGCGCCTGACGGACACGCTCGGCCCCGTCCTGGAGGCCGCGGCAACCGCCCGCATCCCGCTCGCCGTCGAACCCGAACCCGGACACCTCCTCGCCACCCTCGACGACTTCCACCGGCTGCGCGGACTCCTCGGCGACCCGGACCCCGCCGTGCTCGGCCTCACCCTCGACCTCGGCCACTGCCAGTGCCTCGAACCGCTGCCCCCGGCCGACTGCCTCCGGGCCGCCGCCCCCTGGCTGCACCACGTCCAGATCGAGGACATGCGCCGCGGCATCCACGAGCACCTCCCCCTCGGCGACGGCGAGATCGACTTCCCGCCCCTCCTGGCCGCCCTCGCCGACCTGACGGCCGCCGGCTACCCCGGCCTCACGGTCGTCGAACTGCCCCGCCACTCCCACGCAGGCCCCGAACTGGCCCGGAAGTCCCTCGCCTTCCTCCGCACAACCGCCCCGGAAAGACCCCGCCACCGCTCCCGGGAGGCCCCGGCATGCTGACCGATCCCGCCCGCGCCTGGCTCGACAGCGCCCTCGCCGTCGCCTCCGCCCGCAGCCCCGGCTGGGAGTCGCACTTCGCCGCCGCCGGCCGCCACTGCGGCCAGGAGCATGCCGACAGCGCCCGCCTGCGCCTCCTGACCGCGGCCCGCGCCGACCTCGCCACGCTCACCAGGCTCTACGGGCACGGCACCTCCGCCGAACGCCGTGCCGTCCTCCTGGCCCTGCCCTCCCTCGTCACCGGACCCGAGGCCCTGCCGCTCGTCGAGGACGCCCTGCGCACCCACGACACCACTCTCCTCGCCGCCGCCCTCGGCCCCTACGCGGCCACCCACCTCCCCCCGCACCTGTGGCGCCACGCGGTCCTCAAATGCCTCTTCACCGCCGTCCCCGTCGACTCCGTCGCCGGGCTCGCCCGCCGTGCCGCAGGCGACACCGAACTCGCCCGGATGCTCCGCGACTACGCCGCCGAACGCACCGCCGCCGGCCGCGCAGTCCCCGCCGACCTCGACCGCGTCCTCGCCCTGGCCGCCGCCCCCACCGAGGAGTCCTGATGCGCATCTTCGACCCGCACATCCACATGACCTCGCGCACCACGGACGACTACCGCGCCATGCGCGCGGCCGGGATCCGCGCCGTCGTCGAACCCTCCTTCTGGCTCGGCCAGCCCCGCACCTCTCCCGCCTCCTTCCTCGACTACTTCGACTCGCTCCTCGGCTGGGAGCCCTTCCGCGCAGCCCAGTACGGCATCGCCCACCACTGCACCCTCGCCCTCAACCCCAAGGAGGCCAACGACCCCCGCTGCACGCCCGTCCTCGACCACCTGCCCCGCTACCTCGACAAGGACGGCGTCGTCGCCGTCGGCGAGATCGGCTACGACTCCATGACCCCCGCCGAGGACCACGCCCTCGCCGCCCAGCTCCAGCTCGCCGCCGACCACGGGCTGCCCGCCCTCGTGCACACCCCGCACCGCGACAAGCTCGCCGGACTGCGCCGCACCCTCGACGTGATCGAGGAGTCCGCCCTCGACCCCGGCCGGATCCTCCTCGACCACCTCAACGAGGCCACCGTCAAGGAGGCCGCCGTGAGCGGCGCCTGGCTCGGCTTCTCCGTCTATCCGGACACCAAGATGGACGAGGCCCGCATGGTCGCCCTCCTCAAGGAACACGGTCTCGAGCGCGTACTGGTCAACTCCGCCGCGGACTGGGGCCACAGCGACCCCCTGAAGACCCGCCGGGTCGCCGACGCCATGCTCGCCGGCGGCTTCACCGAGGACGATGTCGACCGCGTCCTGTGGCGCAACCCCGTCGCCTTCTACGGCCCCGGCAGCCGCCTCCGGCTCGACGTCCCCGCTGCCGAGGACGGTCTCCACGAGGGCAACTCCATCCGGCGTGGCGGGGAATGAGAGGAGCCGGCCATGCGCTTCCGCCACCCCGACGGCTCCACCGTCCACCTCGCCTACTGCACCAACGTCCACCCCGCCGAGACCCTCGACGGCGTCCTCGCCCAACTCCGCGACCACTGCGAACCCGTCCGCCGCCGCCTCGGCCGCGACCGCCTCGGCATCGGCCTCTGGCTCGCCCGCGACGCCGCCCGCTCCCTGGTCGCCGACCCGGCCGCCCTGCGCACCCTGCGTGCCGAACTCGACCGCCGGGGCCTCGAGGTCGTCACCCTCAACGGCTTCCCGTACGAAGGCTTCGGCGCCGACGAGGTCAAATACCGCGTCTACCAACCGGACTGGACCCGACCCGAACGCCTCGCCCACACCACCGACCTGGCCCGGCTGCTCGCCTCCCTCCTCCCCGACGACGTCACCGAAGGCACCGTCTCCACCCTCCCGATCGCCTGGCGCACCCCCTTCGACACCCGCGCCGCCGACACCACCCGCACCGCGCTCCGCACCCTCGCCGAACGCCTCGACGCCCTCGAAGAGCTCACCGGACGCTCCGTGCGCATCGGGCTCGAACCGGAACCCGGCTGCACGGTCGAGACCGTCGCCGACGCGATCGCCCCCCTCACCGCCGTCGCGAGCCCCCGCATCGGCGTCTGCCTCGACACCTGCCACCTCGCCACCTCCTTCGAAGACCCGCACACCGCCCTCGCCCGTCTCACCGCCGCCGGCATCCGCATCCCCAAGGCCCAGCTCTCCGCCGCCCTGCACGCCGAACACCCGCACCTCCCCGAGGTACGCGAGGCACTCGCCGCCTTCGCCGAGCCCCGCTTCCTCCACCAGACCCGCACCCTCACCGCCACCGGGCCACGCGGCACCGACGACCTCCCCGAGGCCCTCGCCGGGAACGCCCTGCCCGACTCCAGTCCGTGGCGCGCCCACTTCCACGTCCCCCTGCACGCCCCGCCGGCGCCCCCGCTCACCTCCACCCTCCCCGTCCTGAAGGACGCGCTCGCCCTGCTCGTCGGCGGCCCCCACCCCCGCACCCGCCACCTGGAGGTCGAGACCTACACCTGGCAGGCCCTCCCGCCCGACCGCCGCCCCCGCACCCGAGGCCGGCTCGCCGACGGCATCGCCGCCGAACTCACCCTCGCCCGCGATCTGCTGACCGACCTCGGCCTCAAGGAACTCCCATGACGCCCACACCCCTCCTCGTCCTCGACGTCGTCGGTCTCACCCCCCGGCTGCTGCCCCACATGCCCCGCCTGAAGGCCCTCGCCCGCGACGGCTCCCAGGCCGCCCTCTCCACCGTCCTGCCGGCCGTCACCTGCACCGCCCAGTCCACCTTCCTCACCGGCACCCTCCCTTCCGGACACGGCATCGTCGGCAACGGCTGGTACTTCCGCGAACTGGGCGACGTCCTCCTGTGGCGCCAGCACAACGGCCTCGTCCACGGCGACCGCCTCTGGGACGCCGCCCGCCGCGCCCACCCCGGCTACACCGTCGCCAACATCTGCTGGTGGTACGCCATGGGCGCCGACACCGACATCACCGTCACACCCCGCCCCGTCTACTACGCCGACGGCCGCAAGGAACCCGACTGCTACACCCGGCCCCCCGCCCTCCACGACGAACTCACCGACACCCTCGGCACCTTCCCCCTCTTCCACTTCTGGGGCCCGGGCGCCGACCTCGTCTCCAGCCGGTGGATCATCGACGCCACCCGCCACATCCTGCGCACCCGCCGCCCCGACCTCGCCCTGACCTACGTCCCCCATCTCGACTACGACCTCCAGCGCTTCGGCCCCGACGACCCGCGCTCCCACCGCGCCGCCGCCGAACTCGACGCCGCCCTCGCCCCGCTCCTCGCCGACGCCCGCGCCGAGGGCCGCACCGTCGTCGCCCTCTCCGAGTACGGCATCACCCGCGCCGACCGCCCCGTCGACATCAACCGCGCCCTGCGCCGCGCCGGACTCCTGGAGGTCCACACCCAGGACGGCATGGAATACCTGGACCCGATGGCCTCACGCGCCTTCGCCGTCGCCGACCACCAGATCGCCCATGTCTACGTCCGCCGCCCCGCCGACCTCGAAGCGACCCGCGCCGCCCTCGCCGGCCTCCCCGGGCTCGACACGCTCCTCGACGACGCCGGCAAGAAGGAGCACGGCCTCGACCATCCGCGCTCCGGCGAACTCGTCGCCCTCGCCGCGCCCGACGCCTGGTTCACGTACTACTACTGGCTCGACGACACCAAGGCCCCCGACTTCGCCCGGCTCGTCGAGATCCACCGCAAGCCCGGCTACGACCCCGCCGAACTCCTCCTGGACCCGCTCGACCCGTACGTACGCATCAGGGCGGCCACGGCGATCGCCCGCAAGAAGCTCGGCATGCGCTACCGGCTCGCGGTCGTGCCCCTCGATCCCTCACCTATTCGCGGCAGCCATGGCGGCATCCCCACGAGCGAAGACGACGGTCCGCTCATTCTCTGCTCCACCCCCCGCGCCGTAAGCGGCCGCGTCGCGGCCACCGATGTGAAGTCCCTGCTGCTCGGACTGGCCGGTCTGAACTGACGGATCGACCGGCCGGCCGACTGGATTCCAGTGAAGCAGACATCACCGACAACGAGGAGTTATCCACAGATGAGCCGCACCCGCCGCACCCGCCGAGCCGCCGCAGACCCCGAACTCACCCACCGCCTCAGCAGACGCAACATGCTCGGCGTCACCGCAGGCGCCACCGCCGCCGCCCTCCTCGGCGCCACGGCCACCCCCGCCCAGGCGACCCCCACCCCGACCCCCACCCCGATCGCCGGCCCGGCCCCCGCGCCCACCCCCACCGCACAGGGCCACGGCCACGGTCACGGCCACGGACGCCCCGTCCTGCCGCCCGGCCGCCTCGGCATCCAGCTCTACTCCCTGCGCGACAAGGTCTCCACCCTCGGCTTCGCCGCCGTCTTCACCGAACTCCGCAAGTACGGCTACGACGAGGTCGAGTTCGCCGGCTACACGCAGGGATCGGCAGGCCCTCTCACCCTCGCCCAGCTCAGGCGCCTCACCGCCGACCACGGCCTGCGCGGCATCGGCAGCCATGTCGGCTACTACGCCGACGACCCCACCGCGTACACCTTCGCCCAGAACCTCGACCGCGTCCTCGACGACGCCGCAGCCCTCGGTCTCCCGCACATCGGCACCGCCTCCGGCCCCTGGCGCTACGGCCCCACCGTCGACGGCTGGAAGCGCTGCGCCGAGGAGTTCAACCGCTTCGGCGCCGCCGCCAGGAAGCGCGGCATGAAGTTCTACCAGCACAACCACTCCGAGGAGTTCTCCTTCGCCGCCGACCGCCCCGACGTCCGCCTCTACGACGTCCTGCTCGCCGAGACCGACCCCGAACTCGTCCACCTGGAGATGGACGTCTTCTGGGCCTACGTCGGCCAGTACCGCTACTCACGGCGCCCCGACGGCACCCCCGCCCCCTTCGACCCGCTCGACTACGTCCTCGCCCAGCCCCACCGCTACCCGCTCTTCCACGTCAAGGACGGCGAACGCGACGACTCCGCCGCCCCCTACGGCTACCGCATGACCGACGTCGGCGACGGCGACATCGACTACCGGCGCTTCATCTCCGCCGTGAACCGCACCCACCACGGCCGCCCCGGACACCACTGGCAGGCCGAACACGACAACCCCGCCGACTCCCTCTCCTTCGCCCGCAGGTCCAGCGCCCACCTCCACTCCCTGAGGGAGAAGCGCTAACCGATCCCCTGACGGTCCGGCTCCAGGGCGAAGGCCCGGTCCGCGGCCTCCGGCACCGTGCGCTCCACCAGCTGCGTCAGGAGCGTGCGGTGCCGCAGCAGCGGCTCCCTGCGCTCCGGCGGCACCAGCGAAAGGAGGTCGTCGAGCCCCGCCAGCATCCGCCGTGACACCTGCGGGTTGCCCGCCGCGCAGCCCCGGATCTCGGCGAACCCCAGATCCACCAGATCCGTCCACCCCGGCAGGTCCTGCACCAGCCGCACCGCCCCGCGGCCGTCCCGCCCCTCCCCGTACGCCACCGCCCCCAGCGGCCGGACCGCGAGCGCCGCCAGGAACTGGGTGATCCGGTCCAGACACTGCACGGCCGTCGTCGGATCGTTGACCGCGGGGGACAGCGCCCGCAGCGCGATGTCCGCGAGCTGCCGCAGCCCGAACCCCAGGTCCTGGTGGAAGGTCCGCTCCGCCCCCACCGACACCGCCGTCGCCAGCCGCTTCGGCACCGGCCCGCCGTGCACGGCCAGGATCGGCGTCCCCGGCACCACGAAGTCCCCGATCCGCGGCAGCAGCCGCAGCACCACCCCCTGCCGCCGCGCCGCCCGCACCAGGAGCGCCACGTTCACGTCCCGCAGCAACCCGCCCCGCCCCCGGTGCACCACATACCCGGTCACCGGCCCGGGGTCGCCGCCATCGGCCTCGTACCCCGGCATTTTCGCGAGCACCCCGAACGACTCCCGCGTGATCCGGTCGACCACGTGCCCCACCCGCATCAGCCGCAGTGTCGAGTTCACGTACGCCACGAAGAGCAGCAGGCTGAGCCCCACCATGAGCAGTGTGAAGATCGACTGCAGCAGCGGCACGGTCGAGACGAGCCGCGGATCCGCCTCGCTGTCGTACGAGGTGAGTACGAGCAGCGACAGCAGGAACGTGGCGAGGAAGACGGCGAAGGCCGCCTTGGTGATCCGGCTCCTGACGAAGATCCGCACCACCCGCGGGCTGAACTGCCCGCTCGCCATCTGCACCGCGACCAGCGAGATCGAGAAGACGACACCGATGAAGGTCATCATCGCCGAGCTGATCGTCGTCACGACCGTCTTCGCGTCCTCGGCGATCGCGGCCAGATCGCCGACCGCGTCGTACGCGCCCTCCTCCTGCAGCGCCCGGACGATCGCCGTGTCCAGCTCCACGCACCCCCACCACAGCAGGAACACGAGGACCATGGCCGCAACCGGCGCGAACCAGAAGGTGTCCCGCAGATGCTCCCGGAGCGGCGACAGCATCCGCGGCCTGCGATAGGGCGAGGCAGGAGGCGAGGGCGGGGGCGGGGCGGAAAAGTGGCTCATCCGGCGCAGGCTAGGCCGCCTCTACCACGCGTACACGCACGAACACACCCTGTACGCCCTGCGGGTCACCCGGGAGTGGATCAACGACAAAACGGCCCCGTCCCCCCACTGACCACGGAAAACGCTGGTGAAAGGCACCTCAAACCCCTGGTAGAGTTATCCATGTCGCCGCGGGGAACACCGCAGAGCGGCAAAACACCTAGTCCGGGTGGCGGAATGGCAGACGCGCTAGCTTGAGGTGCTAGTGCCCTTTATCGGGCGTGGGGGTTCAAGTCCCCCCTCGGACACAGACCGGAAGGACCCTGGCGAAAGCCAGGGTCCTTCCGCGTTGTGCAGACCCCTCGGCGTTCACTGGCCCCCGCGCCCCCCGCGTTCACAGCCCCTTCCGCGCCACCATCAACCGGCACCGCGGGCTGCCGTCCTCCCGTGTCCCCAGGGACGGCAGCGGCAGCAGCCCCACGTGGAAACCGGCGTCCTCGAGCCGCGCGCGCACGTCCGCGAGGCGGAAGGTGCGGTAGTACATGACGAACGGCGGCCGCCACAGCGCGTTGCGGACCCGCATCACCGCGTCGAAGCCCCACAGCATCCAGTACGGCCCCGAACCCACCCGCGGCGGCGCCGGCAGCGGGAAGGCGAGGGTGCCGCCGGGCCGCAGCGAGGCGTGGATCCCGCGGAAGAGGACACGCTGCTCGGCGGGCAGGAAGTGCCCGAAGGCGCCGAAGCTGACCGCCAGGTCGAAGACCGGCGCGAACGGCAGGGCCAGGGCGTCGGCGCGCAGCAGCGTGGCGGTGGGGTGGGCGCGGCGGGCCTCGCCGAGCATGCCGGAGCTGAAGTCGACGCCCGCGATCCGCCCCGCGCACACCGAGCGCAGCACCGAGAGCCCCGCGCCCGTGCCGCAACACACGTCCAGGCCCGAGTCGAAGGGGCCGAGCGGCTCCAGGGCGTCGGCGACCGCGGCGAGCAGCCGGTCCGGGGTGCGGAAGGGAGTGGCGTCGAACTTCGTCGCGAGCAGGTCGTACCCGTGCTCGACCGACGACAGCGCCTGCACCGTCAGCTCACGGAGGGAGGGGCCCTCGGGGGAGAACATGCTCCGACCCTACGATCTACGGCCCCGTGATCACAGTGCGCTGCGCACCTGCGGCGGCACGCTCCACGAGGGAGCGATTCCCGTCAGCTGGCAGATCAGCAGGTAGAGGGGGATGGGAGGGGTGTACGGGGAGCCGCCGTCCGGGTGGTGGAACAACCGCGGCCGGCGGTCGGGCACCACGGCGCCGGAGGCGTAGCAGGCGGGCAGCGGCCAGGTCAGGTCCAGGTCGGAGCCGGCCGGGACCAGCCACCACCACCAGTCGGTGTCGGCGTAGACGCAGCCCTTGGCGGGCAGCCGGGACAGGATGCGGAAGCCGTAGCGGGCGGGGACGCCCACGGCGTCGCAGCCGAGGGTGGCCGGCAGGTCGGCGGGCACGGCGAGCCGGGTCTCGCCGACGGCGGTGGGGAAGGGGGAGTTCCCGGGGTTTCTGCGGCCGCGCGGGGCGAGCAGTGTCGCCATGGACCTCAGCACGGCTCCGCCATGCCGTGCGCGAGTTCCGCCCAGACGACCTGGGCCGTGCCGTGGCCGGTGCGGTCGGCGCCCCAGGCCGAGGACAGGGCGTCGACCAGGATGAGGCCGCGGCCGCGCTCCTCCTCGCCGCAGTCGCGCATGCGCGGACCGGCGGGGCCGCCCTCGTCGCGTACCGCTATCCGCAGGCGCTCCTCGCCCTCGCGCAGCTCGCAGACGACCCGGCCGCTGGCGGTGTGCACCACGGCGTTGGTGACGAGTTCGGAGACGATCAGGAGGACGGTGTCGCGGATCTCGCCGTCGCAGCCCCACAGGGCGAGCCGTTCCTCCGCGAGCCGGCGGGCCCGGGCGACGGACTCGGTGCGGGCGGGCAGCTCGAAGGCGAAGCGGCGGACGTCGGCGTGGTGTCGTGGGCGCTGGGGCATGACGCGGGGGCTCATGAGACCTGAGGAGTGCGCGTTACCAGAAGCCACGACCGGATCCTCACAACTGTGGGCAGGAGTGCCGTACGCACCCACCGCGGCGGCGCAGGCGGCAGTGCGTACTGGTTCACCGGAACACTGTGCTCCTGAGTCGGACACTTGGCAAGTGGCACTCTGAAAATTGCAGAGTGCGGTGTTCTCTCTGGCCGTGTTCGTGGCACACTCATCGAAAACAGCGCGTCGGGGAGGTCTTGAGAGTGAGCGAGCCGCGGTCCGCCCCCACGGTGGGACAGGTCGTCCTCGGCAAGCGACTGCAGGATCTGCGCGAACGGGCCGGCCTCAAGAGGGAAGAGGCCGCCAAGATCCTCCGCGTCGCCCCGGCCACGATCCGGCGCATGGAGACGGCCGAGGTCGCGCTGAAGATCCCGTACGTACAGCTCCTGCTGAAGGCGTACGGCATCACGGACTCCGAGGCCGAGGGTTTCGTCGCCCTCGCGGAGGAGGCCAACCTCCCCGGCTGGTGGCAGCGCTTCCACGACGTGCTGCCCGGCTGGTTCTCCATGTACGTCAGCCTGGAAGGGGCCGCGAGCCTCATCCGGGCGTACGAGCCCCAGTTCGTCCCCGGTCTGCTGCAGACCGAGGAGTACGCCCGTGCCATCCTGCGCAGCGGCGCGGTCGGCGGCAGCAACGACACCGAGGAGATCGACCGCCACGTAGCCCTCCGCATGGAGCGCCAGTCCCTCCTCACCAGGGAGGACGCGCCCAAGTTCTGGGTGATCATGGACGAGACGGTGTTCCGCCGACCCGTCGGCCACGGGCCCGAGGTGATGCGCGACCAGCTCGACCGGCTGCTCGAAGCGTCCGAGCTGCCGAACGTCACCCTGCAGATCGCGGAGTTCGCGTCCGGCCACCACCCCGGCACCTACGGACCGTTCGTCCTCTTCCGCTTCGCCATGCCCGAACTCCCGGACATGGTCTACAGCGAGTACCTGACCGGCGCCGTCTACCTCGACGCCCGCCCCGAGGTGGCCTCCCACCTCGAGGTCATGGACCGCATGGCGGCCCAGGCCGCGACTGCACAACGCACGAAGGAGATTCTCCGGAATCTCCGCAAGGAGCTGTGAATGGATCGCATATACAACGGCATGCCCGCCGCCGAGCTCGGTGCCGAGGGATGGCACAAGCCGTGGAGCGGCGGGAACGGGGGCAACTGCGTGGAGGCCATGAAGCTGGCCGACGGCAGAGTCGCCGTGCGACAGTCCGCAGACCCTGAAGGACCCGCGCTCATCTACACCCACGGAGAGATCGCTGCCTTCATCCAGGGGGCGAAATCCGGTCAGGCTGACTTTCTGCTGACCTGACCCCTTCCGCCCCACCCCTACCGTCGCGTAACTCTTGCTGTAAGTGCCACCGTTCGTCCCGCCGAGGAGAGTTGATGACCCAGGACGCCGCATCCCCACAGAGCGGAATACGCATCGACACCAGCAAGCCGCACCCCGCGCGCATGTACGACTGGTTCCTGGGCGGCAAGGACAACTACCCGGTCGACGAGGAGATGGCCCGCCAGCTCCTCACCGTCGACGCCCGCGGCCGGGACATGGCCCGGGTCAACCGGGCCTTCATGCACCGCGCCATCCGCTGGCTCAGCGCCGACGGCGTACGGCAGTACCTCGACGTCGGCACCGGCATCCCCACCGAGCCCAACCTGCACCAGATCGCGCAGGGCGTCGCGCCGGAGTCCCGGATCGTGTACTGCGACAACGACCCGATCGTGCTCGCGCACGCCGCGGCGCTGCTGCGCTCGACCCCGGAAGGGGCCACCGAGTACATCCAGGCGGACGCCCGCGACCCCGAGATCATCCTCGAAAGGGCCGGAAAGGTCCTTGACTTCGACCAGCCCATCGCCCTGTCGATGCTGGCCCTGCTGCACTTCGTCGGCGACGAGGACGGCGCCTACGAACTGGTCGGCAAGCTCGTCGAAAAGCTCGCGCCCGGCAGCTACCTCGTCCTCTCGCACGTCACCGGCGACTTCGACCCCGAAGGCGCCGCGAAGGCCGCCGCCATGTACAAGGCGCGGGGCCTGACCCTGCGGCCGCGCTCCCGCGACGAACTGGCCGCGTTCTTCGACGGCCTCGACCTCGTCGAACCGGGAGTCTCGCTCACCGCCGAATGGCACCCGGAACTGGGTGAACCGGTCCCGGTCCAGGGCGACGACCCCATCCCGGGCTGGGCCGCGGTCGGCCGCAAGCGCTGACCCCGTACCCGGAGCCGCCCGGAAGACCGGACGAAAGCCCCCGCCGGCACGCCGACGGGGGCCTCCTCGCCTTCCCCGCGCGCTCCTACGGCTTCACCAGCGTCACCAGGAAGCTCCGCGCCCGGCCCACGTTCCCGGCCGCGTCCACCGTCCGGTACTCCACCGTGTGCGTGCCGTAGTCGGGCGTCGCGTCGTCCCACGGCACCGCACGGCTTCGGCCCAGCTTGCCGTAGACGAGATCGTCGATCACCGTGCCCGACGGCGAGAAACGGAACGGCGCGTCCGCGTCCGTGGGCCAGCCGTAGTACGTGTACCAGCCGTCGCCGTCCACCCGGAACTGGCTCACGACCGCACCCTCCTGGTCGTCCCGGGCGGTCAGCCGCATCGTGAACTCCCCGTCGTACACGTACTCGACGGGCTTCCCCGGCCGGTGCACCGTACGCAGCGGCTTCGACAGCTCGTACGAGGAGGTGGCGGCGGACGCGTCCACCGTCCAGCTCAACTCCCCGTCCGTACCCGGGATCCGGGCGGTCAGGCGGTGTGTACCGGGTGCGAGGCGCAGCGAACCCAGGTCCAGATCGCGGTCGTTGCCCGGATTGGCGACCGCCCGACCGTCCAGCGCCCACCGCACGGCCGGGCTCCGGCGGACCGGATGCGTCGTGTCCGCGTACACCACAGAGCGCGCGCCGACCGGGGCGTCCGTGGCCGTGTGCCCCGCGAACGCGGCCGGCGTCGTGTCCTCCGGCGTGCTCAGCGCCGGGTCCACCGTCCAGCTCACCGTACGGGTCAGCGCCGCCGACGCACGCACCGCCGGGTCACGGACGAACGGCGTCGGATCCGTGACGGTCGCCGTCAGCGCGTACGAACGCCCGGGGGAGAGGCCGAGCGTGCGCAGATCGACCGCGCGGGCGCCGCCGGTCCGCAGCGGACGGCCGTCCAGACGCCATTCCAAGGACAGTTCACCGCCCACCGGGTGCAGCGTGTCCACCCACACCGTCCGGTCGGCCCCGATCGGCGCCCCGTCCGGCGTGTGGTCCTGCACCAGATCCACCTTCGCGGAGATCGCCCGCACCATCACCTCGCGCTCCACCTGGTCGAAGGCGTAACCCAGCGTCTTCATCATCGAATGGCGGCTCGGCCGCCACACACCCGACGTGCTGTACAGACCACCCTCGTGACGGCCGATGACCCCGCCGGCCTCGCTCTCCTCACCCAGCCAGCGCCACCACTTGGCCTGCTGCTCCCGCATCTGCCGCTCCGTCAGAAGCGTGTGATGCACGGAGGACGGCTCACCGTCCCCGTACGCCCCGCCCGGCACACCGCGGCCGTAGTAGTCGTACTCGTCCTGCAGGCCGCCCAGCGAATGCCCTATCTCGTGCGGGGTGATGAGCGCCGACAACGCGTTCCCGCCGGACGCCGTCGCGTAACTCCCGCCCGCGCCACCGTAGGTGGAGCTGTTCGCGAGGGCCACGATCTGCCGGTTGGCGCGGCTCGTCCCCGGCACCAGGTCCGCGAACGAGGCCGCCTTGCCGCTGTCGACCGTCAGCAGCCGCTGCACGCTCGCCGGATTGCAGCCGCCCCAGAAACCCATGTCGAGCGCCGTGTCACGGACCGGCGCGTCAAGACCCGGATCGCAGTCCACCCCCGACTCCCGCGACGGCACCTCCACCGCCCACACGTTGACGTACGAGCGGTACGAGGCGAACGGCTCCACGCTCCACAGCGTGCTCAGATGCCGCTCCACGTCCGCCCGGAACTCCGGCATCTCCGCGGCCGTATAGCCGTCGCCCATGACCACCAGATTGAACCGCCGGTCCGCGGGACCCGTGGTCTGCACGGGAACCACCGTGGCCCCGCCCGTCTCCGCGCTCCCCGGACTGCTGCCGGCCGCCACGGACCCCGTGCTCAGGAGCCCCAGGACCACCAGAGAGCCGGCCGCGAGCCTGGCCACACCTCTTCGCACACCCCTGCGTCGCTGTGAAGTCATGGGGCGCGAGCCTAGGCCGCGCCCCTGACCGAGTAAAGCCGTTCGTCAGCCGTCCAACTCAACGACGCAAATAGGCAAGTCCCGCATGCTCCGCCGTATACCCCTCGACCAGCCGGCGGGCCACCGTCACCGAGTCCACCAGCGGATGCAGCGCGAACGCCTTCACCGCCGTCGCCCGCGAACCGCTCTCCGCCGCCGCGAGCACCTCACGCTCCACCGCCTTCACCGCCGTCACCAGACCCACCGCGTGGTACGGCAGCGGATCCACCGACACCGGATGCGCACCGGCCGCGTCGACGAAACACGGCACCTCGATCACCGCGTCCGCGTCCAGGACCGAAAGAGTATGCCGGTTACGGACGTTGAGGATCAGCGTGGCCCGCTCGTTACGGGCGATCGCCCGCATCAGCGCCAGCGCCACCTTCTCGTAACCGCCCGACTCCAGATCCTCCTCGTCGCGCTCACCCACCCCGGCCGCCTCACGGTTGTGCGCCATGTACGTCGCCTCGCGCTCCGCGAGCGTCCGGTGCCACGCGGCCAGGGCGGGCGCGTCCGGCTCGGCCGTCTCCTCGTAGAAACCGGCCTGCTGCTCCAGGAGGAACGCGCCCCGCGTCCGCTCGGCCTCCCGATAGGCCCGGACCGCCTCGCGGTTGAAGTAGTAGTAGTGCAGGTACTCGTTGGGCACCGCACCCAGCGAACGCAGCCACTCCGTACCGAAGAGCCTCCCCTCCTCGAACGAGCCGAGCAGCCGGTCGTCCTCGAAGAGCCGCGGCAGTACGTCATGTCCACCTACGCGCAACCCCCGCAGCCAGCCCAGGTGGTTGAGTCCCACATAGTCGATCCACGCCTCACCCGGCGCCGCCCCGAGCACCCGCGCCACCCGGCGGCCGAGCCCCACCGGAGAGTCGCAGATGCCGACCACCCGGTCACCGAGGATCCGCGACATCGCCTCCGTCACCATGCCCGCCGGATTGGTGAAGTTGATGACCCACGCATCCGGAGCGAGCTCCGCGATCCGCCCCGCGATGTGCGTCACCACCGGTAGCGTCCGCAGCCCGTACGCGATGCCGCCGGCACCCACCGTCTCCTGGCCCAGCACCCCCTCGGCAAGCGCGATCCGCTCGTCCGCCGCCCGGCCCTCCAGACCGCCCACCCGGATCGCCGAGAAGACGAAGTCCGCACCCCGCAGCGCCTCGTCCAGATCCGTCGTCGCCGTCACCACCGGCGCGTCCGGTACCCCCGCGCCCTGCTCGCCGAGCACCCGGGCGATCGCCGAAAGCCGCCCCGCGTCCAGATCGTGCAGGGTGACATGGCTGACCCGCCCCTCGGCATGGTCGCCAAGCAGGGCGCCGTACACCAGCGGCACCCGGAATCCGCCGCCTCCGAGAATCGTCAGTTTCATGGTCGTACGCTACTCGGATGCATGTACTGAGCAGCAGGATTCCGCTCCGCCCGGCCGACCCCGAGCGCTCCCGCCGCTTCTACGGGCAGACGCTCGGCCTCGCCGTCTACCGCGAGTTCGGCACCGGCCCCGACCGCGGCACCGTCTACTTCCTCGGCGGCGGCTTCCTCGAACTCTCCGGCCGCGCGGACGCCCCGCCGGGCACACCCGAGCTGCGGCTCTGGCTCCAGGTCGCCGACGTCCACGCGGCACACCAGGAGCTGCGCGGGAAGGACGTACGGGTGCTGAGGGAGCCGGTCACCGAACCGTGGGGCCTGATCGAGATGTGGCTCGCCGACCCCGACGGCGTACGGATCGCCGTCGTCGAGGTCCCGGAGGGACATCCGCTGCGCAGCCGGCCCTGACCCGCGGGCCGGCCGCGGGACCCGGCGGGCTCAGCCCACGTCGAGCGCGTTACGCAGGCCGAGCCGGTAGCGGAGCCGGTCGTGGCGCTTCAGCCCCTCCAGCTCCGGCGCGCGGAACAGCGGCTGCACCGTGCAGCGCGCCGCGGCCGAGCCCGTACGGTCGAGCAGGGCGTTGACCGCCTGGCGGGCGGAGGCGTTGGCACCCTCCATGGTCGCCAGATCGATGTCGACGGCCACGTAGTCGCCCGCGAGATAGAGGTTCGGGACCCTCGTGGCCGCCTGCGGGCGGTTGTGGAACGTACCGACCGGGTGGATGAGGAGCTGGTCCTCGTTCGTCGGATTCGGGGTGCCCAGACCGTCCACCCCCGGGTCGAGGAACCAGGAGTGCAGCGTGCTGTCCTTCAGCACGGTCCGGCCCGTGTCGTTGAACGCCGCCTTCAGCTGCGCCCACACCTCGCGCGCGACCTCCGTACGGGTGCACTGCTTGGCCGTCTTGCCGTACAGGATGCCCGGCCGGTCCCACTCCGAGATGTCCACCGACAGACAGTCCACGGCCGTGCCGTCGCCGTAGTCGGCGGCGAAGTCCCGCGACGGCCAGTGCCGGGCCTGCTGGATGGCCGTCAGGGACCACGGCGAGTCGATGAGGTTGGCGTGCCCGGCGAGCAGCGGGGCACGCTCGGTCAGATAGAACTGGATGCCCGTCATCCAGTCCGTCTCCAGCCGGTCGCACCGCGCCAGCTGCGGGTCCGCCGCGCGCAGCGCCGCACTCCAGGTCCGCCGGGCGTGCTCCACCGGCATCGCCGAGATGTAGTGGTCGGCCGTCACGCGACTGCGGGCGCCCTGCGGATCCTCCACGACCACCGCCGCGACCCGCCCCGCCCCGGCGTCGTAGTCCAGCTCCCGCACGGTCCAGCCCACGCGGAACTCCACCCCGAGGCCCTTCAGATGGGTCACCCAGGGGTCGATCCACGCCTCGTTGGTCGGCAGGTCGAGGATCCGGTCGAGGGGCCCGTCGGCGCCGCGCCCCAGGGCGTTGAACGCGAACGCCTCCAGGAGCGTCGCGACGGTACGGGTGCTGGCCTCCTCCGCCTTCGTCGCCACGATGTTCCGGGTGAGGCCCACGGCGAGGATGCGCTGGTAGTCGTAACTCATCCGCTCGGCCCGCAGGAACTCCCACCACGGAGTGCGCTCCCAGGTGTCGTTCCGCCGCTCGTCGCAGCTGGTGAGGAAGACGAGGAAGCGGTCGGCGAAGTACGCCGTCTCGTGGAAGGGGATGGAGCGGACGGTGTCCAGGAGCGCGGTCAGGGCGCGGCGGATCTCGTCGAGGGTGAGTTCCGCGGGGCGGTGGCCGGGCCAGGGGAGGGGGATGCGGAGGTCCTCAAGGCCGGTGCGGGCGAAGGACATCTCGGCCGGGGCCACCAGGTTGTCCCAGACACCGTTGGCGTTGCCGGGGAAGGGGATGCGCCGCATCGTGTCGGGGAGGTTGTGGTAGATGCCGGGGATGAAGCGGAAGCCGTGCTCGGCGGGGAGCGGTCGCCGCCCGCCGCGCGCGCTGTCCGGTACGTCCATGGAGCGGGCCTTGCCGCCCAGCGCCCGGCGCTCGTACACGGTCACGCGGTAGCCGCGTTCGGCCAGTTCATGGGCGGCCGTCAGGCCCGCGACGCCGCCGCCGAGTACGGCGACGGAGTACGGCCCCGTGGCCGGCCCGGCAGCGGGCGCCGCGGCCGCCGGCAGTGCGCCGGTGGCGACCGCGCCGGTGGCGACGGCTCCGGTGACGGCGGCGGCGCCCGCCACGAAGCCGCGTCGTGAGGTGCCCGTGCGTTCCATGCCCCAACCCCTTTACCGGCGGTAACAGTCATGTCCGGCGCAGGAGCATAGGGGCGCCGAACGGCACCCGGAAGCGATCTGCGGGGCCGCTTCACACATGGCGTGAACCCGACCCCGTACGCCTCACGAGACAATGGCCGCATGTCCCGCAACGCCCGCAAGAAGTCCGCCCGCCCCGCCCGCCCCGCGCAGCCCTCCGTGACCGCCGGGTCGCCCTGCCCCTGCGGCCTCGACGCCGCGTACGGAGACTGCTGCGGCCGCTTCCACACCGGGCCCGCCACCGCACCCACGGCCGAACTGCTGATGCGCTCCCGCTACAGCGCCTTCGTCGTGCGCGACGAGCCGTATCTCCTGCGCACCTGGGCGCCCGAGACCCGGCCCGCGGACGTCGACTTCGACCCGGCGCTGCGCTGGGCCGGCCTGGAGATCGAGGAGACCGGCGACGGCACGGCCTTCCACCAGCACGGCACCGTCACCTTCCGCGCCCGGTTCACCCAGCGCGGCGGCGCGGGTGAACTCCACGAGCGGAGCCGGTTCGCGCGGCACGAGGGGGCGTGGGTGTACGTGGACGGCGACTTCCTCGACTGACCCGGCGCGGGATTGGATCCACATCTTGGATATTGGATCCAATGTCCGGAATCCAAGGACTCGGATCCGACACCTTGGATATCGGATCCCATGCACGGATCCGGTATCCAAGGTCCGTATCAGCGGGCCGACGCGCCCACCGTCTCGCGGTTCCCCCGCGGCAGCCCCTGCGCCAGGTCCTCCGCGATCAGCTTCTTCGCGATCGCGTCCGTCGCGGCCCGCAGCTCCGTCCCGCTCGGTCGTCCGCTCTCCTGGTGGACCCGTTCGCTCAGCCAGTCACCCCACGCCTTGGTGATGACGTCGGCCTCCCGCTTCCCGGCGTTGGTGTGCGAGAGCAGGTTGCCGTCCCGGGTGAGGAAGCCCTCGTCGACCATCCGGTCGAACACCGGGAGCAGCACCTCCGGAGGCACCCGGCGGCCCGCCGAGATCAGGCCCAGGCTGGCATGGCCGACCGTCCGCGTGAAGAGCTCCACCTGCATCACCGCCCAGGCGCCCGCCATGTCGAGCCGGGTGTCCGACGCGTCGACGATCCGCCGGGCGGTGTCCAGATCGGTCCTGCGGATGATCCGGCCCACCGACAGTTCCAGGAGCTTGGCCGAGTCGCCGGCGGTGGTGGGGGAGGCGAAGCCCTCGCCCATGTCGGGAGCCGAGGCCCGGGCCGTGTCGCGCAGCGCCACCTCCTTGAGGAAGAGCGCCACGACGAAGCCGACCGCCGCGACCGGCACCGTCCACAGGAAGACGGTGTGCAGCGTGTCCGCGTACGCCCGCACGATCGGCTCGGCCACCTGGTCCGGCAGCCCGTGGAGCCCGGCCGGGCTCTGCGAGGCCGCGCCGACGGCCGCCGGATCGAGGCCCGCGCCGGCCCCGATCGCCGACGCCTCCGCGACGCCCTTGGCGAGGTTCGGTCCGAGCGAGTTGGAGTAGATCGTGCCGAAGACGGCCGTGCCGAAGGAGCTGCCCAGCGTACGGAAGAAGGTGACGCCGGAGGTGGCGGTGCCCAGGTCCGCGTAGTCGACGGTGTTCTGCACCGCGATGGTGAGCACCTGCATGCACAGGCCGATGCCGACGCCCAGAACGAACATGTACAGCGACGCCAGCCAGGTGCTGGTGCCCGGCTCCATCAGGGAGAGCAGGTAGAGGCCGACGCCCATCACGAGACAGCCGGCGATGGGGAAGATCCGGTAGCGCCCCGTCTTGCTGACGACGTTGCCACTGAAGACGGAGGCGATGAGCAGGCCGATGACCATCGGAAGGGTGCGGATGCCGGAGATCGTCGCCGAGTCCCCGTCCACGTACTGCAGATACGTCGGCAGGAACGTCATCGCGCCGAGCATCGCGAAACCGACGACGAAGCTCAGCACCGAACACACCGTGAAGACCGGATTGCGGAACAGCCGCATCGGCAACATGGGTTCGGCCGCCCGGGTCTCCACCCAGCAGAACAGCGCGAGCGCGATCAGGCCCCCGGCGAACAGCCCGATGATGACACCGGAGCCCCATGCGTACTCGTTGCCGCCCCAACTGGTCGCCAGGATCAGCGCGCTGGAGCCGGCCGCGACGAGCGCGATGCCCGCGTAGTCGATGACCGGCCGGCTCGCGGAGCGTACGGAGGGGATGGTGCGGGCGGCGGCGATGACGACCAGGATCGCGATGGGGACGTTGACGTAGAACGCCCAGCGCCAGCTGAGGTGATCGGTGAACAGGCCGCCGAGCAGCGGCCCGATGACCGTCGAGACACCGAACACCGCGCCGATCGCGCCCTGGTACTTGCCGCGTTCGCGCAGCGGGATGACATCGGCGATCAGCGCCATCGAGGTGACCATGAGACCGCCGGCGCCGATGCCCTGGAGCCCGCGCCAGACGATCAGCAGCGTCATGTTGGTGGCGAGACCGCACAGGAAGGAGCCGGTGATGAAGACGATCGCCGAGATCTGGAAGATGACCTTGCGGCCGAAGAGATCGCCGAACTTGCCGACGAGGACGGTCGCGACCGTCTCTGCGAGCAGATACGCGGTGACCACCCAGGACATGTGGGCCGCCCCGCCGAGGTCCGAGACGATCGTCGGCAGCGCGGTGCCCACGATCGTCTGGTCCAGGGCGGCGAGGAGCACACCGAGCATGATCGTGCCGAAGACGATGTTGCGGCGCCGGCTGTCGAGCACGGGGGGCTCGGAGACCGGGGGCGCGGGCGCGGCTTCGCTGGTGGTGGTCACTCTCGCAGCGTCACATCGGCGTCCGTGTCCCGCATGCGGAGTACACCCGAACCGGTGCGGGGCGGGCCCGCCGCCCGAATGGCCGAGACCCGACTGGCGCCGAGCCGGACGGGCGGGTCCGGCGTAGGACCGGCGAGGTGCGACCGGTCGACCGACCGACCCGGACGACCGACCGGCTACTGCCCCGGGCGCACCGGCAGCTGCGGGTGGTGCTTGGCCAGCACCTTGTTGGCACGGGCCAGCGCCGCCAGCGCGTGCTCGCGGTCGGCCCGGTCCTCCGCGCACAGCGGCCCGCGGAAGCGGTACACCTCACGCGCCGCGCAGTCGGCGTCGACCTCCGCCTGGAGCACGTGCAGCGGCAGGCAGGAGCCGATCAGCGCGGCGACGCGGTCGGGGATCGGGACGGGCACGAGGCGCGAGGGCGAGGTGATCACGGTCAGTCCTTGGAGAGGATGTCGGGCGGCGAGAGAGACTTTCTCCCCCTCATAGGTACCGGATCGCGGTACCGGTTCGACGACGGGTCCGTCACCGCGTGGCAACACCCCCGCGGCGCCTTCGGCGAGCCGTACGGAGCCCGTCCCCGCCCCGGCCCGCGTTCCCGCAGGTGCGGGCCGGTGGGCCGATCGGATCGCGTGTCAGTTCGTCGAACGTGAAGGCGATGGGCGGGCGTTGCCCTGCGGACGGGTGTGGGGCATCTCACCCCGGCCGCGCGGCCTCCGTGACGAAGGGACCTACTGATGGATCTACGAACGGATCCGCGACGGATCTACGAAAGGATCTCCGACAGGTCGTACGAGACCGGCTCCTCCAGCTGGTCGTACCCGCAGGACTCCGGGGTGCGGTCCGGGCGCCAGCGCTTGAACTGGGCCGTGTGCCGGAAGCGGTCGCCCTCCATGTGGTCGTACCCCACCTCGCAGACCCGCTCGGGGCGCAGCGCCACCCACGACAGGTCCTTCTTCCCCGACCAGCGGCTGGGCGCGCCCGGCAGTCGGGCCTCCTCGTGTGCCGACTCGTCCGTCCAGGCCGCCCACGGGTGGCCGTCCGGCGGGTCCATGCGCAGGGGTTCCAGCTCCCCGATCAGCTCGGCGCGCCGGGCGGCGGTGAAGGCCGCGCACACGCCGACGTGCTGGAGCGCGCCCCCGTGGTCGTACAGCCCGAGCAACAGCGAACCGACCACCGGGCCGCTCTTGTGGAAGCGATATCCGGCCACGACCACATCGGCCGTGCGCTCGTGCTTGATCTTGTACATCAGCCGGGCGTCGGGGCGGTAGGGCAGGTCGAGCGGCTTGGCGATGACGCCGTCCAGGCCGGCGCCCTCGTACTGCTCGAACCAGCGCGCGGCGACGGCCCGGTCCCTGGTGGCGGGGGCGAGATGGACGGGGGCGTCGACGCCCGCGAGGGCGGTTTCGAGCAGCGCCCGCCGTTCGGCGAGCGGGGTGTCGAGGAAGGCGTCTTCGCCGAGGGCGAGCAGGTCGAAGACGATGAAGCGGGCGGGCGTGGTCTCGGCGAGCATCCGCACCCGCGAGTCGGCCGGATGGATCCGCTCGCTCAGCCGGTCGAAGTCGAGCCGTCCACCGTGTTCGATGACGATCTCCCCGTCCACCACGCAGCGCTCCGGCAGCCGGGCCAGCAGCGCCTCGACGAGCTCGGGGAAGTAGCGGGTCAGCGGCTTGCCCGTGCGGCTGCCGATGAAGAGCTCGGGCCCGTCGCGGTGGACGAGGGCGCGGAAGCCGTCCCACTTGGCCTCGTACTGCATGCCGGGCGGGATCTTCTTCACGGCCTTCGCCAGCATCGGCTTCAGAGGCGGCATCACCGGCAGGTCCATGCCGGTGATTCTAGAGACCACTTCACCGATATGCCCCGATATGCGGGGTATCCGAGCGCGGCCTAGGCTGACGGCCATGGCAGGCAAGGCGGCAGCGGTGGAGCTCGAGGTCGGCGACCGGACCGTGAAGGTGTCCAATCCGGACAAGGTGTACTTCCCCGAGCCCGGCTACACCAAGCTGGACATGGTCCGCTACTACCTCGCCGTCGGCGACGGCATCACCCGCGCCCTGCGGAACCGGCCCACCACCCTGGAGCGCTACCCCGACGGCGTCACGGGGGAGTCCTTCTTCCAGAAGCGTGCGCCGAAGTACCTCCCCGAATGGATCCCGACGGCCCACATCACCTTCCCCAGCGGCCGATCGGCCGACGAGATGTGCCCCACCGAGCCGGCGGCCGTACTGTGGGCGGCCAACCTGGGAGCCGTCACCTTCCATCCCTGGCCGGTACGCAGGGGCGACACGGACCACCCCGACGAACTCCGGATCGACCTCGACCCCCAGCCCGGCACGGACTACGCCGACGCCGTCCGCGCCGCCCACGAGCTGCGGGCCGTCCTCGACGAGCACGGGCTGCGCGGCTGGCCGAAGACCTCCGGCGGGCGCGGCCTGCACGTCTTCGTACCGATCCTGCCGAACTGGACGTTCACCCAGGTCAGGCGGGCCGCGATCGCCTGCGGCCGGGAGCTGGAGCGCCGGATGCCGGACCAGGTCACGATCAAGTGGTGGAAGGAGGAGCGCGGGGAGCGGATCTTCGTGGACTACAACCAGACCGCCCGCGACCGCACCATCGCCTCCGCCTACTCCGTCCGCCCCCGCCCGCACGCCCCCGTCTCCGCGCCGCTGCGCTGGGACGAGGTCGACGACGCGGTGCCGCAGGACTTCGACATCCGCACCATGCCGGAGCGGTACGCCGAACTCGGCGACGTGCACGCCGACATGGACGACGAACGCTTCAGCCTGGAGCCGCTGCTCGAACTGGCCCGCCGTGACGAGGCGGAGCACGGCCTGGGTGATCTGCCGTATCCGCCGGAGTACCCGAAGATGCCCGGCGAGCCGAAGCGGGTCCAGCCGAGCCGGGCGAAGAAGGAGCCGGAGGGGGAGTGAGAGAGGTCGCCCCCTCGGGTGCCAGACTTCGGATCCTCAAAACAACACGAACGATCGTGCTAGAATTTCTCGCATCGAGGACGATCGAGGAGATCCGGCATGTTTCCGAAGGCTCTGCTGGTCCGCACGACGCTGAACGCCGCCGCGTACATCACTCCCGCCCTCGCCGGGCGGGCCGTCTTCCACCTCTTCGTCCGCCCGGTCGGACGAGCGCGCCTCAAGCCGGTCGAGGAGCCGCTGATGGCCACCGCCCGGGTCGACCGCATACAGGTGTACGGCAAGCAGGCGGTCACCTACGCCTGGGGCGACGGCGAACGCCCCGTGCTGCTCGTCCACGGCTGGTCCTCGCGCGGCTCGCGCCTCGCCGCCTTCGCCGAGGCGCTGCTCGCCCGCGGCTACAGCCCCGTCGCCTTCGACGCACCCGGACACGGCGACGCCCCGGGCAGGGCCACCAACATCGTCGAATACCGCGAGATCATCCGGCGGTTGCACGCACGGCACGGCGACTTCGACGCCGTCGTCGCCCACTCCTTCGGTGTCGTCGCGGCGCTCTTCGCCCTCCGCGACGGCGTCCGCACGGACCGGTTCGTCGGCATCGCGGGCGTCGGCTCCTTCGGCCTGCTCACCGCCGGGTTCCAGGCCGTGAGCGGCTTCGGCGGGCGCGCGCTCGGTGCGATGCGCCGGCATGTCGAGCGGCGGCTCGCCCCCGACGAGCCCGGGGTCTGGCAGCACCTCGACGGCGCCTGGCGGCCGGACGAACTCGGCGCGCCCGTCCTGCTGTTCCACGACGAGACCGACGAGATGGTGCCGCTCGCCCATGCCCGCTACCTCGCGAAGGCGCACGGCGACCGTGCACGGCTCGTCGTCACCCAGGGGCTCGGGCACGGCAGGATCCTGACGAGCCCTCAGGTCGTCACGGAGGCAGTGGAGTTCGCGACGGCGCCCGCGGCGAGGGACATCGCTCGGACGGTCTCGCGCTGAGCCCCCGCGTCACACCGCAGGGGCGCCGATCCCGTCCCGCGCGCCGTCCGTCGCCTCGGCCCGCAGGCGGCGGACGATGCCGCGCTCGGCCCGGGCGTAGGCGGCGGTGTCGTCGCCCAGCAGGACGGACTGGGCGTTGGCCGACTCCATCAGGGCGATGATCTCGAAGGCCAGCTGCGGGGCGTCCACGTCCTCGACGAGGCCGCCGGCCTGCCGGGCCTCCTCGATCGTCTGCTCCACATACGCGACCCAGTCGGTGCGCGCCCGCGCGACGGCGTCGTGGACCGGGCCCGTTCGGGCGTCGAACTCCGCCGAGACCGCGTAGAAGAAGCAGCCGCCCGCGAAGACCCGCCCGGCGGAGTACGCCAGCCAGTTGCGGCACAGCGCCCACACCCGGCCCGGACCCGGCGGGAGTTCGGCGAGCGGTGTGACGACCTGGCGGGCGAAGACGGCGGCGGCCGCCCGTACCGTCGCCAGCTGGAGCTCCTCCTTGGAGCCGAACAGGGCGAACACCCCGCTCTTGCTGAGCTTCAGTTCGGTGGCGATCCGCCCGAGCGAGAGACCCTCCAGGCCCTCGACCGAGGCGATGTCCATCGTGCGGCCCAGAACGAGCCGCCGGGTCTGGTTGCCGCGCTCGACGCGCCCGTCCGTCTTGGTGCTCCCGCTCATGCCCCCATCGTACTGTCCGCACGATCGTGCGGATACTGTACGTCGTGCTGTTCTACGCCTCCGGGGCGCGCCGCTCACCCGGTGCGAGCAGCAGCACCTCCAGGGCCCTCGCGCAGGCCCGCGCCCGGGCCAGGAACCAGTCGAGCCGCTCATCGGTGAGGACGGAGGGCGCCGCCCTCACCGCGAGCGCGAAACGCGCGTGACCGGACCGCTCGAGTACGGGCACCGCGAGCGTCCGCG
The DNA here is from genome assembly GCF_044541845.1 of Streptomyces sp. NPDC085481. Classification (NCBI taxonomy): domain Bacteria; kingdom Bacillati; phylum Actinomycetota; class Actinomycetes; order Kitasatosporales; family Streptomycetaceae; genus Streptomyces; species Streptomyces sp. NPDC085481. Next base: position 345,384 of record NZ_JBITTJ010000007.1, read on the forward strand.
CCTCGGGCGCCGACGCGCCCTCGTCGACGGCGTAACCCCGTTCCCGCACGGCCGGTTCGGCGCCGCTCTGCTCGGCGGGGGCGAAGGCCAGCAGGACCTGCCCCGGCGCCGTCGTGTGCAGCGGACGCCGCAGCCCCACCCGCGGGGTGACCGAACCGCCCGCCACGACCACCGCGTACCCGCCGCTGCGCAACGCCAGATCGGCGCACGCACCGGTTCGCTCGGCCAGGTCGCGCAGCTCGGGCGTGGCCAGATGGAGACCGCGCTGGTGGTACGAGAGGCGGCCGAGCTCCGTGACGGCGGGGCCGAGCCGGTAGCGGGCCGTGCGGGCGTCCTGTTCCAGGAAACCCGCGCCGAGCAACGTCCTGGCCAGCCGGTGCGCGGTCGAGGTCGACAGGCCGAGCCGGCGCGCCAGGTCCGAGGCGCTGAGGTCGGGCCCGTTGTCGTGGAAGCTGTGCAGGACGTCCAGGGCCCGGCGCACCGCCTGGGCCCCGGCCGGTGCGCGGACCGGGCCGGCCTCCGTCGTCATCTGTGGTTCGCTCCCCCTCGCACGATCGCTCGGACCGGCCCCACGCTCCCACATGGCGGCAGCCGAAGCAGTACTCGGACGAGGTCGGAAACACGCCGTTCATGCCCGGTCCCGTCCGGTGGCACCCGGCGGTGGGACCGGATGTCGGCGAAACGCGTGCGCCGGCGTCCGGCGCGCCGCGTTGATCGGACGTTGATGGCGCGTTTAGGCCGGGTCGCGAGTCTGTTGCCATGCAGACCGACACGATGACCGCCGCCCCGCAGACCCTCCTGGCCCCCGACCTCTCCTGGCAGGAGAACGCCCTGTGCGCCCAGGCCGGGCCGGAGTTCTTCTTTCCCGCGCCCGGCTCCTCGACCCGAGAGGCGAAGCAGCTGTGCGGGGCGTGCGAGGGGCGTGTCGCCTGCCTGGAGTACGCGCTGGCGCACGACGAGCGGTTCGGGGTGTGGGGCGGAATGTCGGAGAAGGAGCGGATCAAGCTCAAGCGGCGCCAGGGCTGAACGCCCCAGCAGCCCCAGCAGCCCCAGCAGCCCCGGCCACCCCAGCAGCCCCGGCCGCCAGGCCGTCCCGCGGGTCAGCCCGCCGCCCGCGCCGCCATCCGCGCCTTGCGCGCGGCCAGCCGCTCGTCGAACTTGCTCGCCTCGCTGTCCAGGCCGTCCATATAGAGACCCAGCTCCTCCTGGGCCTTCAGGCCCTCGGGGCCGAGGCCGTCGATCTGGAGGACCTTGAGGAAGCGCAGCACCGGCTGGAGCACGTCGTCGTGGTGGATGCGCAGGTTGTAGATCTCGCCGATCGCCATCTGGGCGGCCGCGCGCTCGAAGCCCGGCATCCCGTGCCCGGGCATCCGGAAGCCGACGACCACGTCCCGTACGGCCTGCATCGTGAGGTCGGGGGCGATCTCGAAGGCCGCGCCCAGCAGATTGCGGTAGAAGACCATGTGCAGGTTCTCGTCGAGCGCGATGCGGGCGAGCATGCGGTCGCAGACCGGGTCGCCGGACTGGTGGCCGGTGTTGCGGTGCGAGATCCGGGTGGCGAGCTCCTGGAAGGCGACGTACGCGACCGAGTGCAGCATCGAGTGCCGGTTGTCGGACTCGAATCCCTCGCTCATGTGTGCCATGCGGAAACGTTCGAGCTCGTCCGGGTCGACCGCCCGCGAGGCGAGCAGGTAGTCGCGCATCACGATCCCGTGCCGGCCCTCCTCCGCGGTCCAGCGGTGCACCCAGGTGCCCCAGGCCCCGTCGCGGCCGAAGAGGCTGGCGATCTCGTGGTGGTAGCTCGGGAGGTTGTCCTCGGTGAGCAGGTTGACCACGAGCGCGATCCGGCCGATGTCGGTGACCTTCGACTGGGAGCGGTCCCAGGCCTCGCCGTCCTCGAAGAAGGCGGGGAAGTTGCGGGCGTCGGACCAGGGCACGTAGTCGTGCGGCATCCAGTCCTTGGTGACCTTCAGGTGCCGGTTGAGCTCCTGCTCGACGACCTCCTCCAGGGCGTAGAGGAGCCGCGCGTCGGTCCACCCTGCGGAGCTGCCGAGGTGGGGAGAGGTGAGCGTCACGGGGAACTCCTGGGGACGGAGAAGGGCATACGGAACTACCTACGGATTCGTAGGTTACGAGACCGTAGGTTAAGGCTTCGTAAGGGGGCGGCCAAGCCCGTCCCGGCGATGTCCGGTTACGTTCCGTTATGCGCGCAGCTCCGGCGGGCCACTGGAGATCCAGGTCACGCGCCGCCGCCGGGCCGCCGGGCCCGGGGCCGGCTACTCAGAGCAGATGACCGGCGGCGCCCGCCTCGACGACGGAGATCAGCGCCCGCGGCGCCTCGACCGGGAGGCGTTGACGCCGTTCACGGCATCCATGGCAGCCAGGGCGGGGTGGTCCTTCACGGATCCTCGGCGACGGCGCGGATGACGTCGTGTGCCGCGACCGCCGCAGCCGCAGCATGTGGCTGCCGGCCGCGGCGGTCGACGCGCACGGCGGGGACGGGGGACTCGCCCCCGTCCCCGCGCCCGGCGGCGGCACCAGGTCCTGGGCGTTACTTCACCTCGAGGGACTCCGCCGCCAGTGCCTCCGCCTCCGGGACCTCGGGCGCTCGCGCATCCGGTGCCTCCTCGACGAGCCCCTCCCGTACGGCCTCCGCCGTCGTCGGCCGCAGCTCGCCGTCGAGCCGCAGCCAGCGGGTGATCCCCAGCGACTCCAGGAACGGCACGTCGTGGCTCGCCACGACCAGCGCGCCCTCGTACGCCTCGAGTGCCGCCGTCAGGCTCCGCACCGACGCCATGTCCAGGTTGTTCGTCGGCTCGTCGAGGATCAGCAGCTGCGGAGCCGGCTCGGCCAGCAGCAGCGCCGCCAGCGTCGCCCGGAACCGCTCACCGCCCGACAGCGTCCCCGCCGGCCGGTCCGCCCGGGCGCCCCGGAACAGGAACCGGGCGAGCCGCGCCCTGATCGCGTTGGGCGTCGCACCGGGCGCGAACCGGGCCACGTTCTCCACCACGCTCAGCCCGTCGTCGAGCACGTCGAGCCGTTGCGGCAGGAAGCGCAGCGGAACCCACACCGTGGCCTCGCCCGCCACCGGTTCGAGCTCGCCCGCGAGCGTGCGCAGCAGGGTCGTCTTCCCCGCCCCGTTCCGGCCCACGAGCGCCACCCGTTCCGGGCCGCGCAGCTCGAAGCCTCCGGCGACCCGGGCGCCGTAGCGCAGCTCCAGGTCGCGCAGGAGGAGGACGTCCCGGCCCGGCGGGACCTTCGTGTGCGGCAGCTCGATCCGGATCTCGTCGTCGTCCCGTACCGCCTCCGCCGCCGTGTCGAGCCGGGACCGCGCCTCGGCGAGCCGCTCGGCGTGCAGATGGCGGTGCTTGCCCGCCGACACCTCGGCCTGGGCCTTGCGGTTGTTGGCGATGATCTTCGGTACGACCTTGTTCTCGGCGCTCTTCTGCGCATAGCGCCTGCGCCGGGCCAACTTCATGTGGGCATCGGCAAGTTCGCGCTTCTGCCGATGGACGTCGGCCTCGGCGACCCGCACCATCCGTTCGGCCGCCTCCTGTTCGGCCGCGAGCGCCGCCTGGTAGTCGGAGAAGGCGCCGCCGTACCAGGTGACCTCGCCGTCCCGGAGGTCGGCGATCTGGTCGACCCGCTCCAGGAGTTCGCGGTCGTGGCTGACCACGACGAGCAGTCCGGACCAGGCGTCCACCGCCTCGTACAGCCTGCGGCGGGCGAGCAGGTCGAGGTTGTTGGTCGGCTCGTCGAGCAGCAGCACGTCGGGCCGGGCGAGGAGCAGCGCGGCGAGCCGGAGCAGTACGGACTCGCCGCCAGAGACCTCGCCGATCGTGCGGTCGAGGCCGACATGGCCGAGGCCGAGCTGGTCGAGCACGGCCCGGGCCCGCTCCTCCACGTCCCAGTCGTCGCCGACGGCCGTGAAGTGCTCCTCGGCGGTGTCGCCGGCCTCGATGGCGTGCAGGGCGGACCGGGCCCGGTCGATGCCGAGCGCCCGGTCGACGCGCAGAGCGGTGTCCAGGACCAGGTTCTGCGGGAGGTAGCCGACCTCGCCGGCGGTCCGGACGGCGCCGGCCGTCGGCGTGAGCTCGCCGGCGATCAGCTTGAGCAGGGTCGACTTCCCGGATCCGTTGAGACCGACGAGGCCGGTCCTGCCGGGGCCGACCGCGAGCCGGAGGTCGTCGAAGACGCCGGTCCCGTCGGGCCAGGAGAAGGAGAGAGAAGTGCAGGTGACGAAGGTGGGGCGGGTCGCCATAGGGGCCTCCCGGTTGCATGGGCGTGGGCTTGGGGCAACGGGTGAGACACCGGGGCGCGGGCGAGGAGGGAGAAACGGAGCAGCGCTCGTACGCCGAGGTCGAGGACGGCACACGCGGCGGCGGGGCGGCACGCGCGGCACGGTGTCTCGAATCCTCAGACGAGCAACGGCCTTCTCCGATCGGGCGACAACATGGCCGGAAAAGACGTTACGGCCGGGCCGGGGAGGCGGCAAACGATTTACGAGCGAGGCGGATACGGGCTACGGGTGCTCCTCCAGGATCTGGGCCAGATCCCCGTCCCAGTCCACGTACTGGTGCTCACGCCCGCTCGGCACCAGGTGCTGCGAGGCTTCCAGGAAGCTGCGCAGCTCCGAGGTGCGGACGTGCACCATGGCCACGCCCTCGGGGGCGTGGAACTCCACCACCGTGCGGTCGTAGCCGTACGGTCGCAGCCGCACGTCCCCGACACCGGCCGGCCCCTCGACCCCCTCGGCGAGCAGCTCACGCGCGAAGGCCCAGGACACCTCGACGCCCTCCAGGGTCGCGCGCGGCGGGAAGGCCATGCTCACCGCGAAGGGGTCCTCCCGGTCGTACCGCAGCGTGGCGGCGACCGTCTCCATCCGTGGGTCGGATGCGACCAGACGGGCCTGCACGGCCTGCTCGATGACGGTGGACATGGGTCAGCCTCCTGTCGCGCGGCTACGTTCTCCTGACGTCTCCCTGACACAGGGAGAGACGAACCGCGGGGCCGGAACGTGCACTGGGGACATACGTGAGCTGCGTCACCGCCGGGGCGGCAGGCCCCTCGGGGTGGCGGGGTGCCCCGCCTCTCAGCGCTTCTCGGCCTGGTCGAAATCCCCGCCCGCGCACGGTCCGGAGTGGTCGCAGTACGGCTGGTTGCCGGACGCCCCGCACCCGCACAGGACCGCCCGGGTCTCGTGCCGTACGCCGGCTTCGCCGCGCACCACCAGGTCGCCGCGGACGACCAGCCGGCCGTCGGGCATGCGCCGGACGGTGGTCGGCACGTCGCCGGGCTCGGCGGAGCCGTCCGCCGGGTGGTACTGCAGCGCGCCGGAGGGACAGCGCCTGACCACCTCGGCGACCAGGTCGGGAGCCGCCTGGTCGGGCTGGACCCAGGGGCGTTTGTGCAGGTCGAAGACGCTCGGGAGGCCGTGGACGCACTCGGCCGCGTGGAGGCAGCGGCGCGGCTCGAAGGTGACGGTGATGCCCTCGCCTTCGTACTCCTTGAGCTGCGGCTTCTCGTCCGGGACGGGGTCGGTCGTACGGTCCGTCATGCGACCCAGCCTAGGAAGGGGGCGGCCGGTACGCACTCTGGACGGGATCATCGCGGTGGACTAGCTTCCGGCGCCATGACGTCCATGGGGAAGACGAGACGAATGACGGCGGCGGGACTGGCCGGGGCGGCGCTGGCCATGGCCCTGGCGGTCCCGGCCACGGCGCGGGGGGAGGCGCCCACGGGGGTGCCCACCGCGTCGCCCGGGGAGTCGGCCAAGGGGCCTTCCAAGGGGTGGCAGCTCACCGCGACCGGCACGGACGCCCGCTTCCGCGGCCTCGCCGCGGTGAGCAGGTCCGTCGCCTGGGCCGCCGGCTCCAAGGGCACGGTGCTGCGCACGACCGACGGCGGGAAGAGCTGGCGAAACGTCTCTCCGGCGGGCGCGGCGGAGCTGGAGTTCCGCGACGTCGAGGCCTTCGACGCCCGGCGGGCCGTGGTCCTCGCGATCGGGGAGGGCGAGGCGTCCCGGGTCTTCCGCACGGAGGACGGCGGGGCGACCTGGACCGAGTCCTTCCGCAACACCGACCCACGCGCCTTCTACGACTGCATGACCTTCTTCGACCCGCGGCACGGCCTGGCGATGAGCGACCCGGTAGACGGTAGGTACCGCATCCTGTCCACCCGCGACGGCGGCCGGTCCTGGCAGGTCCTGCCGAACGACGGGATGCCGGCCGCGCTGCCCGGCGAGGCCGGGTTCGCGGCGAGCGGTCAGTGCCTGGTCTCGTCCGGGCCGAAGGACGTGTGGCTGGCCACGGGCGGCGGAGCGACCGGGCGGGTGCTGCACTCGGCGGACCGCGGCCTGACCTGGAGCGTCACCGATACGACGATCCCGGCGGGGGAGGGGGCCAAGGGCGTCTTCGGGCTCGCCTTCCGTGACCGTACGCACGGCATCGCGGTCGGCGGCGACTACCGCAAGGACCAGGCCTCGCCGAAGGCCGCCGCCGTCACCGGCGACGCCGGCCGGACCTGGACCGCGGCCGCCGCCGGGCCGCCCGCCTACCGCTCGGGCGTTGCCTGGCTGCCCCACACCCGGTCCGCCGCGCTCGCCGTCGGCCCCACCGGCACGGACCTGAGCACCGACGGCGGCCGCACCTGGCGCACGGTCGACACCGACTCGTACGACACGGTCGACTGCACCCACGACGGCGCCTGCTGGGCCTCCGGCGAACAGGGCCGCATCGCGCGAGCGACGCTGCGGTAGGGCCGGCCTAGGCCGGCAACTCCTCACGGAACGCCGCGAGTTCGCCGACCGTCTTGGTCGCGTAGAACTCGGTGATCCGGTACGTGCACACGCCCTCGACGCTGAACGGGTCGGCCGCCGCGATCGCCTCGATCTCCGCGCGGTCGGCCCCGGCGGCCAGGATCACCCCGCCGTCCCGGGGGTTCTTCCGCCCGGAGGCGAGGAACACCCCGGCCGCGTACTGCGCGTCGAGCCACTCGACGTGGGCGTCGAGCAGCGCGTCGACCCGTTCGACGGGCGCGGTATAGGTCAATTCAAGAACGAACATGATCGCCAGGCTACCGGGGGGCCGCCGCCGTGTTCGTCGTAGGGTGCCCCACCATGACGATCATCGAGATTCCCGAGGGCTGGCCCGCCGACGAGGCGTCGGCCCTGGTCGTGCAGGAGGAGCTGCGGGGGCGGCTCGTAGTGGACGAGGAGGGGCCCGGCCCCGGGGAGGTGCACGTCACCGGGGTCGACGTGGCGTACGACGACGAGCGGGATCTCGTCGCCGCGGCCGCCGTCGTGCTCGACGGGCGGACGCTCGAGGTGGTGGCGGAGGCCACCGCCGTCGGGCGGGTGTCGTTCCCGTACGTACCGGGGCTGCTCGCCTTCCGGGAGATCCCGACCGTGCTCGCCGCGCTGGGGCGGCTGAGCGTCGACCCCGGGCTGCTGGTCTGCGACGGCTATGGGCTCGCCCACCCGCGGCGGTTCGGGCTGGCGAGCCACCTGGGCGTGCTGACGGGCCGGCCCTCGATCGGGGTCGCGAAGAACCCGTTCACCTTCACCTACGAGCAACCCGGCGTGGAACGGGGCGAGTTCAGCGACCTCGTCGCCGAGGGCGAGACCGTCGGCCGGGCTCTGCGCACCCGCGCCGACGTGAAGCCGGTCTTCGTCTCCGTCGGTCACCGGGTCTCCCTGGAGCGGGCCTGCGCCCACACCCTGCACCTGACGCCCCGCTACCGCCTCCCCGAGACCACCCGGCACGCCGACTCCCTGTGCCGCCGGGCCCTGCGGGAGGCCCTGGAGGCGGACGAAGCGGAGTGAGCACGAGGACCCTGTGACGGGTGGGGAGCCTGAGTACGAGTACGGATACCGGACCGGGCGCGCGAGCGGGCACAGTGGGGGCATGACAAGCCCCGGTGCGATCGGCACCCTGCAGTGCGTCGTCCTCGACTGCCCCGACGTCATGGAACTGGCCGGCTTCTACCAGCAGTTGCTCGGCGGGGAGATCAACCGCCCCGACCCGCAGTGGGCGGTCGGCGACGCCTGGGCCACCCTGCACGGCGCCTCCGGCGCACCCGTGCTCGCCTTCCAGGGCGTGGCCGACCACCGGCCGCCGGTGTGGGGTGCGCCGGAGCAGCAGTTCCACATCGACGTCCGGGTCACCGACCTGGACGCCGCCCACGAGGCCGTGCTCGCGCTCGGCGCCTGGCGTCTGGACTCCGGGGAGGACGACCGGCCCTGGCGCATCTACGCCGACCCGGCCGGCCACCCCTTCTGCCTCGTCCGCCACGCGGCGCACTGAGGCACCTGGCGCGGCTGCGCCGCCGTCCAGTTCGCGCTGAGGGACCTGGCGGCCGACTGCGCCGCCGTCCAGGGCCCGGGGGCCGCGTTCAGCCCGCGTGCGCCACCCGGAAGCGCAGCCCCGCCGTCCGCAGCCGGCCGATCAGCGCGTCGCCCATCGCCGCCGCCGTCGTGACCTGCCCGGACGTCTTGGGCAGGTCGTCGAGGGCGAGGCAGAGAGCCGACTCCGCGAGCATCTTCGCGGTCTCGTCGTACCCCGGGTCCCCGCCGGACACCTCGGTGAAGACCCGCCGCCCGCCCCCCTCGCCGACGAACCGGACGGTGAACCAGCTGCGCGCCCGCCGCTCCTCACTCGGCCCGCTCCCCGGCTCGTAACGGTCTATCAGCCAGCTGCGTACGAAGGGGAGTTGGGCGGCCAGGACGCCCGTGCCGACCACCGCCGCGCCGCCGAGCGCCATCGGCAGGGTCTTCACCGAGGCGTAGTGGCGGTAGCGGAAGTCCGGCCCGTACCGGTCGAGGGCCGCTGCCGAGCGGGCCACCACCTGCGGGTCGATGGTGGGCAGCGGCAGCGCCCAGGTGCCGGTCTCGCGGCTGAACCGAGGGCCGCCAAGGGGCGCGTGGGCCCGCCGGGTCACCAACCGCGGCTCGTGCAGCCTCCGTTCGTGCGCCGCGCGCAGGATCTGCCGGCCGCGCCCGAACGCGGTGAGCGCCGAGGCGAAGGTGCCGCCCGAGAAGATCGCCCCGGCCCGCACGAACCCGTCGATCCGCAGCGGCACGCCCTCGGGCAGCTGTTGCACGGTGAAGTAGACGCCGAGGTCGTGCGGCACGGAGTCGAAGCCGCAGGCGTGCACGAGCCGGGCGCCGGTCTCCCGGGCGCGGGCGTCGTGGCGCACGTACATCCGGTCGACGAACTCCGCCTCGCCGGTCAGGTCCAGATAGTCGGTTCCCGCCTCCGCGCAGGCGGCCACCAGCTCCTCGCCGTACCAGACGTACGGGCCGACGGTGCTGGCCACCACCCGGGCGGATACGGCCAGTTCGCGCAGCGCCTCCGGGTCGGCGGAGTCGGCGACGACCAGCGGCAGCTCGGCGCAGCGCGGCCACCGCTGCGCGAGCCGGTCGCGCAGGGCGGTCAGCTTGCCCCGGCTACGGCCGGCGAGCGCCCAGCGGCAGCCGCTCGGGGCGTGCTCGGCCAGGTACCGGGCGGTGAGCTCACCCACGAACCCGGTCGCCCCGAAGAGAACCACGTCGTACGGCCGTGCGGCCGCCCCTGCATCCATCCAGCCCCTCGCCTTCGCGCCCGCGCCGTCCCCCGGCGCGCATGTCGTCGGCGGACTCTAGCGGACGCCCCGCCGCTGTCGACCGCCCGAGGTCCCCGGGTAATTTCCAAGCGCTTGCTCGGCTCGGGGGCTTGTGCCGAGTGGAACACGTTCCTAGCATCTCCGGTGTTACATCATCACTGTCACATACCCCTGGGGACTCGATGACGACACCGCGCAACGCCCGCCCCGGCCCGCTCTCCGGCGTCCGGGTGGTCGAACTCGCGGGCATCGGCCCCGGCCCCTTCGCGGCCATGCTCCTCGCCGACCTCGGCGCGGACGTCGTCCGCGTCGACCGGCCCGCCGGCCCGGGCCTCGGCATCGACCCCGCGTACGACCTCACCAACCGCAACAAGCGCTCCGTCCTCGTCGACCTCAAGGCCGAGGGCGGCCCCGAGACCGTCCTGGACCTCGTCGCCCGCGCCGACATCCTCATCGAGGGCTACCGCCCCGGCGTCGCCGAACGCCTCGGCGTCGGCCCCGAGCCCTGCCTCGCCCGCAACCCGCGCCTCGTCTACGGCCGGATGACCGGCTGGGGCCAGAGCGGACCGCTCGCGCACTCCGCCGGCCACGACATCGCGTACATCGCTCTCACCGGCACCCTCGGCATGATCGGCCCCGACCCGGACGGCCCGCCCACCGTCCCCGCCAACCTGGTCGGCGACTACGCGGGCGGCTCCCTCTACCTCGTCATCGGCGTCCTCGCCGCCCTCCAGCACGCCCGCGCCCATGGCGAGGGCCAGATCGTCGACGCCGCCATCGTCGACGGCGCCGCCCACCTCGCCACCATGATCCACGGCATGCTCGCCTCCGGCGGCTGGCAGGACCGGCGCGCGGTCAACCTGCTCGACGGCGGCTGCCCCTTCTACGGGACGTACGAGACGGCCGACGGCGGTCACATGGCGGTCGGCGCCCTCGAGCAGCAGTTCTACGACGAGTTCGTCCGCCTCCTCGGCATCGAGGACCTCGCGCCCGCGCGCCGCGACTTCGCCCGCTGGCCCGAGCTGCGCACCGCCGTCGCCGAGCGCTTCCGCACCCGTACCCGAGAGGAGTGGACGGCGGTCTTCGAGGGCACCGACGCCTGCGTGGCCCCCGTCCTCTCGCTGCGAGAGGCGCCCGCGCACCCGCACCTCGCCGCCCGCGGCACCTTCGTCGAGCACGGCGGACTCGTCCAGCCCGCGCCCGCGCCGCGCTTCTCCGCGACGCCCGGAACGGTCCGCACCGGGCCCGCCCTGCCGGGCGCCGACACCGGCGAGGTCGCCCGCGACTGGGCCGTACCCACACTCGTATCCGACGCAGCCGCCAAGGAGCAGCAGGCATGAAGCGCCAGCTCTACACCGCCGACCACGAGGCCTTCCGCGACACCGTCCGCACCTTCCTCACCAAGGAGGTGCTGCCCCACTACGAGCAGTGGGAGAAGGACGGCATCGTCTCCCGCGAGGTGTGGCGGGCCGCCGGCCGGCAGGGGCTGCTCGGCCTCGCCGTCGACGAGGAGTACGGAGGCGGCGGCAACCCCGACTTCCGCTACAGCGCCGTCCTCGCCGAGGAGTTCACCCGCGCCGGCACCCCCGGCCTCGCCATAGGGCTGCACAACGACATCATCGGCCCCTACCTCACCTCGCTCGGCACCGAGGAGCAGAAGCGCCGCTGGCTGCCCGGCTTCTGCAGCGGCGAGCTCGTCACCGCCATCGCCATGACCGAGCCCGGTGCGGGATCGGACCTCCAGGCCATCCGCACCACCGCCGAGGACCACGGGGACCACTGGATCCTCAACGGCTCCAAGACCTTCATCTCCAACGGCATCCTCGCCGACCTCGTGATCGTCGTCGCCAGGACCACCCCCGAGGGCGGCGCCCACGGCCTTTCCCTCCTCGTCGTCGAACGCGGCACGGCGGGCTTCGAGCGCGGCCGCAACCTCGACAAGATCGGCCAGAAGTCCCAGGACACCGCCGAGCTCTTCTTCCACGACGTCCGCGTCCCCAAGGAGAACCTGCTCGGCGAGCTGAACGGCGCCTTCGTCCATCTGATGACCAACCTCGCCCAGGAGCGGCTCGCCATCGCCGTCGCCGCCATCGCGGGCGCCGAACACCTCCTGGAGCTCACCACCACCTACGTCAAGGAGCGCGAGGCCTTCGGACGGCCGCTCGCCCGGCTCCAGCACGTCCGCTTCGAGATCGCGGAGATGGCCACCGAGTGCGCCGTCACCCGCACCTTCCTCGACCGCTGCGTCACCGACCACGCCGACGGCGGACTCGACGCCGTCCACGCCTCCATGGCCAAGTGGTGGGCGACCGAACTGCAGAAGCGGGTGGCCGACCGCTGTCTGCAACTCCATGGCGGATACGGCTACATGAGCGAATTCCCGGTCGCCAGGGCCTTCACCGACGGCCGGATACAGACCATCTACGGCGGGACGACCGAGATCATGAAGGAGATCATCGGCCGTTCCCTGCTCGCCTGACCCCTCGCCGGCCCGCCCGGCCCGCCAGCCCGCCCGGCCCGCCGGCCCGACCCCTCCGAGACTCGCCCCACCCTCCGCGACTCGCCCGAAAGGCACCACCGTGACCACCGAAGCGTACGTCTACGACGCGATCCGCACCCCGCGCGGCCGCGGCAAGGCCAACGGGGCCCTGCACGGCACCAAGCCGATCGACCTCGTCGTCGGCCTCATCCACGAGCTCCGCTCCCGCTTCCCCGGCCTCGACCCGGCGGCCATCGACGACATCGTCCTCGGCGTCGTCGGCCCGGTCGGCGACCAGGGCTCCGACATCGCCCGGATCGCCGCCATCGCCGCGGGCCTGCCCGACACCGTCGCCGGAGTCCAGGAGAACCGCTTCTGCGCCTCCGGCCTCGAGGCCGTCAACCTCGCCGCCGTGAAGGTCCGCTCCGGCTGGGAGGACCTCGTCCTCGCCGGCGGCGTCGAGTCCATGTCCCGGGTGCCCATGGCCTCCGACGGCGGCGCCTGGTTCGCCGACCCGATGACCAACATCGCCACCAACTTCGTCCCCCAGGGCATCGGCGCCGACCTCATCGCCACCATCGAGGGCTTCACCCGGCGCGACGTCGACGAGTACGCCGCCCTCTCCCAGGAACGCGCCGCCGAGGCCTGGAAGGACGGCCGCTTCGACCGCTCCGTCGTCCCCGTCAAGGACCGGGCCGGCCTGACCGTCCTCGACCACGACGAGCACATGCGCCCCGGCACCACCGCCGACTCCCTCGCCAGGCTCAAGCCGTCCTTCGCCGACATCGGCGAGCTCGGCGGCTTCGACGCCGTCGCGCTGCAGAAGTACCACTGGGTCGAGCAGATCGACCACGTCCACCACGCCGGCAACTCCTCCGGCATCGTCGACGGCGCCTCCCTCGTGGCCATCGGCTCCAGGGAGGTCGGCGAGCGCTACGGGCTGACGCCGCGCGCCCGGATCGTCGCCGCCGCCGTCTCCGGTTCCGAGCCGACCATCATGCTCACCGGCCCCGCCCCGGCCGCCCGCAAGGCGCTCGCCAAGGCCGGTCTCACCATCGACGACATCGACCTGATCGAGATCAACGAGGCCTTCGCCGCCGTCGTGCTCCGCTTCGTCAAGGACATGGGCACCTCCCTCGACAAGGTCAACGTCAACGGCGGCGCCATCGCGCTCGGCCACCCGCTCGGCGCCACCGGCGCGATGATCCTCGGCACCCTCGTCGACGAGCTGGAGCGCCAGGACAAGCGCTACGGCCTCGCCACCCTCTGCGTCGGCGGCGGCATGGGCATCGCCACCATCGTCGAGCGCGTCTGACCGCCCGGTCCGAACCCCCTTACGGAGAAGCAGCAGTCATGAGCGAGAGCACCACCATCCGCTGGGAGCAGGACGAGACCGGTGTCGTCACCCTCGTCCTCGACGACCCGAACCAGTCCGCCAACACCATGAACCAGGCCTTCCGGGCCTCCATCACCGCGATCGCCGAGCGCGCGGTGGCCGAGAAGGACTCCATCCGCGGCATCATCTACACCTCCGCCAAGAAGACCTTCTTCGCCGGCGGCGACCTCAAGGACATGATGAAGGCCGGTCCCGAGGACGCCCGCGCCGTCTTCGACACCGCCATCGAGATCAAGAACGCGCTGCGCCGCATCGAGACCCTCGGCAAGCCGGTCGTCGCCGCCGTCAACGGTGCCGCGCTCGGCGGCGGCTACGAGATCGCGCTCGCCTCCCACCACCGCATCGCCCTCGACGCGCCCGGCTCGAAGATCGGCCTGCCCGAGGTCACCCTGGGCCTGCTGCCCGGCGGTGGCGGTGTCGCCCGCACCGTACGCCTGATGGGCATCACCGACGCGCTGCTCAAGGTGCTGCTCCAGGGCACCCAGTACAACCCGCAGCGCGCCCTGGACAACGGCCTGGTCCACGAGCTCGCCGCCACCCCGGAGGAGATGCTCGCCAAGGCCCGCGCCTTCATCGACGCGCACCCCGAGTCGCAGCAGCCCTGGGACGTGCCCGGCTACAAGATCCCGGGCGGCACCCCGTCGAACCCGCGGTTCGCCGCCAACCTGCCGGCCTTCCCCGCGAACCTGCGCAAGCAGCTGAACGGCGCCCCCTACCCGGCGCCCCGCAACATCATGGCGGCGGCCGTCGAGGGCTCCCAGGTCGACTTCGAGACCGCGCTCACCATCGAGAGCCGCTACTTCACCGAGCTGGTCATCGGCCAGACCGCGAAGAACATGATCCAGGCGTTCTTCTTCGACCTCCAGGCCGTCAACTCCGGCGCCAACCGCCCCCAGGGCATCGAGGCGCGCAAGGTCCGCAAGGTCGCCGTCCTCGGCGCGGGCATGATGGGCGCCGGCATCGCGTACTCCTGCGCGCGGGCCGGCATCGAGGTCGTCCTGAAGGATGTTTCGGCCGAGTCCGCCGCAAAAGGCAAGGCCTACTCCGAGAAGCTCTGCGCCAAGGCCGTCGCCAAGGGCCGCACCACCCAGGAGAAGGCGGACGCGCTCCTCGCCCTGATCACCCCGACCGGTGACGTGGCGGACCTGGCCGGCTGCGACGCCGTCATCGAGGCGGTCTTCGAGGACACCGCGCTCAAGCACAAGGTGTTCCAGGAGGTCCAGGACGTCGTCGAGCCCGACGCGCTGCTCTGCTCCAACACCTCCACCCTGCCCATCACCGCCCTCGCGGAGGGCGTGGAGCGCCAGGGCGACTTCATCGGCCTGCACTTCTTCTCGCCCGTCGACAAGATGCCGCTGGTCGAGATCATCAAGGGCGAGCGCACCGGCGAGGAGGCGCTGGCCCGCGCCTTCGACCTGGTCCGCCAGATCAACAAGACGCCGATCGTCGTCAACGACTCGCGCGGTTTCTTCACCTCGCGGGTGATCGGCCACTTCATCAACGAGGGCGTCGCCATGGTGGGCGAGGGCGCCGAGCCCGCCTCCGTGGAGCAGGCCGCGGCCCAGGCCGGCTACCCGGCGAAGGTGCTCTCCCTGATGGACGAGCTGACCCTCACCCTGCCCCGCAAGATCCGCAACGAGACGAAGCGGGCGGTCGAGGAGGCCGGCGGCACCTGGGTCGCGCACCCGGGCGAGCTGGTCATCGACCGCATGGTCGACGACTTCGGCCGCCCCGGGCGCAGCGGCGGCGCCGGCTTCTACGAGTACGGCGAGGACGGCAAGCGCGGCAGGCTCTGGCCGGGCCTTCGCGAGCACTTCACCAAGCCCGAGGTCGAGATCCCGTTCCGGGACATGCAGGAGCGGATGCTCTTCGCGGAGGCGCTGGACACCGTCCGGCTCCTGGAGGAGGGCGTGCTGACCTCGGTCGCCGACGCCAACATTGGCTCCATCCTGGGCATCGGCTTCCCGGCGTGGACCGGTGGCGTGCTCCAGTACATCAACGGCTACGAGGGTGGCGTCGCCGGCTTCGTGGAGCGGGCCCGCGAGCTGGCCACGACGTACGGCGAGCGGTTCACCCCGCCCGCGCTCCTGCTGGAGAAGGCCGAGCGGGGCGAGGTCTTCACGGACTGAGAGGCCCCGCGGGCGGCGTCACGCGGGCGGCGTCCTGAACGCCGTCCGCAGCTCCTCGCTGAGCGAGCGCTGGAAGGCCGTGACGAGGGCCTGGATCACCATCGGCTGCATGTGGGCCGAGAGCGACTTCATCGCGCTCAGGTGGTCCGGGTCCTCGCCGCTCTCCCGGTACGGGTTCCACACGTGGTCCTGGAAGAGCCGGGCCAGCTCCTGGGCGGCGGCGCGGGCGTGCTCCAGGAGGACGGTGCGGGAGGCCAGGATCGTCTCGTGCTCGATGGGTACGTCGAGCAGCTCGACGCCCAGGCGGAGCAGGGAGCCGTCGAGCCGGAACACGTCCGGGCCGGGTCCCTTGTCGAGCACGCCCATGGCGGCGAGCCGGTCGACGTCCCGGTCGGCGAGCGCCCGCCCGGCCCGCCGCTCCAGCTCGCGCCGGGTGATCTCCTCGGCGGACTCGGGTGCCCAGGAGGCGACGAGGGCCCGGTGGACGGCCAGGTCCCGGGCACTGAGGTCGGGCGGCAGCTGTTCGAGATAGCGCTCGATCGCGGCCAGCGTCATGCCCTGCCGCTGGAGCTCCTCGATCAGCGCGAGCCGCGACAGGTGCGCGGGTCCGTAGTGCCCGACCCGCCGCGCCCCGATGACCGGCGGCGCGAGCAGCCCCCGCGTCCCATAGAACCGCACCGTCCGCACGGTCACCCCGGCCCGCGCGGCCAGCTCGTCCACGGTGTACGTGGGCCCGCCCACCTGCTCCTCGCCCCGCACGTACTCCTCGCGCTCGCTGGCCATACGCGGGTGCCTCGCTTCCGGTGCCGTCCCCCTGTGCCGCACAGGTGGTTCAACAATATTGCTGTCTCACCGGGCTTGTAAAAGAGAGGGACCGTTGTCAGTGGCGGCTCGTACGGTGGACGGATGAGCGTGATCGAATACGTACGGGGGGACGCCACCGCGCCGCGCGGGAAGGGCGTCAAGATCGTCGCGCACGTCTGCAACGACCTGGGTGGCTGGGGCAAGGGCTTCGTCCTCGCCGTCTCGCGCCGTTGGCCGGAGCCCGAGGCGGCCTACCGCCGCTGGCACCGTGAGCGCGCGAGGAATGACTTCGGTCTCGGCGCGGCCCAATTCGTCCAGGTGGGACCCGCCCTGTGGGTGGCCAACCTGGTGGGGCAACGGGGGATACGCACGGGCCGGAGCAGTGGGGTGCCCGTCCGCTACGAGGCCATCGACGCGGCACTCGTGCGGCTCGCGGACAAGGCGGAGGGGCTGGGGGCCTCCGTGCACATGCCGCGGATCGGGTGCGGGCTCGCGGGCGGGAAGTGGGAGCGGGTCGAGCCGCTGATCGCCGAGCGGCTCGTGGCGCGGGGGATAGGGGTCACCGTGTACGACTTCGGCGGTTGACGGGCTTGTGAGGGGGGCTGGGCGGGCACCCCGGCGATGAGTGACGTGGACCTGACGCTAGAGTCAGGCGCCTGTTCGAATTCGGGTGCTAGGCAGGGGGAGGAGCATGCAGGCGCAACTCAGGGAGACGGCCGCAGAGTTGGCCGCGGTCCTGTGGCGGGAGCACACCGTCTACCGCGAGCGCGGGGGTGGTGTGGTGATCCGGGGTGATCATGTCCGGCGGTGGATCAGTCTGGCGCCGACGGGCGGCAAGGACCAGGCCCTGGTCCGGGCCGGCCGGCTCCTGGACGGTGGCACGACCGCGCCCGCCCGGCTGGAGGCCGTGGTGGACCTGACGGCGGGCACGGCCGAGCTGGCCGCGGTCTGCCGGCGGCTGCTCGCCGAGACCGCCGCGGACGCGGCGCCCTACGCCGCCCGCTCCGGCCGGCCCTCGCGCCCCGCGCGCGAGGCCCGCGCGAAGGCGTCGCGGCCGCGCAAGGGGCGCCACACCGGTATCGGCTCGTGGCTGGTGCTGCTCGCCGTCGTCGGGATCGTGGGCTACTGGGCGTACGGCGTCTTCGGCGCCGGGTTCTAGACCCGTACCCACCGGGCAAGGGAACGGTCGCCGTGACGCTCTCCGCGGGAGAGCGTCACGGCGACCGCGGGACCGGCAGGGCTCGGCCGGACTAGAAGCCCGTCACCGGGTAGTGGTCGGACAGGTTGGTGTACGTGTACTGCTTGCCCCAGCTGGAGACCGTCCACGGCGCGGACTGTTCGGGGACCACGTTGTTCGTCCAGCCGGCCGGACGGGCGTTCCCGGCCCGGTACAGGATGTAGTCCAGGTCCTCGCGCGGGTCGGTCGGGTAGCGGTCGTGGGCGATCGAGTTCAGCGCCGTGTCGAAGGAGTACGGGTGGCCGGTGCGGGCGTCCGCGCCCACCAGGCCCGCGTCGGCGAGCATCGTCGCGTACTCGGGGGTGCGCGAGTCCACGTTCATGTCGCCCGCGACGATCACCTGCTCGCCCGCCGGGATGTTCCTGGCGTCGAGGAAGGCGTCGATGGCCTTGAACTGGCGGCTGCGCATCTGCGCCGCCTCGCCCGCCGAGCAGCCCGGGTCGGTGGACTGGGTGTGCGTGCCGACGACGTGCACCCTGGTGCCGTTGACGTCGAGGACGGTGTAGACGAAGCCCTTGTTGGAGTACCAGTCGGCGCCGCAGGCGTCCTTGTAGACGTACTGCTCCTTGCGGACGATCGGCCACTTGCTGAGGACCGTCACGCCGCCGTCCTCCGGCGTCGTGGCCGAGTAGGAGCCGCCGGTGGCGTCCCAGCCCGACCTGGAGCGGCCCATGACCGGGGTCTGGTACGGGTACTGCGCGGCGGCGTTCGACTTGAGCGCGTCGGAGGAGGAGTTGTCGAAGGCCTCCTGGAGCACGACGACGTCGTTGCCCTGGAAGAAGGAGGCGGCGGGGATCGCGGCCGCCCGGTGGTCCTGGCCCCAGTTGGGGTAGAGCGTCTTGGAGAACAGGAACGTGTTGTACGTCAGGACCTTCAGCCGCGGCGCGGCTGCGGCCTGGGCGGCCGAGGCGGCGGGGGCGGTCGCCGTCAGGGTGGCGGCGGCGAGGGCGACGGTCAGAGCTGCACCGGGGACACGGCGGAGCGCGAGGAACGGCACTGGAAACTCCCGTTGACAGATGGGGGGTTGGGGACCGGCGCGGCACATCAAATCAGCCGTAGTTACTATTCGGTAGCCGTTGGATGCCGCGAATCTTGCGCGGCTCGCACGAACGCGCCAACTCTCGATCGATTGACCGAATTGCCCTTTTCGCGACCAGGTAGGATGCGCTCATGACCCTCGCGCAGAACTCGCAGATCTTCGACATGGACCTCGGTCCGCTCAACCCCGTGTGGGCCGAGCTCATCATCGGCTTCGTGGTCTTCGGTATCACCTTCCTGATCCTCGCCAAGGGGATCCTGCCGAAGATCAACCGCACGCTCAGCGAGCGTGAGGACGCCATCGACGGCGGCACCGAGCGCGCCGACGACCTGCGCGCCGAGGCCACCGCGATCCGCGAGCAGTACGAGGCCGAGCTGGCCGAGGCCCGCCACGACGCGGCCCGCATCCGCTCCCAGGCCACCGAGGAGGGCGCGTCCGCCATCGCCGCCGCCCGCGCCGAGGGCCTGCGCGAGCGCGAGGCCATCCTGGCCGCCGGCCACGCGGAGATCGCCGCGGAGCGCGCCACCGCCGAGCGCGAGCTCGCCTCCGACGTCGACGCCTGGGCCCACGCCCTGGCCGGCCGCATCGTCGGCGAGCCGGTCGGCGCCGACCGCGCCTGACGCACCACGCGCACGCCCGTACGGGGCCGCGCCCCGGGCCGACCCGCCCGGGACGCGGCCCCGCGTCGTATCCGCCGCCCTTGCCCGCGGGACCGGGCCCGGGCAGCCTGAGAAGCGAGGGGGAACGCGTGAGGGACCGACCCGGGAAGGGCGTCCCGAGAGCGAGCACCCGATGAGCGAGAGCCCAGTGAGCGAGACCGACCGCAAGCCCCGCGCCGGGCACCAGGCCCGCGCCGCCGCCGCGCCCGGCGAGGAGGCCACCCGCGCCGCCGCCGCGCCCCGCGAGGAGGCCCCCCGCACGACCGGCGCCGACCGCCCGGCCCGCGCCCACCGCCCCGCCGCCGGCCCGCCACCGCCCCCCGTCGGCGGCGTCCTGTGGACGGTCGCCGGGGACATCCGCGCCCTGCTCATGCTCCCCGCCGCGCTCACCATGCAGGTCGCGCACCCCGCCGTCGCCGCCGGTGTCGACGACCACTCGGTGTTCCGCACCGACCCCTGGGGCCGCGGCGAGCGGTCGCTGCGCTCGGTCCAGCTGTGGATCTACGGGGGCGAGGCCGCCGCCGAGGAGGGGCGCAGGCTGCGCGCCCTGCACAAGGAGATCCAGGGCACCGACGCCCACGGCCGCCGCTACCACGCGCTGACCCCCGCCTACTACGCCTGGGTGCACGCCACCGGCTTCCCCGTCTACCAGCACGGCCTGCGCTACCTCGCCCGGCCCCTCACCGAGGCCCAGGAGCGCCGGCTGTACGCCGAGTGGCTCCAGGTCGGCAGGGTGCTCGGCATCCACGACCGGGACATGCCGCAGACGATCGAGGAGTTCTGGCCGTACTACCGCCGGGTCCTCGACGAGGAGCTGGAGGCCACGGTCGTCGTCCGCGAGCTGATCGCCACCGACCTGCCCGTACCGGCCCCCGACCGCGGCCCCCTGCCCGTACGCCTCGTCCTGAAGGTGCTGTGGCCGCTGCTCAGGGGACCGTTCCTGCGGGCGCGGGCCTTCCTCACCGTCGGCCTCATGCCGCCGGACGCCCGCACGGCCATCGGTCTGGAGTGGACCGAGGCGCAGGAGCGGCGGCTGCGCCGCTTCGCCCGGGTCGCACGGGCCGTGGTGCCCGTACTCCCCGAGCGGCTGCGCTACCTGCCGCTGGCCCGCAAGGCCCGCCGTGAGGCGCGGCTCAGCGGGGCGGCAGGCCGTTGCGCGCGATGACTCCGCGGTACCAGCGGGCGCTGTCCTTCGGCGTGCGGCGCCCGGTCGGGAAGTCCACGTGGACGATCCCGAACCGCTTGCCGTAGCCGTACGCCCACTCGAAGTTGTCGAGCAGCGACCAGAGGAAGTAGCCGCGCAGGTCGACCCCGTCGGCGAGCGCCCGGTGCGCCGCGGCCAGATGCGCCCTGAGGTACCCGACGCGCTCCGGGTCGTGGACGTCGCCCTCCGGGTCGGCGTAGTCGTCGTACGCCGCGCCGTTCTCCGTGATCAGCAGTGGTACGTGCGGCAGCTCGTCCCGCAGCCGTACCAGCAGCTCGTACAGACCGTCCGGGTCCACCGGCCAGTCCATCGCCGTGCGCGGGCCCGGCAGCGGGACGAACCGTACGTGCTCGGCGGCGCCCGGCCAGGGCGAGGGGGTCTCGGAGGTGCCGGCCGCGACCACGGAGGGGGCGTAGTAGTTCACCCCCAGGGCGTCGATGGGGGCGCAGACGGTGTCGAGGTCGCCGTCGCGGACGAACGACCAGTCCGTGATCCCCGCCGTGTCCGCCACCAGGTCGGCGGGGAGGCGGCCGTGGAACACCGGGTCGAGGAAGATGCGGTTGCCCACGGCGTCGAGCCGGCGGACCGCGTCCCGGTCCTCGGGGGTGTCGGTGTGCGCCCGGAAGGCGTGCAGGTTGAGGGTCAGCGACAGCTCGGCGGCGGCGGGCAGCGCCGCCCGCAGCGCCCGGACCGCGAGGCCGTGCGCCAGGTTGAGGTGGTGGGCGGCCCGCAGCGCCGCCAGGTCGTCGGCCCGCCCCGGGGCGTGCACCCCGGAGCCGTAGCCGAGGAAGGCCGCGCACCACGGCTCGTTGAGCGTCGTCCAGGTGGCGATCCGGTCGCCGAGCGCGTCGGCCGCGACCGCGGCGTACGCGGCGAAGCTCTCGGCCGTCGCCCGCTCCGGCCAGCCGCCGGCGTCCTCCAGCTCCTGGGGCAGGTCCCAGTGGTAGAGGGTGGCGACCGGCCGGATCCCGGCGTCGAGGAGCTCGTCGGCCAGGGCCCGGTAGAAGTCCAGGCCCTTCTGGGAGACCGGTCCGCGGCCGCCCGGCAGGATCCGGGACCAGGACAGCGAGAAGCGGTAGTCGGTGAGACCGAGCTCCTTCATCAGCGCGATGTCCTCGCGGAACCGGTGGTAGTGGTCGGTCGCGACGTCACCGGTGTCGCCGTTGCGCACCTTGCCCGGCGCACGGCTGAAGCTGTCCCAGATCGACGGCGTCCGGCCGTCCTCGGCCGCCGCGCCCTCGATCTGGTACGCGGCGGTGGCCGAGCCCCAGCGGAAGCCGGCGGGGAAGTGAGCGTTCATGAGGGGACCCCCGGAATCGGAGAAGGAAGAGGAGAAGCGCGAGCGCGTGGCCTAGCCCTTCACGGCGCCCTGCATGATGCCGCCGACGATCTGCCGGCCCAGCAGACCGAAGACCAGCAGGACGGGAAGGGTGCCGAGCAGTGTGCCCGCCATGATCACGGACTGGTCGTGGACGTAGCCGCCGCCGAGCTGGCGCAGCGCGACCTGCACGGTCGGCTGCTGCGAGGAGAGCGCGATGATCGGCCAGAAGAAGTCGTTCCAGGCGCTCATGAAGGTGAGCAGGCCCAGCACGGCCATCCCGGGGCGGGCGACCGGTACGACGATCGACCAGAAGATCCGGGCCGGCGACGCCCCGTCGACCCGCGCCGCCTCGATCAGCTCGTCGGGCAGCGACTGCACCAGGAACTGGCGCATGAAGAACACCCCGAAGGCGGAGACGAGCCCCGGCAGGATCACCGACTGCAGCTGGTTCACCCAGCCCAGCTCGGCGATCAGCATGAACAGCGGGATCACGCCGAGCTGCGGCGGGATCATCATGGTGCCCACGGTGAGCGCGAGCAGGGCGCCCCGGCCGCGGAAGCGCAGCTTGGCGAAGGCGAACCCGGCGAGCGTGCAGCACAGCACCGTGCCGACGGTGATGGAGCTTGACACGAGCAGGGAGTTGAGCAGCGCCTTGCCGATGTCGGCCTCGTCGAGCACCGCCTCGAAGTTGGGGATGAGGTTCGGGCCCGGCAGCAGGGTGGGCGGCACCTTGGCGAGGTCGGCGTTGGACCGGCTCGCGGCGACGATCGTCCAGTAGAAGGGGAAGGCGGAGACGAGGACGGCGAGGACGAGGATCGTGTACGTGACCACCCCGCCGCGCCCGGTACGGCGGCTCACGGACGGACCTCCTCGGTGCGCGAACGGCGGCGTGCTATCAGGGCGTTGACGCCGACCAGGAGCAGGATCAGCAGGAACATCAGCCAGGCGACGGCCGCCGCGCGGCCCAGGTGGAAGAAGCCCCAGCCCTGTTCGTACAGGTAGAGCCCGAGCGTCTGGTACTGGTGCGAGATGCCGCCCGAGACCGAGCCCTCGAAGAGCAGGGGCTCGCCGAAGAGCTGGGTGGCGCCGATCGTCGAGACGACGACCGTGAACACGATGGTGGGCCGCAGTCCCGGCAGGGTGACGTGTACGAACTGCCGCCACCGCGAGGCCCCGTCCATCTCGGCCGCCTCGTAGAGCTCGGCCGGGATCGACTGCATCCCCGCCAGGTAGATCAGCGCGTTGTAGCCGGTCCAGCGCCAGACGACGATCGAGGACACCGCGATCTGTGAGGCCAGCGTCCCGTTCTGCCAGTCGACTGGCCCGTAACCGACCAGTGAGAACAGGTAGTTGACGAGTCCGAAGTCCCGGCCGAAGAGCTGGGCGAAGACGAGGGTGGCGGCGGCGACGGAGGTCGCGTACGGCAGCAGCATCGCCGTCCGCAGGAACGTCCGCCCGCGCAGCCGGTAGTTGAGCAGATGCGCGAGCCCGAGCGCCATGGCGAGCTGCGGGATAGTGGACAGGGCGCCGATGGTGAACGTGTTGCGCAGCGCGGTCCAGAAGAACTCGTCGGTGAGCAGCGCCGTGTAGTTCCCGAGGCCGCGCCACTCCATCGTGCCGGGCGTCTGGAGCTCGACGCGGTGGACCGAGACGAACGCGGTGTAGAGGAGCGGGAAGAGGCCGAAGGCGGCGAAGAGGAGGAAGAACGGCGCGAGGAAGGCGTACGGGGACACGGCGCGCCGCAGTCGGGCGAGGGTCACGGGTGCGGGCCCTTCGACGGGGGACGGAGGGGTTCGGCGAGCTCGGGGAGCAACCAGAGCCCGCCGAGCTCGGGGAGCACGGGCAGCACCGGCAGCTCGCCGAGCTCGGGCAGCACGGGCAGCTCGCCGAGCTCGGGCAGCACGGGCTCGGGCAGCTCGCCGGGCTCGGGCAGCTCGGCGAGTCAGGGGCGTACGGGCCCACTCAGCCGATGGCGTTCTCCACGCCCTTCTGCGCGTTGGACCAGGCCTTGTCCGGCGAGGTGCCCTTGCGCTCGACCTCGCTGAGCGCGTTGGTGATCTGGTCGGCCACGTTCTTGTCGTGGACGCCGAGCACCTGCACGGGCGCCGCCTTCGCCGCGTCGCCGAAGATCTGCCCGATCGGCGCGCCCGAGAAGTACGGGTCGGTGGCCGTCGCGACCTGGGCGATGGCCCCGGTGGAGGAGGGGAAGTTGCCCTGCTTGCGGAAGAGCTGGGCCTGCTGCTCCGGCGCGGTGAGCCACTTGACCAGCTCGTACGCCTCCTTCTTGTGCTTCGCCGCGCGCGGCACCGTCAGATAGGAGCCGCCCCAGTTCCCGGCGCCGCCCGGCAGCTTGGCGATGTCCCACCTGCCCTTCCCGGCGTCGCCCGCCTGGCCCTTGATGTAGCCGAGCATCCAGGCGGGGCAGGGCAGGGTCGCGAAGGAGCCGGCGGAGAAGGCCTGGTTCCACTGCGGCGACCACTGGTCGAGCTTGGCGCTGAGACCGTCCTGGGCGGCCTTCACCGAGGTGTCCCAGGCCCGCCGCACGGCGGGGTTGCCGTCGTAGATCAGCTTGCCGGAGGCGTCGTAGTAACGCTCCTTCTCCTGGCCGACCATGACCGTGTAGAGGCTGCCGACACTGTCCAGCCAGGCGCTCTTGGCGGGCGCCTTCGCCTGGTACTGGCGGCCGAGCTCCAGATACCCCGCCCAGGTGGACCACTTCGCGGCGAGCGCGGCGCGGTCGGTGGGCAGCCCCGCCTGCTTGAGCAGGTCCGACCGGTAGCACATCGCCTCGGGCCCGACGTCCGTGCCCAGTCCGAGGACGGCCCCGTCCTTGGTGGTCGCCGCCGCCCACGTGGCGCCCGCGAAGGCGCCCTTGAGCCCCTCGGCGCCGTACGTCCGCAGATCCTCGAACCGCTCGGCCTGCTGCTGCGTCACCGACGCGATCCGCCCCACCTCGACGGCCTGCACGTCGGCGAGCCCGCCGCCACCGGCGAGCCGGGTCTGGAGCGACTTCCAGTAGTCCTGCTCGTCCTCGGTGTCGGTCTGCTTGATCGTGACGCCGGGGTGCGCCTTCTCGTACGCGTCGTACAGCCCGGCCTCCGTGTACCCGAACGACCCGAACAGGTCGATGGTGACGACCACCTTCCCGTCGGCCCCTTCGGACCCCCCGCCGTCCCCGCCGGACGAACACCCGGCGACCAGGACCCCGACGAGAACGGCCGCTGCGGCGGCTCGGACAGTGCGCATGGGAAGCCTCCCTTGGCTCCGACAGTTCTTGAGAGCGCTCTCAAGACGCGTCAGGAGCGTGCCCGCCCTGTCGGGTTCCCGTCAAGAGTCGAACGCATAACGGCGGCGGCTCCGTGCTCACGCCGAAGCGCGGCGCACCAGCTCCGTCGGGGTGATCAAGGCCTCGACCCGCTCACCGTCCAGGGTCCTCATCAGCTGGCTGACCATCAACCGGCCCATGCCCTCGATATCCTGACGGACCGTCGTGAGCGGCGGGCTCGTCAGCTCCGCCACCGCCGGCATGTCGTCGAAGCCGACGACCGCCACGTCCTCCGGCACCCGCAGACCCCGGTCCCGCAGCATCCCCAACGCCCCCGCCGCCATCAGGTCGTTGGCCGCGAACACCGCGTCGAGGTCCGGCCTGCGCTCCAGAAGCTCGGCCATCGCGCGCGCCCCGCCCTCGCGCGTGAAGTCTCCGTCCGCCACCAACGAAGGGTCGCCGTCCGGGAGTTCGTCCCAGTAGCCGTGGAGGCGGTCGAGGGCCGAGGTCTGGTCGCGGGGGCCCGTGATGTGCGCGATGTGCCGCCGGCCGAGGGAGCGCAGATGGCGTACGGCGCAGCGGGCGCCGCCCCGGTTGTCGCAGTCGACGTACGGGACCCCGGGCGTGCCCTCCGGGGCCGTCCAGCCGGGGCGGCCACCGAAGACCGTCGGGACCTGGGCGCGCCGGATGATCGCGGGGAGTTCGTCGTGGTCGTGGAGCGAGAAGGCGAGCGCACCGTCGACATGGCCGCCGCCCAGATAGCGGGCGATCCGGTCGTGGTCGCCGCTGTCCTCCACCCACAGCAGCACCAGCTGGGTGTCGTGCGCGCTGAGTTCCCGGCTGATGCCCCGTACCTGACGCTCGAAGAACGGGTCCGAGAAGATCCGGAACTCCGGCTCGGCGATGATCACCGCCACGGCGCCGTTGCGCCGGGTCACCAGGGTGCGGGCGGCGTGGTTCGGGATGTAGCCGAGCTCGTCGACGGCCTCGCGGACCTTCCTCGCCAGCGCGTCGCGCACGCCCGCGCCGCCGTTGACGACCCGCGAGACCGTCGCCCGGGACACACCCGCCCGCTCGGCGACGGCCTCCAGGGTGGGCCGCCCACCGGAGACTGGTTCGTTCAAGGCCGGCTCCTCGGGGCATCGCGGCGGACGGTCATGACGCCACGAGGGTAACCGGTGCGCCGCGGCCCGCCCCCGCCCGGGGAAAGCGCTCTCGCCGGGCGGGGGGCGGACGAGCGTCTCAGCGCCCGTCTCCGTGCTCGTGGATCGTGTTCGTCGCCGCGATCTTCTTCCACGACTTCGGCTGCGCCGGCTTCACGGTCCGTGAGGACCCCGCCGTGCGGGCGGCCGGAGCCGCCGTCAGGCCCGCCGCCGAGGCCGCCGCGGCGGCCGGCTTCACCGGCTGGTACAGCCAGGTGTCGAAGAGCTCCGCCAGCGGCTTGCCCGACACCCGCTCCGCGTACTTCACGAAGTCGGACACCTTGGCGTTGCCGTACCTGTGCTCCTGCGGCCAGCCCTTGAGGATCGCGAAGAAGTCGTCGTCGCCGATCTCGTTGCGCAGCGCCTGGAGCGCCAGCGCGCCCCGGTCGTACACGGCGAGGTGGAACTGGTCCTCCGCGCCCGGATCGCCCGGCTTCACCGTCCAGAACGGGTCGTCGGCCGGGTGGCTCGCGTACACGTAGTCCGCGAGCTCCTGCCCCGTGCCCTCGCCCTCCTTCTCCGACCACAGCCACTGGCTGTAGCGGGCGAAGCCCTCGTTGACCCAGATGTCCTTCCAGTCGGCGACCGACACGCTGTCGCCGTACCACTGGTGGGCCAGCTCGTGCACGACCACCGACACGTTGGCGCCGTTGGCGAACTGGCGCGGGCTGTAGAACGGCCGCGTCTGCGTCTCCAGGGCGTAGCCGCTGGTCACGTTCGGCACGTAGCCGCCGAGGGAGTTGAACGGGTACGGGCCGAAGACCGACTCCAGCCACTCCGCGACCTCGGCGGTCCGCTCGATCGAGGCGCGCGCCGCACCGTCGTTGTCGCCCAGGTCCTTGCTGTAGGCGTTGAGGACCGGCAGGCCGTTCGCGGTCCTGTCCGTCGTGATGTCGAACCTGCCGACCGCGAGGGTGGCCAGATACGTCGCCTGCGGCTTGTTGGAGCGCCAGTTGTAGCGGGTCCAGCCCAGCCGGGAGGACTGCGACTGCAGCACGCCGTTGCTGATGGCCTGGGTGCCGTCCGGCACCTGCACCGATACGTCGAAGGTCGCCTTGTCCAGCGGGTGGTCGTTGGACGGGAACCACCAGACGGCCGAATCCGGCTCCTGCGCGGCGACGCCGCCGTCCGGGGTGCGGTGCCAGGCGCTCCAGCCGCCGATCTTCAGCTCGGAGGGCTTGCCCGCGTAACGGACCACCACCGAGATCGACTTGTTCTTCTCCAGCGGGACGGCCGGGGTGACCTCGAGCTCGTGGTCTCCGGAGGTGGCGAACCCGGCGACACGGCCGTTCACCCGCACCTCGCTGACCTTCAGGCCGAGGTCGAGGTTGAACCGGGACAGGTTCTGCCGGGTGGTGGCGAGGATCGTCGCCGTGCCCTCCAGCAGGTCCGTCGCGGGCTGGTACTTCAGGCGCAGGTCGTAATGCGAGACGTCGTAACCGCCGTTGCCGCTGGCGGGGTAATAGGAGTCGCCGATGCCCGAAGCGCCCGGGACGAAGTCGGCCGCCGATGCCGGGATCGCCAGCAGCAGGGAGGCCGCGAGGGCGCTCGGAACGATGATTCTGCGGTGCACAGGTGCTCCCCAAGTCGTAAGAATCGTCAGACGCACGGGTGGTCGTCGGTGCTCAGCGACACTATTCACACCCCCGACGGCCCGTCACGTCCAGAGCACCTCTCGTCACATGATCGCCATTCGGCCGACATGAACCATCCGTACCGGCCGACCCCGACGGCACTCTTTTGCGCGGGAGTCGACCGGGGTACGTTCCGGCCCATGCCGATACGTGTGCGGAGAACCCGCGGAGCCCGTTCGTCGTGCAGAACCCTGGCCGTGGCCGCCACGGCCGCCCTGACCGCCGCCCTGCTCGTGCCCACCGCGGCAGCCCAAGCGGCAGCGCCGGCAGGGGAGTCGCAGCCGGTCTACTCCTACGCCGAAGCGGTGCGCGAGTCCGTCTGGGTCGACACCGGACTCGACGCGGACGCCGACGGACGCACCGACCGGGTCGCCGTCGACGTCGTCCGGCCCCGGGAACCGGCCGCGGCCGGTCGGAAGATACCGGTCATCATGGACGCGAGCCCCTACTACGCCTGCTGCGGACGCGGCAACGAGAGCCAGCGCAAGACCTACGACGCCGACGGCAGACCCGTCCAGTTCCCGCTCTTCTACGACAACTACTTCGTCCCCCGCGGCTACGCCTTCGTCGCCGTCGACCTGGCCGGAACAAGCCGGTCCGACGGCTGTGACGACGTCGGCGGACGCTCCGACGTCCAGTCCGCGAAGGCCGTCGTCGACTGGCTGAACGGCCGCGCCCGCGGATACACCACCCGCACCGGCGCCGAACGCGCCCGTGCCGCCACCTGGTCCACGGGCGACGTCGGCATGATCGGCAAGAGCTGGGACGGCACCATAGCCAACGGGGTCGCCGCAACCGGCGTCGAGGGGCTGCGCACCATCGTCCCGATCGGCTCCATCTCCTCCTGGTACGACTACTTCCACTCCCAGGGCGCCCCGCTCTACAACGCCAACCCCACCTGGCTCTCCGAGTACGTCAACAGCCCCGAGGGCAACGCCCGTTGCGGCGCCGTCCAGGAGCGGATCGCCACCGCCACCCCGTACAGCGGCGACTGGACGCCCGCCTGGACCGAGCGTGACTACGTGCCGGACGCCGGAAAGGTGAAGGCCAGCGTCTTCGTCGTGCACGGGCAGCAGGATCTGAACGTGCGGGCCAACCAGTTCGGCCAGTGGTGGGACGCCCTCGCCGCCCACGGCGTCGAACGCAAGATCTGGCTCTCCCAGACCGGCCACGTCGACCCCTTCGACTTCCGGCGGGCCGACTGGGTCCGCACCCTGCACCGCTGGTTCGACCACTACCTCCTCGGATACGACAACGGCATCGACCGGGAGCCGATGGCCGACGTCGAGCGCGCCCCCGACCGCTGGACCACCGACCGCAGCTGGCCGCCGCGCGGCACCGTGCCCACCGTCCTGAGCCCGGCGGCCGGAGCGCTCCCCGGGGTCGGCACCCTCGGCCGCACGCCCGCCCCGCGCGGCACGACCGAGACCTTCACCGACGACCCGAACCTGAGCGAGATCGAGTGGGCCGCCGACATCGACCGGTCCACCCCCGCCAAGGCAGGCTTCGCCACCGGCCCGCTCGCCCGGGACCTGCGGATCTCCGGCTCCTCCACGGTGACCGTCACGGCCACCCCGACGACGTCGAGCGCGCATCTGACCGCCGTCCTCGTCGACCTCGGCCCGGACACCATCCGCGCCTACGCCGAGCCGGGCGAGGGCATCACCACCCTTGCCGAGCGCAGCTGCTGGGGCGCGAGCACCAGCGGCGACAGCGCCTGCTTCAAGGAGACCAAGGCGCGCACGGCACAGGTCGGCGCCACGGTCGTCAGCCGTGGCTGGGCCGACCTCGGCACCTGGGCGGACCCGCGCCAGGGCCGGCCGCTCACGCCGGGACGGCCCTACACCCTCACCCTGAAGCTGGCCGCCACCGACCACGTCGTCCCGGCCGGGCACCGGCTGGCCCTCATCGTCGCGGGCACCGACAAGGACCTGCTCGACCCTCCGTCGACCACGCCCACCGTCACCCTCGACCTGGCCCGCACCCGCGCCTCGGTTCCGCTGCTCGGCGGCGCCCGTTCCTTCGACCGGGCGACGGCCGCCCGGGCCGGTGACCTGGGGGCGCCCTTCGGCGTTCAGTCCGGTGACACCGGCGCCGCCGCACCCCGGCGCACCGGCGCCCCGATCCCCGGTGAGGTCCGATGACCCGCACTCCACACGTCCGGTCCCGGCGCGCGCTCACCCTCGCCGTGGCCGTGGCGGCCCTCGGCCTGCCCCTGCTCGCCACACCCACCGAGGCGGCGGGGAGCGCGCCCCAGCCGCCGCCCCCGCGAACGGGCTTCGAGACGACCGACGGCGCCCGCTGGACCACCGAGGCGGAGGAGACGGCCTTCCTCGCCGCCGTCGACCGGGGCAGCCCCCGCGTCTCGGTCCGCACGGTCGGCACCACCGGGCAGGGCCGCCCGCTCCGGCTCGCCACCCTCGGTACGGGCACCACGACCGTGCTGCTCATCTGCTCCCAGCACGGGGACGAACCCTCGGGCCGCGAGGCCTGCCTGAGCACGGTGCGCGACCTGGCGTACGGGCAGGACCCGGCGACCCGGCGCTTCCTGACCCGTACGACCCTCCTCGTCGTCCCCACCGCCAACCCCGACGGCCGCCAGGCCGGCACCCGGGGCAACGCCGACGGCGTCGACGTCAACCGCGACCACCTCACCCTGCGCACCGCAGAGGCGCGCTCGCTCGCCGCCGTCATCCGCGACCGGCGCCCCGAGCTGATCTACGACCTCCACGAGTACGGCGCCACCCCGCCCTACTACGACAAGGACCTGCTCGCCCTCTGGCCGCGCAACCTCAACACGGACCCGCGCGTCCACGACGAGTCCCGGACGCTGTCCGAGTCGTACGTACGGCCCGCCGCCGGACTCGCCGGGTTCAGCACCGGCATCTACGGCATCTGGACCGACCCCCTCACCGGCAAGCCGGTCAAGCAGGTCGCGGGCGACGGCCAGGAGCGCATCCTGCGCAACACCGCGGGCGTCAAGCACTCCGTGGGCCTGCTCGTGGAGACCCGCGTGGACGCCCTCGACAAGGCGGAGCAGGACGACCCGGCCCTGAACCACCGGCGCCGTGTGACCACCCAACGGGAGGCCCTCAAGGGCGCGTTCGACTACCTCGACGAGCGGCGCGGCGGGCTCGTCGCGGCCACCGCGCTCGCCCGCCACACCGGCCTCGCCGACCGGGGCCCGATCCTGCTCGGCGGCGCCGACAACGACCCTGCCGAGCCGGCCGAGATCCTCCAGGACCCGCCCTGTGCCTACCGACTGACAAAGGGTCAGTACGTCGAGTTCCGCGACGAGTTGGAGCTGCACGGAGTCGTCGTGCGAAGGGAGGGCGACGGGGCGCTCGTACCGCTGCGGCAGTCGCAGCGGGCTCTGGTGGCGCTGTTGCTCGATCCGGGGGCCGGATACGGGCTCACTCGCGGAGAGCGCGTGGAGACCTGTTGAGCGGATTGTGACCATGGTCCGGTTCGGGGTGGTTCTTGATCATTCCAAGGTATGGTTACCCACCGGTATTGACCAATACCTGAACGAACGGGTCCCCACGGCCCGGGAGTCGGAGTGACACCATGAAGAACGCGACGCCGCTGCGCCGTACCCTGTCGGCTCTCGCCGCCACGACGCTGCTGGCCGGGGGCCTGCTGCTCGGGCAGACCGTGACCGCCCCGACGGCCCAGGCCGCCGGCAAGACGGTCGTGTGCGACGTTCCCAAGATGCGCCAGCAGTCCCACGAGCTGCGCGCCAAGGCCGACAGGCTGCAGCAGCTCGGCGCCACGGGCGAGGCCCGCAAGGCCCGAGCCCAGGCCGACGCTCTCGACTACAAGATCCAGAACTGCGTCGACGCCGAGAACGGCCACGCGAAGCCCTTCCCGGGCTGAGGGGTCGGCTGAACGGCCGACGGGCGCCCGCCCGGCAGGGTTTTCGACGACCTGCCGGGCGGGTGCTCTGACACCCCACCGACCAGCTCCGCCACCCGCTCCGCACACCCCCAGGCGACCGTGACTCCGTCGGCCGCGGTGAACGGGTGTCCACGCCGGGGTTCTCCACGAGCACCAACTGCCCCCGGACCGCCCGCAGCCGATCGTCACCGGCCGGCTCGCGGGCACCGAGCCCCGTACAGTCGACGACCACCCGGGCCCGCGTCGCCGGCTCGTCGAACCCGGTCACGGCACGCCGCTCGAACACCCCGCCCGCGGCCTCGAACCGCCCCCGCAGCCACTCCAGGTGGACCGGCATGTCGATCAGCGGAAGCCGCGCCGCGAGCCCCACCCGGTACGACCCCGGCACGGACCCCGCCACCCACCACGATCACATCGCTGTCCATGACGGGACCGTAGCCGCCGGCGAACACACCGAAGCCCTGCCAGGCACGGCCTGGCAGGGCTTCGGTTCGACGGGTCGGACGGGGTCACTCTTCCTTGAGCAGCTCCCGCACGTGGTCGGTCAGCTCACCGGGAGGCACCGGGACCCAGGTGGCCCCGGGCACCCCCACGGCGAAAACCTCGTACCGCTCACTCTCCTCCTCGGACACCAGGACCTGCCGGCTGCCCGCGTCGAGCGCGTCCACCCGGAGGCGGACCGCCCGGTGCGTGATCGAGGGGAAGCAGCCCCGGAGCGTCTCGTCCGCGTGGAGAAGACGCAGCAGGGGCCACTGCGCCCGGTGGTAGTCGGTCGACAGCAGCTCGGCCCACGCCTGGGCGGTGGGCTCACCGCTGTCGACCGACCGGCGGAAGTCGTCGAGCCGGGCGAACGGGAAGCGCGCCTGGAACTCGTCGTACGGCAGTCCGTCCCGCCAGGCGACGACCGCCTCCACGACCGACCCGAGGTCGTCCGTGGAGCCGATCGGCCAGGTGTGGCCCGGAATGTGGATGCCCAGCAGGAACAGACGTTCCCCGTCGGCCGGGTCCACCATCACGACACCGCGTGACGTCTGGATCCTGACGACCTCCGGCTGGGGCAGGTACCCGAGGTCGTGCCCGCGCTGCCGCGCGACCTCTTCCATGGCAGGTCCGAGGCCACCGAGCGCGGCCACGTCCGCGTACAGGCCCTGGTGACGGGCATCCATCATTCCGCTCCTCAGCAGTGGATGCAGTTGCTGCCGAGGATGGGCCCCTTGACCGGGCTCATGTCACCGACCAGCTTCGACAGATCCGGCATGTCCATCTTTCTTTCCACCATCTTGTCCCCGACCGGGAAGTAGAACTTGACCGTATCCCAGGAGCGCTGGTTGTTGGCCAGCGCCCTGGCGACCAGGGACATCTCGAAGTCGGTAGCGTGTCCGGCCTGTCCGGCGTGGAGACCACGCTGGGCGGCGTCGAAGAAGGAGCCATGGTCCTGCAACCCCGTCATGTTGATGTGCAGGGTCACGTTGGGGTCGGCGGCGTCCTTCTCCACCATCTTGGCGTAGTCCTGGGCGGACGACGTGGAGTACGTCATGAACTTGTTCTCCGGCGCGTGCGCCCACTCGTCCAGCTTGCCGTTGTTCTGCCATCCCAGGGCCGTGTTGCAGTTGTGCACCAGGACCGGAGTGGCACCCGCCAGCACGTAGTACGTGTGGACGTCGGAGACGGTCAGGTTGTGGACGGAGGCCTGTACCGCCGTCCAGCGCTCGATCGCGGTGACCTGGACCCGGCTGCCGGAACGGGTCTGCAGCCACTGGCCGGACTCGAGGTCCGTGGCCTTGACCCACTCGCGCAGTTCGGGCACCCAGACCGGGTGGCCGTCGGTCGCGGTGACCTGGGCCGTCTTCGTGCCCTTGGCGCCGTCGACGTCGACGGTGATCCTGACCAGGTGCTTGAGGCCCTGGCCCTTGATCTCCGCGGTGACCGTCTCGATCCGGGTCTCCCCGGTCTCCGGGTCGGTAGCGACGACCTTGTCGCCCGCCTTGACCTTCTCGATCGGCTTGGTGGAGCCGTCGGCCATGAGCACCTTCGTGCCCGGCACGAAGCTGTTACAGGTGGCGCCTTCCTCGACCTTTCCGGCACCGCCGCTGCCGCTCGAGCCGCCGTTGTTACGGGAGGAGCCGCCGGACTTGCCGCCGCCCCCGCCGCCGGAGCTCTTGCCACCGCCGCTGTGCTTGCCGGCCCCGCTGTGGGAGGAGGACTTCGGAGCGGCCTTGGCCTGGGCCTTCTTGTGGACGGGGTTACCCGTCTTCCGCTTCGCGGCGGCCGCTGCGTCGGCTCGCCTCTTCGCGGCCTCGGCAGCCTTCTTCTTGGCCCGTTGCGCGGCCTCCTTCTTGGCCTTCTCGATCGCCAGCTTCTTGGCTCTCAAGGCTGCCTCTTCGGCGGCCTTGGCCGCCTTGAGCACGGCCTCGGCAGCCTTCTTCGCCGCCTTGAAGGACTGGATGGCGTCGATGGTGCGGTTGATCGCCTTCAGGACCTTCGGGATCTTGCCCAGCTTCGTCCACGGAATGGCGTCCAGGATGATGCTGCCGCAGGACCACATGTCACCGCCGAAGCAGGCCATGGCGTCGTTGATGCCGATGAAGTCCTTCAGCGTCTCCCACGCCACGGACAGGATCACCGAGGTGAGGGACTTGCCCTGCATCGCCTTGGCAGCGGCGACCTGCGCCGCCGACAGACCCGCGCCCGCGAGCGCGGCGGCCTGCTCCGAGGCCGTCAGGACGATCGACTCGCCCGACGGGTCCGCGTAGGTGACCGGGTTGTTCTGCGCGTAGGTGTACCCGTTGGACTGCTGCGGGTCGTTGATGTCGACGATCGCGTCGGGAGAGATGAAGCGTCCGACGACCGGGTCGTAGAGACGGGCGCCGAGCGGCTGGAAGCCGGAGGCGTCGTCCCTGATCTTGCCCAGGAAGCCCTGGTGGGTCTGGACGTTCTGACCCGCCGTGTCGGCGCCGCGCTGGTTGCCGAACGGGTCCTGCTTGCGGACCCGGACCGGCTGACCGCTGTAGAGACCGATCTCGGCGTAGGCGCTGCCCTGGTGGTCGGAGGCCACGGCGACGAGTGCCGGGCTGCCGGTGCCGTTGGCGTAGCGCATGACCGAGCCGCCGGGCGCCGCGTAGTAGCGCTCGGTGCGGACCAGGACGCCGCCCTGCTGGACGGTGATCTGGGCCTCGCCCAGGCTCAGCGTGGCCTGCTTGCCCTGGATGGTCAGCAGGCGCCCGCCGTCGGGGGCGTAGATGTGACGGGTGTCGTTCTGCGGCAGCCACTGCTGGGCCGTGGAAGCGGCGTCACAGGTGGCGAGCACGATCGGGGTGGCGTTGACGTTCGCCGCGCCCTGCACCGCGAGGCAAAGACCGGAGGCGACGTGCGTCAGCTGACCCGACGTGTTGCGCTTGAGCTGCTGTGCGGCCGAGCCGTTGCACTTCTGCAGCTGCACCGCCGAGCCCGCGGTGTTGGCCGCCGGCTGGAGGCACCAGGTGTCGTAGACCTCGAGGGTGCCGAGGTTGGCGTCCGCCTGGCCGGGCGCCGGGTCGAAGTGCCACGCCTGCGCCACGGTGCCGTTGCACTGGTAGAGCTGGACGGCGTTGCCCGCGGTCGCGAGACCGGACTTCAGGTCGAGGCACTTCTGGCCCAGACCCACGTACGGCGTCTTGCCACCGCTGCCCTGGCCGGTGATCCGGTCGATCTTGCCGTCGAACGTCCAGGTGAGGTCCTGCTTGTCGCCGTTCTGGACCGAGGTGATCGACTTGGTCTCACCGGTCAGCTCGTACAGACGCGTGGCCTCGGCCGTGACCTGAGCCCCCGCGGGGGTCTTGTAGGTCTTCGACACCTTGGTCAGCGTGTGCGGCTGGTCCTTGGCGGCGTTCTTGCCGTAGGCGTACGTCGTGACGGCGTTCTTGGTGGTGTCGCCGGTCAGGTCGTTCTCGGTCAGCTTGGTGCGGTTGCCCAGCAGGTCGTACTCGTACTCCTGCCAGTAGCCGGAGCTGTCAGCACCCGAGGCGACCCGCATCGTGCCGTCGGTGTTCCTGTTCAGCGAACCGTCGGCGTTGCGCGGGTTGACACAGGTGGTCTGGTCCTTGGAGGTCCAGGCCGACTTGAGCTGACCGATCGGGTCGTAGACGAAGCACTGACGCTCCTCGATCCCGACGGACTTCTCCTGGACCGAAGTGACGTTGCCGGCCGGGTCGTAGGAGTACGCCCGGTTCGACACCAGGTTGCCGCCGACCAGGGAAGCGGTGTTCTGCTCCCGGTAGACCGACTGCTCCTGGAGCGCGCCGCTGCCCTCGTCGAAGGAGCTCTGCGTCCACACCCGGTAGGGCTGCGCGCCCAGGGTCGAACGGAGCACCTGGCCGTACGGAGAGTAGGTCGTCTCGGAGCCGTACCAGTCCTTGCCGGAGATCGAGAGCGGCTTGCCGTCCTTGTTGTAGCGGACGACCAGCTTCTCGGAGGCGAAGTTGCCGACCTCGGGAAGAGTGGTCTCCTCCAGCGCACCCGTGTCCGAGTACGAGTAGTTGTAGGTGTAGTCCTTCTTGAAGCCCCACGTGTCGACGATCGACTGCGGGAGGGACAGCGTGGTCGAGGTCGGCTGGTAGTCGTCCGTGTAGCCGTTGACCGACTGCGTGTACAGCTGACCGTCGGTCCAGCGCTTGGCGACCGCGGGCATGCCCTTGCCGCCCGGGACGGTGTCGTACGTGAACTCCGCCAGCACGGTGCCGTTGGCGTCGTTCAGACGCTGCTGCTTGGGCCGGGACAGCTCGTCGTAGCTGTTCCAGACCTTGATGCCACGGCCGTTCGTGGCCGTCAGGACACGACCGCGGTTGTCGTAGTCGGTACGGCTCGTGCCCGAGTCCGGGTCGGTCGCCGTCTCGATCTGGCCGGCGTGGTTGTACGTCCAGGACCACGGGTGCGTCGGGTCCGCCGAGGCGGTCGCCTTCACGGCCTTGCCGTGCGCGTTGTACTCGTAGCGCGTCGACGTGAAGCCGCCGGGCGCCGCCGGGTTGAAGGAGTCCGTGCGGACGGTGTTGCCCAGCGCGTCGGTCCAGACCCGGTAGGACGAGTCGCCCTCCGGCTGGATGACCTTCGACCAGTCCTCGCCGTACTCGTACTTCGTCGCCCGCTCCTCGAACGCCACCGACTGGGATTCCCCGGTCTGGGTGTTCGTGATCTTCTTGAGGTACGGGGTCTCCTTGACCACGCGGCCGAGACCGTCGTAGTCGTACCGCGTGATGTTCGGGATCGCGGTGTCGGCGAGCGGGGTGAACAGCTCGCCCGGCTTCGCCTCCTTGGTCAGGTAGGCGTTGTTGGTCTGGTACACCTCGCCGGAGCTGTTGTACAGCGTGTCGGTGACCAGGTAGCCGGCGTCGTTGTCGGCCTCCTCCAGCGACTGCCTCTCACGGCCCTGGCCGTCGTACAGCGTGACGGAGGTTTCGACGCGGTCCTCGTAGCCACGCGAATAGGTCGTGACGTACGGAGGCTTGCGGATCTTGAGCGTGGGGTCGTTCGGGTCGGTCTCCTCCGCGGGGATCGTGTAGACCGCGCGGAAGTCCGGGACGGACGACGGGGACGGCGTACGGCCCGGGGCCCACGCCTCGGCCAGGCGGCCCATCGGGTCGAACACGGCCTCGCTGACGTACCCGTTGGCGTCGGTCGTCTTCAGCGTGACCGCGCGGCCCGGCTCCAGCTCCTGCACCTGGCTGTGGCCCAGCAGGTTGGTCATGGTGATCTTGAAGACCTGGCCCATGGCCGGCTCGTAGGTGATCGTGGAGGACTTCGGGGACGCCTGGGCCATCTGGTCCGGGTCGGTCTCCTTGATCACACGACCCACGGCGTCGAAGCCCCGGGTCCCGTTGGTCTGGAAGCCGGTGCCCGTGGTGTTGAGCTGCCAGGACTCGGTGGCCAGACCCCGGGTCGACGCGGCGAGCGCCGTGCCGTAGGCGGCGCCGTCGTAGGCGGTGCGGTTGGCGCTGCTGAGCGTCGACAGGTCGGCCCAGTTGGCGCTCGCGCAGAGCGTCGGCGAGACCAGGACCTGCTTGGACAGACCGATGAGGTTCTTGCCCGTGTTGTGCAGGTACTCCAGCTTGGTGCAGGACTCGTCGCCGGTCTTGCCGGTGTCACCGAGCACCTCGACCTGCGTCGGCAGACCGTAGGTGGGATCGAAGGTGGTGAAGGTCTTGACCTCGCGCAGGGTGCGCGGGTCGTCCGAGTTGGTGCCGGAGGACTTGGTGTACGCGATCTCCTCGGGCTCCGTGACGCGCCAGGCCTTCAGCGGGTCCAGGCCGTCGTCGCGGTTGCGCTTGGCCAGCTCGGTGGCCTCGGGGATCGTGACGCTGCGACTGAGCCAGTCCGTGTCGGCATCGGTCGCGTTCGTGTACGTGAGCTCTTCGGAGATCCGGCCGGCGAAGGCCTCACGGTCGTAGACCGTCGAGCCGTCCGACGCCTTGATCACGTTGCCGTGGACGTCCTTCACGGGGACGTTGTCACCCATGCCACGGAAGAAGCGGCTGACGGCCTTGGACTGCTTGCTGTGGATCGCCGGGTCCTCGGCGCCGGTCAGCACCGTGGTCTGCTCGAAGCCCGCGAACTGCGACCACGTCCGGGTCGACTTCTTCGTGAACTCGGCCTCGGCGAACCGCCAGCCGGGGTTCTTGTACTCGTACGCCGTCTTCGTCGCGTACGCGCCGTCGACGTTGGGGAGCTCCTCGATCGACTGGACCACGTACTTGTGGAACCAGTCGATGTCCTCGACCTCGGGGTCCGGGTTCCAGAACGACGGGTAGCAGAGTTCGCTGTTCGCCTTCAGGCCGGCCGTGTCCGTCTTGGACGGGAGGCCGGTGCCGGAGAGGCACTTGCCCTCGATGGGCTTGTAGGTGACGACGGTCTCGCCGCCGTACTCGTTGATGACACGTGCGATACGCAGCCGGGAGAAGCCCGGGCGCTGCGGGTTGACCGCCTTGACGCGGTTCGGCATGTCCTCGGTGTTCGGCTCGAAACGCACCGGGTTCAGCGACACGCTCGCGTCGGTGGAGCCGTTGCGGGCGTAGCCGGTGCGCTGGATGGACTCCAGCCACAGGGCGGTGTTCGGGCCGGT